>JAKOVY010000096.1 GCA_029781825.1 Bacillota bacterium | reverse complement strand
TCGGGGTGTCGTCTTTCTGGCAAGGGGTCGATATACCAGGGGACGCATTATCTACCTTGATTGTGGCAAAAATACCGTTTCCTCGCCCTGATGAACCGTTAATCGAGGCTTTAAGCTGGCTTGCTGGACGAACCGCTTGGAAAACGGTCATAGTGCCCTTGACCGCGATGACGTTGAGGCACGGCGTGGGCCGGTTGATCCGCACTGAGAATGATCGTGGTTATGTGGTTATCACCGACCCACGGGGTCTTGGTAAACATCACTGGTTTCTCAAAGAATGCTTCCCAGTGCCGATCTATGAAACAAATTAAGAGGAGTTGGTTAATATGTTAAGCACCGCGCTAAAGGATTTCGCAGAACAGCAACCTTATCGTACCATTAGCGACACCGAGTTTCGGGATATCGCGGCCAGTTTATACAACGATTTCTTTGTTTGGGTGGCCGAGTCGGTTCTCGATCCTGTGCCTCGTTTATGGGCTGAGGTAACCGGACCGTCGGCCCTCGGGCAATTCGATCAAATGATCGACGAAATCGAGGCTCTGCAGGACGGGCCGCGTACCAAGGAACACTTAACATACATAGAGCACAAGATGCGGCAAGCGCAAAAATTCTGGGGAGAAATAGTCGCCGATTGTCCAGTGCGGAAACAAGTGACGGTTAAAAACCGGCGCATATTCCACCTGGGACGTCCTGTCGATTCCGGTGTTTTAACCCGGTTTCGTGCCAAACTAGCTGATGTACTCGACGGAGCGGACATTGAATTCGTGTTTCCGCAAAATCCCGAGAAAGTGCAACCATCAAGAAATCAAGGGAAAATCTCATCGCTCTTCCCGGAAGACGAAGAATCAGAAACCCATAAACCACCGAAATCCATGTTAACCGAATCCAAGGAAGAAACGGTCGCCCCGAAAACTCCGTGGTCGGAATGGCTTGACCAGGGAGAAATCGAGATCGTGACCGACCTTGAAGGATTCCGAGCCGTGGTGAATGAGGCGTCCAAGGTCGGTATATGCGGTTTGGATTTGGAAACCACTGGGCTTGACCCCCTTGCCGCAAAGATAAGGCTGGTGCAAATCGGAATCCCTAAATACCCCGGATCAAAGCGGTTAGTTGACGAGGCCGGGAAATCCCCGGTACCTGGCGGGTCGGCAAAAGCGTATGTTATAGACCTGTTTGCTTTGTCGGCGGATGAACGAAAAGAAATCGTGGAAATCCTGGTTGCGTTGGTCGGCGATCCCAATGTAATAAAAATAGGCCACAACCTGAGTTTCGACCTCGGATTTATCCGTGCTTCGGCGGGTCGCCGCATACCGATGCGAAACCTGTTCGACACCATGCTCGCATCGCAATTGGTGTGGGCTGGGTTTTTCAAGATGGAACCGACGACCTCTAAGAACAGCAAATACAGATTTAAAGAAGTATATCCGAAGCATCGATTGTCTGATTGCGTTGATCGCCACTTAAATGTAAAGCTCGATAAAACTGGACAAACCTCTGATTGGTCGGCGGAAACCCTGAGTCACGATCAAATTCTCTACGCTGCTAAAGATGTCTTGGTTCTCCCTATCCTATACGAGATTTTATTTGACTTGATCCGGCGCAACGAAATGGAGGAGGCCGCACGGTTAGAATTCGATTGTTTGCCCTCCGTCGTTGAAATGGAGATAACGGGGATGCCGTTAAACCTCACCGCGACCAAGGCATTGTTGGATTCGTTGACCAGAGAGCGGGACGAGCTTGAGATAAAATTAATCGGCATGGCGGAATCCTCTGGGTGCGAATTTAAGACGATCAAGGATGTCCGAAAAGGCGTGCCGGGAAGATTCAACCCCGCGAGCATTCCAAACGTCCTGGAATATTTCAATCATGTGGGACATTCGGTAACGGACACCAGGGACGAGACGTTACAAGACCTCGCCAGGGCGGGGGACGAATTTGCCCGGTTACTTCTGGGATTTAGGGAAAAAACAAAACGGGTCGCTTTCCTGGTTAGTTGGCTGGAGAAAACGGGCGACGACCCCAACGGTTACGCTCATCTCCGGTCGAGTTACCGGCAACTTGGGGACAAGGGGGTTGGGCGGTTCACGTCAAGCGATGTGAATCTGCAACAGATCCCACGAACGAAAGAATACCGGGAATTGTTCGAGGTTCCCGAAGGGCGTTGCCTCGTAATCGCTGACTATTCGGCCATCGAGTTGCGGATTATGGCTTGGCTGTCCGGCGATCCGACTATGGTAACGGCGTTTCAAAACCGTCAAGACCTACATCGGTTGACGGCGGCGGCGGTCGGGAGGAAAGACATCGACCAAGTATCAAAGGATGAACGACAGGCATCAAAAGCGATCAATTTTGGTTTGATCTACGGTTGCGGTGCGCAAAGGCTAGTTGATTCAGCGAAATATGACTACGGGGTCGATATGTCATTGACTGAGGCGAACCGGGCCAAGAAAGCGTTTTTCGCGACCTATCCCAAGATTGAAGAATGGCATCAAAAGCAACGTTCGCTGATGGACAGCCCGGTCCCTCATTGGTTCCACCATCATAATACGGGGTATTACAGCGTGAAGCTCGTCTCGGTGACAATTCCGCCGGGACGTAAACGGGTGTGGCCGTGGTTTAAAGGCAAAACACTAGCAAGGTTCACGATGCTTGCCAATTCTCCCGACCAGGGCATCGGGGCGTCGATTTTAAAACGGGCGTTAATCCGGGTTTATGATCGGTTGCTTGAGTATGGGTGGGACGACGTGTATTTGGCCGCGAATGTTCATGACGAGATTATCCTTGAAGGGCCGATGGAGAAAGCGGAAACCATGAAAGAGATGCTGGAAAAAGAAATGGTTCTTGCAGGGGCGGAATTCATCGACCCGGTTCCCGTCGAGGTCGAAGGGAATATTGGGACGAGTTGGGCGGAGAAGTAGAGCACGAACCCACAGCAAAAGAAAGACAGGAAAGCCCGGAATATATGGGCTTTCCTATTTCTTGAGAAAGGAGAGAAGCGAGATGCGGTCGGCGTTTTTGGGGATTAGATTCCCTTGGTCACAACCGTCCCCAGTAACAAAGAAACATGAAGGAATCATCGAGGATTTTTACCGAGCCGTCGCCTCATGGCAGGACGCTTGGGCGGCGTTCAATGAGGCCGACGACGATTCCATTGATACCGCAATTCTTCGGGTCGCGCTGGCAGAAAGGGAATTGGGTGCGACGCTCAAACAAGCAAGGGATTCGGGTGTCGTTGCGCCCCCGACATTAATCGAGGGGGACGAATTAGGTTTGTGGCCTTTTTAGCTTATTGGGAAGGAGAGGAATCATCGTGTTAATTGAGGCACGAGTTCAAAAACAACTCGAACTACTTTTTCAAGAACCCCCAACCCCGCCAGAAACGGGGTATTATTGCGCATATTGCGAGGCCCCGATTCGTGTGGGCGACCTTTGTGTGTTGGAAATCGGGGAAGGTTCAAAGGGCACGACGGTACTACACATTCACGCTCGTTGCTACAAAGACTGGTGGGCCAACGGGAAAGGAGAGATGGTGATTGACTTACGAACAACCTAGCAACGAGTTGTTTCAACTCGTTGCTCAACGAGAATTCAGTAATATCATGGAACTATTTTCCCGGAAGAACAAAAGTTACGGTCGCAACGCCGACCTGTTCCATAATTTCCGGGAAACCGCGCGCCGGATCGAGGGCAACACGGACCGTGGGGCAATGTTCAAGGTTCTGGCGACCTACGTAGACAAGCATTGGGTCGCGCTGTGTAACCGTGGCCTTGATGATCCTGAGTGCGAGGAACGGTTGCGCGACATTATCGTTTATTGCTTGCTCGCGCTCTGTCTCATGGAGGATGGGGAAGTGCAACAGGGGACTTTGTTTTGAAGCGGGGCGGTTTATGGAAGAAACGATGCTCAGATGCTCATATTGTAAGAAACCGATGCCGCGCCAAGTATTGATCTTGTTTGCGTGTATCGATTCGACCCAGGTTATGTTAGAAATCGTTTGTCCGTTTTGTCGGATGCAAGTTATCGAGAATAACCCTCGATACAAGAAAGTCCACATCCCCGGCGAAACGAAAACCTGGATGGAGGGGATACGATGAAACTTAGACTAGGTTATTCCGACCACGCAGAGGATGCGGGTCGGACCATAAATTTCCCTGCTGAAGCTTTGTTGCGGCACGCTTTTCTTTGCGGCAAAACAGGGTCGGGGAAAACGGTCACATTGCTAAACTGGTGCATGTATCTTGCGGAACAACTGGTTAAGAATCCCGATACCGCACCGGGGTTTACTTTCATCGACCCTCACGGAGATGCGGTGAATGATCTTTTGGAACGGTTGCCCGACGAACTCGCGGACCGGATTCACGTTCTCCATTTCCGCGATACCTCCCGGCCCCGAGGATTCAACATACTCGAATCGCCGCCGGGCCTCGAAGAAGCGTCGGTCGGGGAATTCGTATCAATGCTTCGGGATCTTTTCCCTGGCGGTACAGGTTACCGGATGGAACACATACTTAAAAACGCATTGCTCACCCTGGTGCGCTTAGATAACCAAACAATTCTGTCCTTGCCGCCTCTGTTGAGCAACGAAAAAATGCAAATGGCGGCGATAAACAAGGTGAAATCCGACCCCGCACTTGCGAGTTTCTGGTTGAACGAATTTCCGGGGTACGCGAAAAAGATCGGGGATACATTAGGTCCGATATGGAACAAAATCGGGGCGTTCACAGTGTACCCTCGTGTCCGGCGGGTCGTGGGCCAACCCAAATCAACCATCGACCCTTTGAAGATTATGGACGAAGGGCATATTTTGTTGATTGACCTCTCCGGCGCAGGGGAGGACGTGACCCCGATCATGGGGGCTGCGCTGGTCAATCGATACCATTTCTCGGCGTTATCAAGAGCTGGGCGACCGAGGGAACATCGGCGGCCCCATTTCCTAATTGCGGACGAGGTACACAATTACGCGACCAACGTGATGTCGCGCATATTGTCTGAGGACCGAAAATTCGGCCTTGGGTTTATTATCGCGACCCAATATTTGTCCCGCATCCCGGAACAAGTGCTGGATGGGGTACTAGGGAACGTCGGGTCTTTGGTCGTGTTGCTTGTGAACGAAGAAGATGCGCGAAGATTAGTGAAGCATTTTCCGGGTTTCCTGGTTGCTGATTTAACCCACCGCCAAACCCTTCATGCGGCGGTTCATACGACCGCAATGGGTTCCCCGGTGCAATTCACGATGAGCAACCCGATCCCGATGCCGGGAACGCCGGGGAAATCGGAGCGGTTTTTATCCTTGTCGGACGAGCGGGACGGGGTTCCGAAAGAACGGGTCGATGATTACATCGCTCGGTTATTCGGACTGGTGTAGGAAAGGAGCGGAAAGGAATGTTAAACAAGTCTTCAAACAAACCTTGGATAAAACATTACGATTCTGAAGTGCCGGAGGAACTTAAATACCCGCATATTCCGGCTCATCAGATTCTAAGAAATACAGCGTCTTTTGCTCCCCATGCCCAAGCCATCTGCAAACCAGGCAAGGGGACGGCTACGTATTTGGCAGTTTACGACGATGCCAAGCGAATCGCGAATGCGCTTATCGAGCAGGGGGTAAGTAAGGGCGACCGGGTAGCGGTAGCCCTACCCAACAGCAGGCAGTTCGTCTCGTTCTTTTGGGGGATCTTGATGTCCGGCGGTGTTGCGGTTCCGTTGAACCCGTTATACACCCAGACAGAACTAAACAAGATTATTGCCCAAACCAAGCCAAGGGTCGTAATTGGAGTAGACATTGAAGGGCTTAATGTTCCCGTAAAGATGGCGGTCAATCCTGCTCAGGACACACCTGTCTTTCCAGAGCAGCCAAGTGTTGAGCCGGAAATTGATATTGATCCAAGCCGAGATCTGGCACTTATTCAGTATACAGGGGGAACCACCGGCGAACCGAAAGGCTGCATGTTTACTCACGAAAACCTTGTGGCAGCAATCTATGGTCAGTCCGTATGGTCCAGTCCTATTGCAAGTTATATACCCCATTCAGAACGGAGGATGCTCTGCACTCTGCCCTTCAGTCATATTTTCGGGTTAGTTACTCTGGGTTACGCAACCAAAACAGTCACCCCTATAACCGTATTGCCGCGGTTCAGCGTCGAAAGCGTGGTTGAGCTTGTTAGCCGGGAAGAATTCAGCTATTGGCCGTGTGTGCCGACCATGCTGGAAATGGTATTGCGACATCCGGCAGTAACAAGTGGCCAGATCCATTTAGGGGAAAGGATCAGGACTATCTCAATGGGTGGGGCACCGGTATCTCCCGGTTTACGAAGTAAGATCCGGCAGTATTCGCTTAATGTTTACGATGGCTGGGCCATGACCGAGACCTGTTCGCGCGGGATAGCGCCGCCGTTGTTAGGGAGAAAGAAACCTGGGAGTGGCCTGCCGTGCTGTGGCATCGATGCCAGGATCGTGTCTCCCATTACCGGAGCAGACATGCCCATAGGTGAAGAAGGGGAGCTCTGGGTTAAAGGCCCCTCGATTATGAAGGGTTATTGGGAGAACGACCCGGAAACCAAACGCGCTTTCGAGGACGGCTGGTTGAAAACCGGCGACGTGGCCCGAATGGACGAGGACGGGTACATAACGATTTTAGGACGTTATAAGGAAACGATACTGCATGGGGGTTATACTATCTACCCTCAAGAGATCGATAATGCGATTCTCTCGTATTCGTCGGATTTCCTTGATTGCATCACTTTTGGAGAGGACGATGACATATACGGAGAGAACGTTGTGTCGGTGGTTCGGGCAACTCAGGAGCACAATCAGCAGAAATTGCTTGATTATTGCCGTCAGCACCTGGCCCCGTTCAAGGTTCCGTCGCGGGTCGTGTTTACAAACGAACCGTTGCCACGAACCCCGGCAGGGAAACCCTTGCGCCAACGAACAGCGAGATGGGTTAGAGAAAAGGGGTGGTAATGCTGAAAGAAATTTATTTAATTCTATACCGTGCCCCTCATCAATCGTGGCTGACCGTATTCTCAAAGTCTCCCTACAACCACCTGGCTGTTTCTCTTGATCCCCAGTTGCGGGACGTTTTCGGATTTGTGGGACGTAATGGGGGGCTGGTTGTCAGGTCTGGAATAAGGCATTTCCCGGACGGGGACTGCGCGATTCTCAAAAAACAAGTTGAGGATGAGCAATTTGAAAGAGTTAAGGAGCTATTGAGAGCGGCATGGAACGATAGAACCAGGTATCGTTACCATTACTTCGGCGTTATCGTGCTGGCCTTCATCATGGCGCCTCTTGATAAATTCTTTGGCCTTTCATTCCCCCATGCTTTAATCCGAAGGATTTTCAACCACCCGTTTAAACGAACCTGCGGCAGCTTTGTAGGGGTTATCCTGCATGAAGCAGGCATAACCCTCTCACCGAAACCGATAAAAGGACTTGCGGGAACGTACAGCCCCTACCTGGTTGGCTGTTCAACATTCCGGGAACCAGAGCTTGTTGGATGCGAGATGCTTTACGAAGGCAGGATTCAGGATTTGGCCGGAGAGCATAAAAGGGTGGTGGTTATATGCAGCCAGTGTTAGAAATCCTGGGACATGAAGTGCGCTCCTACGTTCTTATTAATCACATACTGGGTCTGGTGATTCCCGGAATCTTGTATCTAATATTCCTGCGCAAATACAGCATGAAAAGAGGAGTTGAAATCAACTGGCCGCAATTCCTGATAGGGTTGGTCGTAATAATCATAACCGGGCGTTATTTTGCCCGGGGGATTTTTGAACTCATGTATACAGGCAATTTAGGGTCTTTGAGCGGTTACCGGCTTGGCGAAGGCTCGATCATGTTTGGAGGATTCTTGGGTGTGGCCGTGTCTGTAGGCTTAATAACCCACTTACGAAAACGCAATACTTTGTTCTGGTTGGACGTGACATCTATCTGGTTAGCCTTTGCTATTGGAATAAGAAAGATCGGCTGTTTCTTAACCGGATGTTGTCGGGGAACCGAAACTGTCTTGCCTTGGGGTGTAGTTTTCCCCGGTTCTACGGTTCCGGTCCACCCGTTGCAGTTATATGAGAGTATTTTCGGGTTCGCAATAGGGGTGTTTTTATGGAGGCAGTTCATGCGCGGGGATAAACCTGATGGAGCAGGGTTCTTCTTGTTCTTTTCGTTGTTCTCGTTGTTGCGTCTGGTAACTTTACCAATCCGAGAGATTCCCCCCGGAGCACATTATGTTGCGCTCGGCCCGATAGCGTTCCTTGTTCTCGCGGTCGCGGCGGGTGCGGTGTGTTTGTGGCTCATTAAAAGAGAGGAAGAACAGGTTGCGTAAGTTGTCAATTATGCGAAGGAGGGGTAACGTCATGCGTATAGAAGAAGTCGAAGTTTTTGAACTAGGACAAAAAAGATCTTCGGAGACGAGGGTCTTTTTAATTTCCTGGGAGCTAGGTTGATGGACTAAATAGCGTCTGCCTGGACCCAAAAGCCCT
>JAKOVY010000081.1 GCA_029781825.1 Bacillota bacterium | reverse complement strand
GTCGGTCTTCCAAACCTTAATCACTGCCTCACCCCAAGGGGTCATTATCTCTTCTTTATGCCAGGGCTGGACCAGCCTGTTTTCCAGTCGGTAGCGAACACCCAGGGTGCTGGTTTCCGTCAGCAGCAAATCGGCAAAGGAGCGTATATAATCAGGTCGTACCATGCAGGTGATTTTAAATCCCGGCCGGTTTTTTTTCATCATAATGTTCTGAACCGACAGGTCGAGAGCCCCTTCCATTTCGTAAAACCTTTCAAAGAGATAAGAAAAGTATTCGGGACTCATATCGTCGATATTGGTTTCGATAACAGCGATTGCTTCTTCCTTAAGCTGCGATTGAGCGGCGGTCCCGAGAACCGCCCGCAACAGATTCGGGACGTCGGATCGCGTGCTCTTCCCTGCTCCGTAGCCAACTTGACATACGGTCATGGAGGGGAAAGGTCCGAAACCCTGACATAAGGCGCCTACGATGGCTGCACCGGTTGGGGTTACAAGTTCGATCTCCGCATCGACTCCATAGCAAGGCAATCCTTTCACAAGTTCGAGGGTAGCCGGTGCCGGTAGCGGATACTGACCATGAGCCATTTTTATAAGGCCCCGCGGCATTGGCAGAGGTGAGCAGTACATCTTTTCAACGTGCAGCTGTCGCAAAGCCAGGATAAAACCGATAACATCAACCAGAGTATCTATTGCTCCCAGTTCGTGAAAATGTACCTCTTCAATCGGAATCCCATGAACCCGAGCTTCACATTCGGCCAAACGGGTAAAAACCTTGAGGACGGCGGCTTTTTCATCATCGGAGAGGTGACTGCTTTCCAGAATACTCTTAACCTCATCGATTCCGGTAAAGACGGCCGATGCGGTGTTTACTACCGTGACATCAGCGGATGCTATTCCCTGGACCACAACCCGTTTGACGGTCAGTCTCACCGGCTGCGGCAGAATTTGATTCAGCTCTTTTTCTACGACGGACAGATCAGCGCCCAGGGCCGCCAATGCACCTAACAGCATATCCCCGCTGACTCCGGAAAAACAGTCGAAATATAATATATTCAAGCCTTTAACCTCCTTTTTTGTCTAGTTATATTAAACTGTTGAGACATTGCCAATAACCTTGCTATTATTAAAGATAAGCGTTAGGAGGCAGTACCTTGAAGGAATTGATTCCCCTCATTAATGATTACATTATATTCGTGCAACTGGCCATGATCATCGTTATTATTGCTCTCTGCCTGATAATCTGGCAGAGGAACAAAACCAACAGAGAACTGCTCAAGTTTTATTCCACCCTTATGGATTCGTATGATAAGGGGAATCTGGAATCAATAATACAGCAGTTGGTCGGCAAACAGGAAAATTTCGCGAACCAGTTGCAAACCATTGAAGACAGAGTCGCAGGCATAGAGGCACAGCTGCCGGAATATATTGACCGGGTTGCAATGCTCCGATACAATGCCTTTCCTGATGTTGGCGGGAATCTTTCCTTTTCCGCGGCCTTGCTTAACCGGAAGGGTTCAGGATTGGTTATATCAGGAATCCACGGTCGCTCGGAGACCCTGATTTACGCCAAGGAAATTCAGTCCTTTACCTCCAGTCATCTGTTAAGCGAGGAAGAACAACAGGCTATTGAGATGGCCAGGAACAGGGGGACCCCCCGTGAGAAATGGTAAGAAAAAGCGCAAAAACGAGAAAGTAACCATTCTTTTGATTCCAAATTCGGGAGACCGGGCAAAAAGATTTTCCCTTTCCTATAGACAGATCAAAGGGGCAATTGTTGCTATTGCCTTCATGTCGTTCTTGCTGATACTTGCGGGTGTAAACATCCTGCAGGGGCGCCAGGCGGTTAGTGAGGCTGAACGCATAAAATCCCAGCATGAGCGGCAGCAACAACAGGTTACGGAGTTAAACAATAAGCTGCTGGAAATGGAGAAACAGCGGGAGCGTATTGAGCAAAGACAGGAACAGATACGCAAACTGGTAGGAACCTCGTCTTCTTTGAACCCAGCCGCATCCCCCTCCCGCGGCAGCATGGGCGGAATCTCTAGAACAGGCAGGCCCAGAGACCTGAGTGAGATTTCAGCAGAGATATCCAATCTGCAGTTGCTCATGGATGAACAAGAGATGGAAGTCCTTGAATTGCTCAACCATGCTCAAAACAATATTGAGCAACTCAAAGCAGTTCCCAACTACTGGCCGGTAGTGGGCAGAATAACATCAACTTTTGGCTGGCGTAAATCCCCCTTCGGGCGCAGCAGCCAGGAGTTTCATGACGGATTAGATATTGCCGCTCCGTATGGCAGCCCAATTCGCGCGGCTGCTGATGGAGTTGTCATTCAGTCTGAATGGCTTGCCGGGTGGGGACGAATAATCAGAATAAGCCACGGCAACGGGTTGGTAACCTGTTATGCTCACAATTCAGCCAATTTAGTCAAGAAAGGCGACCGAGTTACCAAGGGCAGCGTAATTGCAAAGGTGGGCAGTTCCGGTCGCAGTACCGGACCACACGTGCACTTCACTATTGAAAAGAACGGCAAACCGGTAGACCCCATGCTCTATTTGCCGTGAATACTCTTTAGGAGGTTTATTTTATCATGCTGAAAGGAAAGGACAGGAAAAACCCATATGAAAACATCGATACCATAATAAGCGAGCATGTATTATTCAAAGGAGATTTCAATTCCGAAGGTTCCGTGCGCGTTGACGGCGGGATAGAAGGTCAGGTGAGAATAAAGGGCGACCTTGTTCTCGGCAATAAAGGCTACATAAAAGGCGATATCCTGGGGGCCAACATCCTGGTTTCCGGCCTGGTGGAAGGTACAATTGTCGCCGAAGGCCGTATCGAGATTACTTCCACCGGAAAAATCAAGGGTGGTGTGCAATGCAAAACCCTGGTTGTTGAGGAAGGCGGCATAATTCAGGGGAATTGCAAGATGCTGCCGGACGAGGATGAAACGAAAGCTGCAGAGAATGTAACCAGACTTTACTCGGCTGCGGATTACTAACTGACCGGGGGCTTATCCAAATACAGCGACAAGCTGCAGCTTGTTTTATTTGCATTTTTAAGACAGCTATAAGACAGCCGCGATCGACAATGCAGTGCTGTATTCCGCCGGCATGTCCGGACGGCAATCCTACCTAATTAATACCTGCCAAGCCTCGTGCGATCACCTCGGCCATTTTGAAAACCAGATTCAAGCGGGTATTCTGGAGAACCAGGTGCTCCAAAAATCCGCCTACATTAACAATACCTGAAATATGAAGGTCTCCTACGGCGGGCAGATTTTTTTGCAGGGCGGTACCTGGAAAGAGAACCCCCGGTTTGACGTTTATGTATCCTACCCGATCAGCTTTACCCAAGCATGCATCCACCGCAATGATAAAAGGATCATGGTATTTGGTGTTAATGGTTTCCAGTACATTGACGAGATTAACCGCATGAACGGGTTCATCCAGGGTGCCATACACCTCAAATCTCCCATTTTTTAGTTGAGTCAGCCTTGTTCCCACCAGCGGACCAAGGGAGTCACCCGTCGACCTGTCTGTTCCGATGCACAGGATTACAATGTCTCGATGCCGAGGATTGAGAGAAGTCGTCAGCTCGCTGACGGCTTGTTCTATTTTGCGTGAACAGACTGGATCTGCATAATGCACCGATAAAGAACCGATTTTGGTGGATGCATGTGGAATCAATTCCTGTATTAACCTCCGATGATCTTTGCCACCTATTTTTCACCTCAAAAATTGTTTTTATACCCGCATCGGACGGACGACCCACCGATATAAATGATCTCAGGGGGCACAAAATGAAAAGAAATGATTTGGCGGTGGCCTGGGGATACATGGGCGCCGTAATCGGTGCCGGATTCGTTTCCGGGCAGGAACTGGTCCAGTTTTTTGTAAACTATGGCATTCTGGGGTCCTGGGGCGTAATTGTGGCCGGAGCCCTGTTTGCCTCATGTGGAGGCCTGCTCATGTCCTGGGCACATGCCCATCACCTGGATCACTACCAGTCTGTTTTAAAAAGCCTTTTTGGACAACGATACAGCGGGATTATTGACTCTCTCCTGGCTGTTTTTTTGTTTCTGGGCATCTGCACCATGTTTGCCGCCAGCGGAGCAGTTTTTTATGAACACATCAACCAATCCAAAACTTTCGGGGTAGTGCTGGCATACGTCACAGTGCTGATTTTTCTGCTCGCGGGAAGGAAGGGAATGATAAGCTCCTTTAACCTTTTGGTCCCATTGAAGTTTTTGCTATTATTATCTGTAGCAGGCTACGCGGCGTTTTTAGGAGAGGGAATCAGTCCTTCCAGCGCTATGCCGGACCACCTTATAAACCCCAGTGTCGGGAATTGGCTCCTGGCCAGTGTGCTGTATGTAGCCTACAATTTTAGTCTGGCCATGGTGGTTCTCGCAGAATACCAGGCGATTACCTCTTTTGGGGAAGGAGTCCGGGGAGCATTTATCGGGGGATTGCTGCTCGGCTTGGTAGCTTTGGTTTCTTTTTATGCATTGCTGCCGGGCATGCCGGCAATCGTGCATTATGAGATCCCGATGCTTTTTGTGGCCGGCAACATTTCAACCCACGCAAAAACGCTGTACATGGCGGTGCTATGGATAGGAATCCTGACAACAGCCATTGCCAACACGTATGGTTTTGCCCAGAGATTGAGCGCTTTCAGCGACCTTAGTTACAATTTGTGCTTGTTTATTACCGCGACCATGGCCTTACCCCTGGCGTTCCAGAGCTTCGCATTCCTGGTAGGGACGGTGTATCCGCTCTTAGGAATTTTGGGGATAGTAATACTGGTCGTCCTGGTTTATAAGTTTGTAGTTGATTTGATTAAGTCCGGGTTCCACAGTCTGTATGGGATAGTAACCCGACTGCAGAAGGGGGGGTAGCGGTTGGAACTGAAAAACCTGCCGTCAGTAGATGAGGTGCTGAAGGACGCAAGGATTCAAAGCATGGAAAAGGTATGTGCTCGGAACCTGGTAGTTCAGGCGGTACGTGACGAACTGGAGGTTCTGAGAGCCGAGATCCTTAATACCGGTAACCGGTGGACCCGGGAGGAAGCTCGGGAACGAGTGGTGGCGGAAGCGGTTCGCCGGCTGCAAAGCCTGCGCCAAGGCAGTTTAAAAAAGGTTATCAACGCCACCGGAGTAGTCTTGCATACCAATCTGGGACGAGCCCCGCTTTCTCCCGAAACAGCGGAGCATATTGCGAGTTTGGCTCAGGGTTACTGCAATTTGGAAATGGATTTGGAAGAAGGTAAACGGGGATCGCGTTACCGGCATCTGGAATCAATTATTCTTAATCTGACCGGAGCCGAGGCCGCATTGGTAGTTAATAACAACGCAGCCGCCGTTCTGCTGGTTTTAAATACCCTGGCCAAGGACCGGGAGGTTATTGTGTCCCGCGGGCAACTGGTAGAGATTGGCGGATCTTTTCGCATCCCGGAGATTATGGCCCTGAGCGGAGCCAAACTGGTGGAGGTAGGAACCACCAATAAAACATACATTTCAGATTTTGAACGGGCAGTGTCCTCTGATACCGCCCTGCTCCTCGCGGTTCATACTTCCAACTACCGCATTGTCGGGTTTACCCATGAGGTACCTCTGACGGAACTGGTCAGCCTGGGACGCAGGTTGGATCTGCCCGTAGTCCAGGATCTGGGAAGCGGATGCCTTGTCGACCTTTCCCCATGGGGCCTTGAGGCCGAACCCACCGTTCAGGAGTGTATCAAAGAGGGGGTTGATCTGGTCACATTCAGCGGAGATAAGCTCCTGGGAGGTCCCCAGGCCGGAATAATTGTGGGCAGAAAACGCCTGATCGATGCCATGAAGCAAAACCACCTGTTGCGAGCTTTACGGGTGGATAAGCTGACCATCGCCGGTTTGGAAGCAGCCCTGGGAGGTTACATAGCCGGCGAGCCCCAAAACAAGGTCCCGGTTTTGCGGATGCTGACCCGGAATCCTGCCGATTTGGAAACTATGGCCGGAAGGTTGTGCCATGCAATTAAGGAAGAGCTGCAGGGTTGGGATGGACAGCTCGAGGTAAAGGTAATTGAATTGAACGACAAGGTGGGAGGCGGGGCCTACCCATTGCAGGAATTACCCGGTTACGGGATTGAGATTGCGTTGGGATTCGATCCCGAGCAGTTGGTCCACAGGCTGCGAACCCTCGAACCGGCCTTATTGCCCAGAATCAAGGAAGGTGCCATTATTATAAGTGTTAGAACCCTGCAGGCGGAAGAAATGGACCTGGTTCCAGGACTGCTGCGCCGCGCTCTGGAGGCTCTGCAATGAAGAGGCTGATCATCGGAACGGCCGGCCACATCGACCACGGCAAAACTGCTCTGGTACGGGCTATGACCGGAGTTGATACCGATCGATTGAAAGAGGAAAAGAAAAGAGGCATATCCATCGAACTGGGATTTGCCCCCCTGACCCTTCCCAGCGGTCAGCGGGCCGGCATTGTCGATGTTCC
>JAKOVY010000001.1 GCA_029781825.1 Bacillota bacterium | reverse complement strand
GCTTCCTGTGTTCCTTCAAAGGGGTTGCCGCTGCTAATGCTCACATTGTTCGATGACCAGCCTGCCAAAGCGATTTCGAAACTGGGGTTTTCGACCAAATTTATGCATCCGGGATCGAGCTTCGGCTTGGCTGAAGCGGGGGAATATAGACAGCCGGGATTGCTGGTGGCACACCCGAAAGAGGCCGGCTTGACAGTCTTGCATTGCAAGTCTTTCGCCATAATATAATCAACTGCCTTTTGCAGAAATCAATATACCAATATGATATTCACCCCCGGAAGTTTTGACACTTCCGCCGGCCCCTCAAACCTCTATGCATCGTTGAAAAATGTAAAAAATGTAGGGGCGGGGTGCCCCGCCCGGCCTATTTTCCTCCCAAAATGGTAGGGGCGGGCTTCCACGCCCGCCCGTATATAGTAACATTTGAACTCTCAATGTAACCAAAATCCAGGGCAATATCTTCAACTTGAAAATCATTTCCCCGGATTTTGCCTGTACTGTATATGCAGTCGCCTATGAACACACCGTCGTCGCCTGAGAATTGGTTTTGGTTAATTATAAATTCGCTGTAGTAAAAATCTATCTCCAAGGCGTCATAATCCGGGGACTGCAGGGTGTTGCCTGTTAAGGTAAAGGTGCTCCCCTCAAAATCATAAGAGACATCGATATTACTATTGAAAGGGCTCTGAAGGATGCATTCGGTTATTGTGAAGGTGGAATCGTAAACATCATAGCTGACATAGATATTGTTATCGCCAGTGCTCAGAAGGCTGCCTTTATTTACCGTAAAATCGCACCCCTCCAAGCAATATAGGTAGATGCAATCATATGCTGACTCGATGGTGTTGTTTTCCAGGGTTATGGTGCTGTCATATAGTTCGTAAAAAGAGATGCCATAATTCACGTCTTTGATTTCGTTGCCTTTAACCGTCAGGTTTATATCTGCCACGTATTCTTTGCAGTAATAGAAATCTATCCCGTCTTCGTAAAAGTTCTCGATAACGTTGTTTGAGATTACTATCTCCGAGGGAATATCTACGTCACCGCAGACGTGGATGCCGGCCTTTGCTTCCCCGGCTCCATCCAGCCGGCAGTTGGTGATGCTCCAGCTTACAGGGCCTTCCGATTCCAGGCTGTCATAATCAACTACTACGGCGAAGTCATCATAGCCATTAACGCCGGCGTTTCGTATGGTCAGCCCCGTTAAGCTGACGCCTGACGCCTGGATGGAAAATGTATAGTAATCTACGCCTTCAACCACCGCGCCGTGCTCTCCCTTGATCGTGAGAGCCTTGTCGATGACCACGGATTCCTCGTAAGTACCGGCGCCCACTATGATCACATCGTCGTCTTCAGCCTCCTCCACCGCCTTGGTGATGGTATCATAGCTTTGGCCGGTTCTTTCATTGGTCACCACTCCGCCGCCATCGCCGGCCATTACCGGCATTGCTGCTGCTATCACGAGTAGAAGGATCAATAGTGGGACTGAAAGGTGTCTGAATAATTTTAACAATTGCAGTTTACCTCCTGAAGTGTCATTTAATTAAGTAATTAATTCAAGATGACTTTTCCAAATCCTTCAGAAGGTAACAGTTTATGCTTAACGCATCCAAATCTTTCACGTTTACAGGTAACCCTTTTTATACAACACCCTGGCTGCGGCTATGGCGATGATTGCCCCCACCGGTACCAGGACGCTGACGGATTCGGCCAGGGAGGGCACCGCAATAAAGAGGACCAGCATAAACAGGAGGGGGGCCAGGGCAATCTTCCAGTTTTTCGAGATGAAAACCACGGCCAGGGCGCCAAAGAGAGCCGGCAGGATATTGGCAAAGGCCGGCGCCAGCAGCTCCGATTCCAGGATGGGCTGCAGCCAGGACAGGAGGAGCACCCCGGCAATGATGATCAGGGTGGTGACGATGGAGGATACGGCGATGGATATGGTGGAAATCAGTTCTCCTTCCTCGGTGCCGGGTTTAACCCCGGCTATCTCCATGGCGTTCAGGGCGCAGGGGAGCTTGAGATTGGCTATGTTACCGGTGACAAAACCGAGGTATGAGCCGCCTGAACCGAGCATGGGCGAATAGGTGAAAGCCTCGATTGCTCCCACCGTCCAGAAGATGGGCACCACTCCCATCAGCCCTTTAAGCAGCGCCATCCCGTCGGGCCAGGCGTTGTAGTAAATGCTTGCCGCCGCCGGGAACAGCATAAGCATGACTAAGGCCAGCGAACACCAGATTCTGCCCCATGTATGGACCTTTTCACTGTAAGATGTTTTCATTTTTTCTTCTCCTCCTATCCCAGCAGCCTGGTAATGGGAATGGAGAGGGCCATTGCCCCCAGCATGCTGATGGGCAGGGCATAATCCTCCATCCATTTGACCTTTAAGACTTTCACGAAAAAACCGCAGATTAGCATGAGCAGGGAAGAGATGATCATGACAAAGACGGGGATCCAGCCCTTTAGGCCTGCAGTGATGTCGGCAAAGATCATCCCCAGGAAAGCCGAGATCATGCCCATGAAGAGGGCGGTGAGGAAAATCTCTCCCCACCTGGTATCCCGCTTTTTCAAGCTCTGGATGCCGCCCTGGATCTTCTTCAGGAACAGCGTGACGATGATCAGGCCGGACATGATGCCCAGTGTCATGACCCAGGCGATGGTAGAGTATGTTTTCGGGTCGGTTACCCCCTCAGATACGGGGACGCCGAGGGCGGCCGCTGCGGAAGTGGCCGCAGGCAGCTCATAGGTCAGGGCGCCCAGTACGCTCAACCTCAGCCAGGGCAGGGGCAGGCCCAGGAACCTGGAGAGGGTGATCACGCCCAGGATAATGGCGATGGCCGGGGCTATGGTGAAGACAACGCTGCTCCGGGCCACTCTTCTCAATACCCTTGCCTCAATGCCCAGCTCTCTGGCCCGCCGCCAGGCCTGGCGCAGAAAAAAAACTGACTGGGCAATCACGAAAAGGATAATAACGCCGGCGGTAACGAATAAAACAATGCTGTTAAGGTCAAAATCTCTCAAATAAATCCCACCCTTTCCATATTAACCGGGTAAACATTACAAAGATATTCAAGATTTGCCCTCCCGTTCCTGCTTTCCTGCTGCCCTCTTTCCTC
>JAKOVY010000160.1 GCA_029781825.1 Bacillota bacterium | reverse complement strand
ATAGTTGATCCCAAATCTAAGCCAAGCAAAGAGGATATAAGCAGGTGGTTGGCAGCGACTTTGCCACTGCTGGAAGGACCATCATCGGGCCAAATGTGGGTCAAATACGTTCTGCGGCCATTAACCTCAGCCAGTTATCTAATTGCTTGAGGTTGGTAAAAAACTATGCGGGAGTTTACCCACTTAATCTTGACAGGCACGTTGAGGGGGCCTTGGTTGTACTGATGACGGGAAAAGCTGTAAAATATATGTATTCTGATTGTTCCGATAAAAAAGGAGGTTCTTTTGTGTCCGGATTCAAAGCAGATGATAGAACACAGGAATTCATTGGACAGTTTTCTCTCCCGTCGCCCCGGTGTTCGTCCTTCATTAAAGGCGAATTTATCGAATACATTCCGGGGAAGAGCCTCACCATGGCATTCCCGGTACTGGAGGACTACTTAAACCCTGCCCAAACCATGCAGGGCGGAATCATTACTGCAGCATTTGACAACGTGTTCGGGCCCTTTTGTTACATCGAATCGAAGACAGGTGCTACCGCGGCTATTGATATCAACACCACCTATCACCGTCCGATCATGGCCGGGGATGTGTTGACAATAACTGTGCATCTAATCGCCAAGGGACGAACCTTCATTCATATGTCCGGGGAGGCTTACGACAGCCGGAACCGGCTGATTGCAACCTGCACCACCAAATATATGGTGCTTGATCGCAACAACACCTCCCATCCGGCGGCTCAAATGAGTTGATCGATAGGTATAAAGCGGCGGTAACAATGATGGCCGGGAAACGCAACTGGCGCCCGACCAGGGTTAAACATTTGTATCCGTGGGAATGATCTTAGGATTGAAATGTCTATGAAAACGTCGTATCTCTTTGCAATTTTAATATTTGTCCTGGTTTACGGGTCGCTTAACTTTTACATCGGGTGGCACCTGTGGGGGATTCTGCAGGCTTGGGTGCCATCATCAGTGGGTTGGGTATACTGGACTGTTTTCTGGTTGGTGGCCCTGTCATACATAATTGGAAGGGTTGGCACCGCCGTCCTGCCCGGCCGCCTCAGTACCTTCCTGACTGTCCTGGGCTGCTACTGGTTGGCCTGTATGTATTACCTGGTAATCATACTGGTGCTTGTCGACCTGGTCGGATTCCTGGATCACCGGCTCGGTTTTCTTCCCGAACCCCTGACCAATCCCCATGTGGTGGCCGTGGGTGTAACCCTGTTAGCATTGGGCATTCTGGCCTATGGCTCCTGGAACGCCCACCACCCGGGAATTAAAAGATACAGCGTGGAAATTCCCAAAACAGCCGGTGAGTTGAGTGAGCTGCGTATTGTGGTGGTATCTGATGTCCACCTGGGGCCGATTGTACATAACGGGCGTCTCCGTCGGATGGTGGATATGGTCAACTCACTGGAGCCGGACCTGATCCTGATGCCCGGGGACATAATTGACGAGAACATCAAGCCCTTTCTTGAACAAAAGATGCCTGAAACCCTGCGGCAGTTGTCCCCGAAGTACGGCGCTTATGCGGTCCTGGGCAATCATGAATACATGGGCGGTCATGTTGACCAAACCATACGCCACCTGGAAGAAGCCGGGATTAAGGTCCTGCGGGACCGCTGGGTTCTGGTTGCCGACAGCTTTTACGTAGTGGGAAGAGATGAGGTGATGAGCCGATACGCGGGGCGGAGTCCACGAGTTCCTCTCTCTCAAATACTGGCGGGAATCGACCACACCAAACCCATAATCATGATGGATCATCAGCCCATAAACCTGGATGAGGCGGACCGCGAGGGGGTTGATCTGCAGATATCGGGACATACTCACCTGGGACAGCTTTTCCCCAACCAGCTGATCACCAACCGGCTGTTCGAAAACGACTACGGCTACTCCAAAAAGGAGAACCTTCAGGTGATCGTATCCTGCGGCTACGGTACCTGGGGCCCTCCCATCAGAATCGGCAATATCCCGGAAATCGTGTGTATAAAGGTCAGGTTCACAGGAGACCGGACCTGACACACAGATTAAGCGAGAGCCCATGCTCCTTGTGCTGTAATGTGAGCATTTCGAAGGCTGTGAAACCGAGCCTTTGGGATCAGGATATACTTTGTACAAAAAGGGTATATCAATGATAATTGCCCCGATGTCAGAGTTCGTTTCGGATCGGGATAGACTTTGCAAAAAAAGAGGGACCTGACAGGTCCCTCCTTATTGTTCCTGTTCAAGCCCTGGCCTACTTGATTAGCTCGAAGATGCTGGCCGCACCCTGTCCGCCGCCGATACACATGGTCACCATGCCGTATTTCACCTGCCGCCTCTCCATCTCATACATCAGAGTGGCGGTAAGCTTGGCTCCGGTGGCCCCCATGGGGTGACCTAAGGCGATGGCGCCGCCGTTGACATTGACGATCTCGCGGTTTAGTCCCAGCTCTCTGATACAGTAGACGGCCTGAGAAGCAAAGGCCTCATTCAGCTCGATCAGGCCGATATCCTTGAGCTGTAAACCGGTTCGTTTCAAGACCTTGGGCACGGCAAACACCGGGCCGATCCCCATCACATCGGGCCCGCAGCCTGCAACCGCAAAGCCTACGAATTTCAGCCGCGGCTTGATTCCCAGTTCCTTGGCTTTATCCGCCGACATCAACATGACAGCAGCCGCACCGTCGGTGGTCTGGGAGGAGTTGCCGGCGGTTACCGTACCACCGGGCACAAAAGCCGGGCGGAGCTTGGCCATGGCCTCCAAATTGGCATCATGCCTGATACCCTCTTCATAATCGTACAGGATCTCCTGAGTTACCGGCTTGCCGTCGGGACCCAGGGTCGTAATCTTCACCGGTACCGGTACGATTTCTTCCTTGAACCTGCCTGCCTTTTCCGCCTCCGAGGCCCGCTTGTGGCTGGTTACCGAAAACTCATCCTGCTCTTCCCGGGTCACATTGAAGCGCCGGGCGACGTTCTCCGCCGTCTGGCCCATGCTGGTGTATACTTTGGATACCTCAGGATCCAAAACCAGATCTGGGTTGGGTCTGGTTATACCGCCCATGGCGATCATGCTCATGTGCTCAACGCCGCCGGCCAGCACAACGTCACAGCGGTTGGCAATAATGCCTTCGGCGGCAAAGGCAATGGCCTGTGAACCCGAGGAACAGAAACGGTTTATGGTACAAGCGGGAACCGATTCGGGAATCCCGGCATAACGGGCAGTAATTCGGGCGGTGTTCATTCCTGTTGCCTGCTCCGGGGTAGCACATCCCCAGATCACATCATCTATCATCTCCGGCTTGAAGTTGGGCCCACATCTCCTAATCGCTTCCTCCATACAGAGCTTGCCCAGGAACTCTGGCCGGGTGTCTCTTAAGGTCCCCCGGGGAGCCTTACCACCGGCAGTGCGTACTGCGGAAACGATAACAGCTTCTCTCACTGATCTTACCTCCCTGATTTAATATATACCTGGGTCTGAATCCCTAGTTGCGCAAGGGCTTGCCGGTTTTTAGCATGTGGGCGATGCGCTCCTGGGTCTTTTCTTCGCCGCACAGGCTGATAAAGGCTTCCCTTTCCAGATCCAATAGATACTGCTCGGTAATGGGTGCGCCTTTCACGACCTCGCCGCCGGACATGACGTCAACCAGCTTGTTGCAGATATGCCAGTCATACTCGCTGATCACCCCGGACAGCTTCATTCCCAGGGTGCCAACCTTAATGAGGGCTGTATGCGTCTTGCCGGGGCACGGGAACGGCCTGCTGACCGGCGCATTGTATCCGGTATCAACCATATGAAGAACCCGTTTCTTGGCGTCGGATAACAGGAAGTCGAGGTTGAAGGTTATGCCGTCAGTAGGTTTAAGATACTGCAATTCCATGCCTTCCTTGGCGCTCCCGGAAACCTGCGCTGAGGCGATTGGCTGGAAATGTGCCAGGAGGAAGTCAACTACCTGAGCCTGGGTGTTTTTCACCCGCTCAATCGCCCTCATGGTCATCTCCTTAACCCCGCCGCCAGCCGGTATCAACCCCATGCCGAATTCGATCAGCCCGATGTTGGTCTCGGCTGCGGCTTGGGTGGCCGAACTCTGCATTACCAGTTCACAGCCGCTTCCGAGAGTCCTTCCGTAAGGAGCAGCCACCACCGGTTTGCTCGAGTACTTGAACCCCATAAAAGTATCCTGCATTTTCTTAAGGAACCCGTCGATCGCATTCCAATCCTTGTTTTCGATCGCTTTCTGAATTACGCTGAGATCCATGCCGCTGCAGAAGTTCCTTCCGGTGCCGCAGATGACCATGCCTTCCCAATCAGGCTTTTTCAGTTCCATCTGAGCCTGAATCATGGCGTCGAGCAGTTCCGGTGTAACTGCGGCATTCCGGGTAGTTATACTGAACGCCAGTACACCATTCCCCAGATCATACAGGGTGGCGGCATCCGTGCTCATGACCACTTTGTTCTGCGACTTCAAGGCCGGGAGGACTATTACCTCCGGTTTTAACTTAACGGGGACATAGTTCTTGTCGGGTATCGAATAGTAGTATTCAATCCCGTTCTCCGTCTTATAGAAGGAGTTGAACCCGAGTTCGAGCATTTCTTTTAACCAGGCAGGCGGAGTTTCACCCTCCGCTTCCATGCGGGCCACATATTTCTTGAGATCCAGGCCGTTCCACTGCTCGAAGGGACCTGCTGCATGGTTGTAACCCCAGCGCATGGCGCGGTCAACATTCAGGATATCATCGGAGACCTCGGGTATCTTTGAGGCTGCATACATGAGGTAACCCTTGTTGAATTCCCAAACAAGCTTGGCCGCTTTGTCGTCTCCCTCGAAAAAGGCCTCCAGTTTCTCCGGCAGGGTTTTGGCGACCCTGGCTTTCTCCAGGCTCAAGAAGTCGGCGGGTTTAATGGGAACATAATCCCAGGTGTTGATATCCAGCATGAGCTTTTCTTTGCCCACGCGCTTGTAGAAACCGCCCTTGGTCTTGTTCCCAAGAATACCTCTGGAGAGCATGTCAAAATAAAATTGCGGCAGCGTATAAGCTTCTTTCTCCGCCGGATCGGTTACGTTATCCTTAACGGTTCCGGTGGATGCTACCGCAATATCCAGACCTACCAGGTCCATCAAGCCAAACGCACCGGTCCCCGGCCTGCCCATCGGCGGGCCCACGATGTCATCGACTTCAGAAAAGGTCAGTCCGAGTTCCAGCATGAGCTTGGCAACCTTGGGACCTGCCCAGTTACCGAAACGGTTGGCTATAAACGCCGGGGTATCTTTACAGTGGACCACACCTTTGCCCAGGACCCTTTCGCCGAAGTCGGCCATGAATTGCACCACTTCAGGCAGGGTATCCCTGCCGGGTATGATCTCCAGAAGTTTCATATAACGCACCGGGTTGAAGAAGTGAGTGCCGAGCCAGTATCTCCTGAACTCAATCGGCATGTCTTCCGCAATGCTGTTGATGGATATGCTGGAGGTGTTGGAGCTGACAATGGTTCCGGGTTTGATATAGGGGGCAATGCTTTTCAGTACGGATTTTTTAATCTCCAGGTTTTCCGGAACCACCTCCACCACCCAATCACATTCCGATAACCAGGGCAGGTTGTCTTCCATGTTGCCGGCGGTGATCAGGTCTATGCCTTCCTTATACATCAACTGAGGCGGCCTTGACTTCAGCAGGGCCTGTCTATTGCCTTCCGCAATTCTGTTCCTCGCTGCGGGATTCTTTTTTTCTTCGTCACTAAGATTGGGAGGAACTATATCCAAGAGATAACTGGGAATCCCTGCGTTCGCCAATTGTGCTGCAATACCGCTGCCCATAGTACCCGATCCCAGAATGGCAACTCTCTTTATCCTAAACTTCACCGTTTATACCTCCGTTCTCGTCTTTATATTAGTCATGGCCGCTATTCAACCATTGGTATTTGCAGTAATTCCCCTCCCCCGGCTGATATGCACCCCCTTTCCTTTTCATCTTCGTATTAGTGTTCCTTTTCCACACCGGTCGGCTATTTGCACCCGCCGAGGCGATGTCACTTTTTTGTTCATCCCAGGTCCATACAAAAAGCGAGCCACGCCATGAATTGCGTTTAACTGCCGTCCTGCCAATTGAAGTTGTTTCGACGCCGGCACGGCTTGCCTGGCCGTCAGCCGGTCCCTTTTCCGTGAAGTGCGGATATCGAACCGTGTGAGCAGGCAGACAGTTACTTTTTTCGTGGTTTGTCAAGACGGATGACGCCCGATTACCGCAAATCCAGGCGGTTCTTGGGCCTGCCGCCATCCGATTGAAATTGCGGTAGAGGTATCGGGTTGAGTTGACTTTGACTTCATTCTCTAAGATTTGTTAAGAACTGAGTTATTATACTTGTCAAACTCACAAGTCATCGGTGCGGCAAAAGACATGCATTTTCATCTATTTCTCCGCTTTCTCCCTGCTTCAGTGCATAAAGGCTTAAGCGTTTATAACCGTTTTTGATGAATGAGAGTCGGGGTCTGGACAGGCTGCATCAGGCCAAGCAATATAACCTTGCGTGAGATCATAAACGGGGAGACGGCAGTCAAGACAGGCTGCATCAGGTAGGCGGTAAGACGGTGGCTCCCTTCAGCCTGCCGCAAGACGCCGTCTAGGCAGCTGCATCAGGCAAAGCAGTGCCTGCCGAACTATCCTCTCCGGTCGATTGGTATCCCCGGGCAGTCTTCAGCGACCCCGGATTTTCCGTTCACATAAAAAGACAAGGGCGATTCAGAATCACCCTTGTCTGTGATAGCGTCAGCATGTCCGCCGGCTTATCAAGGAAGCGGCGGCTAAAGGGGCAGACTCAGCAATGTTCCGCCCGCAGGTTTCTAGTATTCGAATATCTCCGGCGGTGCGTCGATTACTGAGCTGTCTCCATCCTTGACCAACTCAGCAATGTACCATACGTAAGGAACCACGTTACGCAGGTAGTACTTGGCGGACAGGAGTTTGCCGTAGTAGAAGTTGTAATCGTAATGATCGGGACCCAGTTCCTTCATCCGCTTCAAGGCTATCAGAGCCTGATCCAGCAGGCAGTAACCGCCATAGATTTGGGCGGTTGCGGTGAGGATCCGGCGGGCATAAAGCTGGAAGTACCCGAACTTCTTCTGGGCCATGTATCCGCCCATAGCCATCATAATCTCGCGGTAGGATGCCATGGCTTTTTCCAGGTTGGCAAACTCTTTCTCCAGCTCAGCAGGCGCTGAGTCCTTGTTAGCTGCTATGAAATCATCGATATCCTTGAGGAAATCCTGGAAGGTCTGTCCCTTGTTCATGGTCCATTTACGTCCCAGCAAGTCCTGAGCCTGAATGAAGTTGGTGCCTTCCCAGATGGAATAGATCTTGACATCACGAGCCGCCTGGGCTACCGGATAGTCTTCGCAGAAACCATAACCACCGTGAGCCTGGATGGACTCGGCAATCAGGCCCCAAGCCTCATCACTGGGATAAGCTTTGCATATGGGGGTAAGGACGTCGACCTTGCCGCTGGCCCACTTCCTGCGCTCGGGGTCGGGATCATTGTGCGCAATATCCAGGTAGAAGTAGCACTTGTGGATCATAGCGCGGCAAGCTTCCAGGGTGGCCTTGTTTACCATCAGCATGCGCTTGACGTCGTCATGATTAATTATCTGGGTGCGCTCACCTTTAGGATTGGACATCGGGCGACCCTGTACCCGCTCCTTGGCATAGTTCTTGGCGTTCCAGTAGGCGTTGGCCGCAACGGCGGTAGCCATGAGTCCTGTTCCCTGGCGCTCTTCATTCATCATCACGAACATCTGGGCCATTCCCTCGGCTATTCCATCCGGTCCGGGAGGGTTCCCCAGGAGCCATCCGCGACATCTGTCGTTATCCCCGAAAGCCAGTGCTGCGGTTGGCTGGCCGTGCAATCCCATCTTGTGCTCGATAGCAGTGGTGACCACGTCATTGTCTTCCAAGCTGCCATCTTCGTTTACCCAATACTTCGGCACTACGAAAAGGGAAATCCCTTTGGTGCCGGGAGCCGCCCCTTCAATCCGGGCCAGGTACAGGTGAATAATGTTTTCAGAAAAATCTCCGTCACCGCAGGTAATGAACTGCTTGCTTCCCTTTATCTTGTAAATCCGCGGATGATCGGTAGGATAGGCTTTGGAAAGGATATCTCCCACGTCGGACCCTGCGGTTGGCTCGGTAAGACACATCGTTCCCGACCAGGTCCCATCGAACATCTTGGGCAGGAACATCTGTTTCAGTTTCTCATCGCCGAACTTCTGAATCAGGCGAGCCGCTCCGGTAGTCAGCCCCACAGAACTTAATCCTGCCGGGCAGGCGGCCTGGAGCATCTCGGACAGCGAGCACATAACCACATCGGGAATGGTTCCCTCAGCGTTTTCATCAATATTGGAAGTACCCCAGCCGTTTTCCTGGATATACTTAAAAATCTTGGTAGCTCCCGGTGCACAGGTAACTTTCCCGTTCTCAAACTTAACCCCGTGCTCCTCCAGCTCATCGGCACAGGGTGCAATAACCTCGGCCGCAATCTTGTAAACCTGGTCAATCATCATGTCGAGGTCATCTTTGCTGTAGTAATCCTTGAACCTGTCATAGGCGAAGATTTCCTCAGTAGGAAGCCATTCTTTGAGAATAAACTTCAGATCACGTGTGTTATAGGAAAAAACAGAACTCATCGAATAAATCCTCCCTTTACAAATAGTAGAGATAACGGAAGTCCCTTGGTTATCTCGGGCTGCTGGGACATATGCCACAGACCAGTCCCCACAGAGCGCTGAGCACTCTTTCTATCTCTTTCTCTTCATCTACAATCCCTGCAGGCCGAAGGCATTATACTTCCGCAACCGGATTTACATCGGCGGGTGCAATCTCCAGTTTGGCGACACCCGCTTAATGGAGCTTAACTCTCACCTCCTTTTTGATCCCCATCCCGAATACCACTATTTATATAATTCTACAATGAAGCGTTAATCCCTGTATAACCAAACAGTAAAAAATTATGGGAAGTGTCTCTCCAGGGTCCAAGCGGATATTGATTTTTAGAGGTCGCGGCGGGAGAAGTTATAGATGCCAAGCCCGATAAACAGGAGAACGTAACCGGCGGTATAAATCAGCATCTCCACACTGGGCGGGGTAACCGTCAGGAAAGGAGTAAATTTCGTTAATTCTGCGGGTACCGGGCTTCCTTGCAAGAGCAAGTAATTAACCAGGCGGTACAACGAATCAACCGGAAGGAGGAGGCTGGACAAAATTCCGGTCATCGTCAGCGAAGAAGCAGCCCCGGTTCCTGATACTCCCGTGGTTAAAGCCATTGAGGACATCTTTACCCCGACATACTCTACCATCCCGCCGATCACGGCGATACTGTAGAGCATGAACATAAACACACTGTTTCTCCGGGTGCTCATAAAGGTGCTGCCCCACATGCTTACCGCCAGCAGCACCAGCGGCTGCAGGGCGAAGAGGATCATGGCCCCGAAAAATCCATCCGAATGGAAGGGTAAGATGCTCCCTGCCATCATATTGACAGCGATAAACACCAAGAGGCTGTACGCCACCAGAGCCAGTCCCAGTCCGGCGTACTTGCCCAGGAATACCTGGGTGCGGGAAATCGGCTTCGCAGCGGTGGCCAGCATGGTTCCGTTTTCGATATCCGAGGATATGGCTCCCGCTGAGGAGAAAACCGTTATTATCGATATGAGCACCCCGCTGACGAAAAGACCCGCGGTCAGCAATTCGCCCGCCAGCGACATGCGTACCAGTTCAGCGGTTTCCGGTATATCTCTGCCCAAATAATGAAGTGCCAGTCCCAAAATACCAAGAAACAGGACTGTCAGAACCAATCCCGCCGGGAGAACTCTCTTATTCAGCAGCTCGCGAATGGTGAGGCGTGCAATGGCAATCATCAGCGGCTTCCCCCATAATATTCATTAACACATCCTCCAGAGAAAAGCCGGAGGCAGTCATTTCGTACAGGCTTCCCCCATTCTGCACTACAATCGATGCCAGGACCGGAATTAAATCTTTTGAGGCAACGGTAACCTGGACCAGCGCGTCATCGCTGGATACCTCACGGCTGACCGCGCGGATCGACTCCAAAATCCGGGGACTGCCAGTGTAGCGCAGACTAACCACCTGTTTACCGCCGGTAAAATTGGAGAGCCTGCCCTGATCCAGGATGATCCCATCTTTAATAAACGCCACGTAATCGCAGGTCATCTCCACTTCACTCAGCAGGTGGCTGTTAAGGAAGACGGTTTTGGACTGAGAACGCAAGTTTTTGATTAATTCCCGCATGCCTTTCCTTTCCATCGGATCAAGGG
Source organism: Bacillota bacterium (assembly GCA_029781825.1). Classification (GTDB taxonomy): domain Bacteria; phylum Bacillota; class Syntrophomonadia; order Syntrophomonadales; family DTU052; genus DTU052. The sequence goes on along the minus strand of JAKOVY010000160.1, from coordinate 22,547 downwards.
CTGAGGTGGGCTCGTCCAGGAAGATGAGTTCAGGGTCCGGCAGCATTGCACCGGCTATGCCCAGGCGCTCCTGCATGCCCTTGCTGTATGAACGGATCCTTTCCTTCTCCCTTCCCAGGAGTCCAACCATTTCCAATACCACCGGGATCCGCTCCTTAAGATATCGCGGTTCCAAGCCGTATAAGGCCCCATGGAACTCCAGGAGTTCCCTCCCGGAAAGCCACTCCTGAAAGCGGAAGTTTTCCGGCAGGAAACCGATCTTACGGCGCGCCTGCCTGTTCCCCAGCGGCTGCCCCAACACCGTCCCCTGCCCATCTGTAGGCCGCAGCAAGCCGAGCAGGGTCTTGACAACCGTGCTCTTGCCGGCTCCGTTAGGTCCCAATAAGCCGAAAACCTGCCCTTTGGAAACCGAGAGGCAGATGTCGCGGCAACCTGGCTTACCGTCATAAAGTTTGGTCAGGTTGAGGGTCTCAATTATCATCCTATTTCATTCCTTCAGCTATCTCCAGTATCTGTTCCAGGGGCATTCGACCGCTTATGCCGTAGATGATCCCATTCTCACTCCAAAACACGGTGTTGCCGGTTGCTTCAGAGGAGGGTTCGGGTTCGCTCCAGGCGATCCCCTGATTACCGCGCACGGTCACCGCTTGGATATCAGCAGTCTCGGGAATAACTATGGCCTTTTTCCAGTCGCCAGTGCTTTCTATATGCTTTTTGATCCGGTCCGGCCAGAATGGCAAACTGAGCAGGGGCTCCCTCACTTTTTCCGCTTCAATACTGCCGGGAACCATCAGTTCCGGGCTCCTCATCTGCAATATGGATACGGCAGGATGCACTGCTGACTGATAACTCAGCAACACTTGAGGAGGAGAAACTATGCTTACAGTCTGTTGGTCAAGTTCCCGGGGCAGCAACCGGGTGCCCCCCAGACTGTTTAATATGCTGTTAATTCCAGGCACATTTAAAGTTAGACTGATCTCGGCCTGATTTTTAATGGATACCTGCGGTGCATCGTAACCCCTCAGGTCCGGCTGAATTATTATGGAGTCGACCATCTCTGCAGCCTCGTCCAAACTGCGTTCGGAGAAAGTCTCCTCGAACCCCGCCATCTTCAAAGTCCCTACATTGGCAACTTCAATCTCCTGCCCGTCCTGAAACGCCTTTTCGATCTGTTCCATTTCCTGAGCTGTGATGGCCATAATGTCAATCCGGTCCATGCGGAAAACTGACAGCAAGTCGGCCACTGCACTACGCAGACCGCTGAAAAACAGAGTTCCAACCAGCAGAAACACCACTGCCGCCGCTACAACTGATTTGGCCCTGCCTGCCTCCGGCAAACTGCGGCTCCGCTTTTGTTTATGGCCGGCGTTGAGCTGGAGTTTCAACCTTATCCATGACTCTTCTTTAAACGCATTGCTCAGATCAACCTCCTCGAGGTGCTCTGACAGTACACCTTCAAGGAACTGTTCGTCCTCGGCCAGAATACGCAGTCGTGCCTGGCAATCGTTACACTGTTTTAAATGGCTCTCCACCGCCATGCCTTCGGACTTGAGCTCTCCATCCAGGTATGCCAGCAGCATATGATCCTCATAACAGCCCATCGGATCTATCTCCCTTGCCTTCATACTCCTGCCGAAACCTTCTCATGGCTCGGAGCAGGATGGTACCTACCGAACTTCTGTCAACCCCTATAACCTCGGCAATCTCCTGGTATGGGAAACCCGAGAATCTCATGATCAGGCAAGTGCGATCGCGTTCGGACATGGATTCAAGTACCTGGTGGACATTAACCCTTCCCTCACTCCCGACCGCCAGTTCCTCCAAATCAGGCGCTTCCGGTTTCGCCTGATAGGCTGCTGTCTCCCTCCGCATCCGGTCCCCCCGCTGACGCAGATAGTTGTAACCCAGGTAGGTTGCCACTCGAAAAAGCCAGGCTCGAGGGTTTTCCAAACTCAACGGTCCATGATGATAGAGTCTGAGGAATACCTCTTGCGACAAATCCTGAGCGGCAGTTGCCTCACCGGTAAGGTGGATCAAATAACGCATAATCGGAAGGTAATACACATCAAACAGTTGTCTCAGCTGTGCCTCTTTCATGCCCTGCTCCCAATCAAAGGAATGTCTAGGTTTTCCCCGAGATGCGCTTCGGGTCTTTTATACTTATAGACGACGCCAGGGAAAGATTTGTGACGGGAAATCTTTTTTGCCGCATATACAATACAACTACCATTTAATGATAGCTTAACATATAAACGCTGCGCTAGTACCGCAGGTCCCATGCCGATGGTCCTAACGCGTCATTATTAACTTGGGTGTAAGGCTGCTCTGTAATATGCGGTTGTAATTTGCAAAATCCCGCGCCATTGTGTCCCCGAATAAGGGATCACGCTCATAACCAATTTCCGCCTGAAAATCCCAAACAATCTTAATATGAAGGATTTATCACCGTCTCAAACCGATATTGGTTTTATTTTCGAACGAATGCTCTTTTCTTTCCCACCAATATGTGTTATCATGCAGATGGCCTTCCTATGTCTAGTGTTCGCTTGCTCTTTCAGCTTAAGTTGAACTCCGCGGACTGGAGGAGCTTTATTCGAAAGGAGTCCTATGAATGTTGTTAGAGGACAAAGTACTAACGTGTAAAGAATGTGGAGTTGAATTCGTGTTTACCGTAGGTGAACAGGAATTCTACGCCGAGAAAGGCTTTCAGAACATTCCCGGCCGATGCCCGGAATGCCGCAGAAGGAGAAAAGCTGAAAGCCGTGGTGGCTCGGGAGAGAGAGAGATGTTTGACGTAGTCTGTGATGAATGTGGGGTTGCTACAAAAGTTCCGTTCCGTCCAAGCGGAGATCGACCGGTTTATTGCAGCGACTGTTTTCGGAAAAGACAATACTAACCGAATTAATTAATACAGACAAATAACAAGGATACGAAGGGACCGGAATAAACCGGTCCCCTTTTTACTTTTAAAGTTTCAATAAAAGGCCTCGGCCTCTGCTTGAGCGACGGTTCTGCCCGCCCTTTTACTTATAAATCTGGTGCAGAAAGTTTCAAATGAAGCCACAGTTTTTATCAAGATCCGAATAATACTCGAAAAAGCCCTAATCAATTCTGCAGACTGGCCATATGCTTTTTAAATACCAGGAACATATCTTCAAAAAGCTTACGAAAACGCTTTAAAACTGTAAAAACCCGGTCCAAATCCTCGTCCGGGAGCTCCATCAACATTGCCTCCGTATAAACCGGTATCCCATCTTCCCCGTGGTTTTTCAGCATTAGATGCCCCCGGTTGCGGCCAACTGTGTACGCTTTGAGCCCTACCTCTTTCTCAAAGTCTGCCATCAGTCCGAAAAGCTCCTGCCACAGCAGATTATTTAAGTCTTGGTTCTGGATGAGCTTGTAGGCAATTTCCCTTTCCTCTTCGTTTAACACCAGGTTGTGTATTTTAACATTAAAAGAATACGCACGTTTACCACTGTCGGGATCCAAGTAAAGCGGCTGCTCCAGTATGTACTTGATTTTATCAAGTTTATCCACAAAACTCCTCCTTTACTTCACAGATCATGTGAACAAAATACAATAAATGTATTATTATGGTCTTACATACACCTCCTTCCCACTGGTTACAGTATATAACTTGAAAACCTTCATTTGTACTATTATTTTCGGGCTTGGGGAAATAGAGACCAAAATGATTTGATAATCAGGTGGTATGGGAACACCCGGCATCTTTATACCTTCACGGTTACCCGTAGTTGCCGGACAGAGTCACATATTGGTGAATTCAAACATCCGCTTTAGTCGATATAAGATGATATAAATCGATGTTTCTGGAATTTCACGAAAAAATACAGGAATTTTGTCGGGTATGCTAGAATTATTAACAAACGTTTCATCATTATTGTTCACCATACAGGAGGATTATGGTGGCCGATCAAGATCTCGGCAAAACCAAAGAAGAACTGGTTCTGGAGGTAAGAGCTCTACGCCAGAGGCTTCATGAAACGGAAATGCGCCTGCAATCTCGGCCCACAAACACCTGGATTGAGGCGGAAGACCTTTATCTGAGCCTTATCGCTGAAGCCTTGTTCGGTTATTACGTTATCCAGGATGGCCGATTCCGTTTTGTAAACCCGAGAATGATCGAAATATTCGGCTATACGGTTGAAGAAATGCTCGAAAAAGTTGCCCCTCTGGATCTGATTCACCCTTCGGATAGAAAAGCTGCAGCGGAAGTTATCAAACTGCGCCTGAATGGGGTTTGGGGATCCGCCACCCATAAGCTTAGGTGCAAACATAAAGACGGCAGTACAGTATATATACAAGCGACCATTTCCCCCATCAGATATCGAGGAAAACCGGCAATACACGGCACCCTGCTTGATATAACGGACCGCGTAATGTTTGAGAGAAGTCTGCAGCAGAGCGAAAGCCGGTACCGTGGTATCGTTGAAGATCAGACCGAACTTATTTGCCGGTTTTTAGAAGACGGGACTCTCACCTTTGTCAACGGGGCTTTCTGTCGTTATTTCGGCTGCAGCCGCTCTCAACTGGTAGGCCACAGTATCCTGGCGAAAGTCAGCGAAGAGGACCGCAGTCGCTTCTGGGAAACGATAGCACAGCTAAATAAACTCAATCCGGTTACCACGGTGGAACACCGTATGGTTCTGCCCGGCGGGAAAACATGCTGGCACCAGTGGACCGTCCGGGCCATATTTGGGGCATCTTCCAATCAGGTGGAATACCAGGGAGTCGGTCGGGACATCACCGATCAAAAAATGGCCGAGGAGGCCTTGTTACAGAGCGAAACCAACCTGCGCCGCCAGGTTGATTATCTCAATACCTTGATGCAAAGCCTCAACGAGTTGTTTTTTACCTATAATTCCGAGGGCTATCTTACATTCATCAATCAAAAATCCGAAAAGGTCCTGGGTTATGAACCGCATGAACTTCTGGGCACCCACGTATTGGATTATGTTCCCGACAAGGTGCGAGAAGAGGTAGCGGCTGGGATGCAGAGAATCCTTCAGGATGGGGAGTCGCTCAGCGATGAGATACCTGTAGCCCGCAAAGACGGCTCCTTGCGCATAATCAGGCTTAACAGCGCCCCCATCATTGAAGACGGCAACATCACCGGAGCCATGGTCCTCGCCGAAGATGTCACTGAAAGGAAGAGAACAGAAGCCGCTCTCCGGGCCAGTGAATCCAACTTATTAAAACAGGTCGATTATCTCAATACCTTGATCGACAGTCTTAACGAGCTCTTCTTTACTTATGACACCAACGCCCGTATTACAATGGCCAACAAAAAATGCCTGGAAATACTCGGGTTTAACCCGGTGGATATCCTCGGCCGCGATATTACTACGCTGGTAGTTGAAGAAGAACAGGAACTTATATCCAGGGAAATTGAAGCACGTTTGTATAAGGGAATCCCGGGAAGTTATGAAGTGACAGCTCTTCACCGGGACGGAAGCAGGAGACTGCTGCGATTGAATTCTTCTCCGATTGTTGAAGACGACCGTATAGTCGGAGGTATGGTCCTGGCGGAGGACATAACTGAGCGCAGACGAACCGAGGAGGCCCTGGCAGCTGAAAAAGAGTGGCTGGTGGTAACCCTCCGCAGTATCGGAGAAGGAGTTATTACCACCGACACCAAAGGTGCCATAATTTTGATAAACGATGTAGCCGAGAAGCTAACCGGCTGGAAGCAGCGTGACGCGGTCGGCAAACCGATAGAGCAGGTTTTACATCTGGTTAATCCACATACCGGACAGCAGCAGGCTCTTGATGTGATTTCCAAACTCAAGGCCCAGGCAGTTGTAGAACTCGGCAACCAGACCCTGATCTGCAAGGATGGTCAGCAGCGAATCATCGATGCCACTTGCGCCAGGATAAGATGTCGTACTGATCGGTTCATCGGAGCCGTGCTGGTTTTTCGGGACATTACTGAACGGTTGCGCCTGGAGCAGGAATTGATCAGAACCAGCAAATTGGAATCCCTGGGGGTTCTGGCCGGTGGAATTGCCCATGATTTCAACAATCTGCTAACCGTAATCATGGGCTATATAAGTTTGGCCAAGATCAGCATTGACACCCCCCAAGCGGCACTGGAGCTTTTGGCCAAAAGCGAGAAGGCTTCGTGGCAGGCCAAGTCCCTGACCCAGCAGTTGCTCACTTTTGCCCGCGGGGGGGCGCCGATCAAAAAGACCACCACCGTCGTCAACCTGATAAAAGACTCGGTAGAATTCAGCCTGAGCGGTTCCAACATTCAGTGTGAAATGTCGGTACCTGACGACCTGTGGCCAGTTGATGTAGATGAAGGCCAGCTAAGTCAGGTCATGAATAATCTGGTTATCAACGCCGTGCAGGCCATGCCTGATGGAGGAACCATCTGGGTGAGCGCAGCCAACGTAACCGTGGATGAAAGGCTGAGCCTCCCGCTGAAGTCCGGAAGATATATTAAAATCACGGTTAAGGACGAGGGGATCGGCATCCCGGCAACTGATTTCGAAAAGATCTTCGACCCTTACTTTACCACCAAGCCAACCGGCAGCGGCTTGGGTCTGGCTACAGCGTATTCAATTATCAAGAACCACGGGGGATTAATAATTGTTGACTCCATTAAAGGTCAAGGTTCGTCTTTCGAAATCTATCTCCCCGCATCCTCCAACTTCCCCAGCGATTCTGCCGATAAACTCCAGCATCCGGCAACCGGGCAGGGCAGGATTCTGGTCATGGAAGATGAGAAAAACATCCAGGATTTATTAAAACGCATACTAAAAACGCTCGGCTATGAAGTAACCGTGACCAACAACAGCCTGGAGGCCGTCGCCTCCTACCAGGAGGCCATGAGAAGCGGGCGCAAATTCGACGCCGTCATCATCGACTTAACCGTACGGGGAGGCAAAGGCGGCAAGGATGCAATCCAGAAGCTTCTGGCGATTGACCCTGAGGTTAAAGCGATTGTAAGCAGCGGGGACTCAAATGCCCCTATTATGGCGGAATACGCCGATTGGGGCTTCAAGGGCGCAGTTACCAAGCCCTTTGGAATAAGCGAACTCAGCCAGGTTTTAAAACAGGTCCTGGCTGAAGGCTAACAGGTAGGCTGAATCGGAACGGTCCAACCGCGGTTTGACCGCTTCCGAACCCCATAGGTTTGTAACCCGGTGATCCGCGCGAATCATTCGCAGCAAGTCGGCCGGGTTTCATTTACGTAAAAAATACGTAACCCCCAACTATTAAACACAGGCTCCCAAAAATGGCATAGGCATATTCGACGAACTTGAGGGTGCTTTCATTTTCGATACGGTAAGGGGAGTTGTTCCTGGCATAACCGGCCACTCCACGGGCACAGAACCGGCGGAAAACGAGAAATCCCGCCCCAATCAAGCTGATGCATAAACCTGTTATCTGCTGAGCATCCATGTCTGTAATCTCCTTTTGTGGAAGTATAATTATTATACCCTGAAATCCTCACCTGTCATTCCAATACTTTCAACCACCCGATTTACCCTTTTTTGAAACTTGATATCCTGGAAAAGTAACATACTTGAGCTATGATAAACGCGAAAAGCGTTATTCCAGGAATCCCGGAATGTCGATGGTGAGGAAATCACAAGCTCGCAACCTAACCTGCCCCGGTTATGCCGTTTATCAATAGCTCTATGTATTTTCCGCGAAGATCGGGGTCATTAAGATCGATTCCGGTGATCTCTGCAATGCGTTCACCCATGAGGATGGGGAAAGACAGGGAACTTAAGAGCTGCAGGGTTCGAAGGTAATGAACAACCTCGCTTTCATCGGGCCGAATCTGGGCAATGGTTCTGGCAACCAGTATTATTCCCTCATTCTTGAGGTACTCCTGGTATTCGACCTTTACCGAGTTGTTATGCAGGCTCTGGCTGATGAAGTTCCGAATAATATCCGGGTATTCCATGACCACCTTTGAGTACTGCGTGATAAATGACTCAAGCCGAGCCGACGGTTCAAGTTCATCTGACTTTAGACAGGCAAAGGTATCTTCGATGCGGAGGGTTACCATGTTCAAGGCCTGATTGATAACGGCGTCCTTGGAACCGAAATGATAATTGACCGCAGCTATGTTAACTCCTGCCATGGCTGCGATCTTGCGGATGGTCACATTCTGAAAACCCTCTCTGCTGATAATATCCAAAGTCGCCCTGATTATTCTGTCCTTGGTGGTCAACTCTCGGTTCTTCCGGATCATTACTTCCCTCATTGTTTTAAACGGCGTTTAGTCTAATTTATAGTATAGTATGATTACAAGTCAAATTGACAAGCTGATGGTGAATTAATACGATAACATTAGATACTGCCTAAACATTGTTTAAAACACTGTTTGAATCTTTGCCGGCGGGAGAGGATTTGTTTTGGCTTCATTTCATATAAATGAACCGCTGCATCTGGGTTTGGATGTAGGTTCAACCACCGTCAAGTTGGTATTATTGGACAGCGATAACCAGCCTGTATATAAGGATTACGAAAGACATCACGCGGATATCCGCAGCACTTTGAAAGCGCTTCTCAGTAAAGCCTTTGCTCATATCGGGAACCAACCGCTGACCGCCATGGTAACCGGCTCAGCCGGGCTCTCCGTTTCCGAACTGCTTAGCATCGATTTTATCCAGGAAGTCATTGCCTGCCAGCAGGCGGTTGAGACTTTCATTCCCGGAATCGATGTGGCCATCGAACTGGGGGGTGAGGATGCCAAAATTACTTACTTCACAGACGGGGTCGATCAGCGTATGAACGGTATCTGTGCCGGGGGTACGGGTGCCTTCATCGACCAGATGGCGGCCCTGCTGCAAACCGACGCGGCCGGTTTGAATGAACTGGCCTCCCGTTACAAGATAATTTACCCCATCGCCGCCCGCTGCGGTGTATTTGCTAAAAGCGATATCCAGCCACTGCTTAACGAAGGCGCAGCTCGGGAGGACATCGCCGCCTCCGTTTTCCAGTCGGTTGTCAACCAGACCATAAGCGGGCTCGCCTGCGGTAAACCGATTCGTGGCCGGGTGGCTTTCCTTGGCGGTCCCCTCCATTACCTTCCGGAACTGAGAAAAAGGTTTCGGGAAACCTTGAAGCTGACGGATGAGACAGCGGTCACCCCCGAAGACGGGCAGTACTTTGTGGCCATGGGTGCGGCACTGGCCTCGAAAAGACTTCCTGCCACCGGTTTTCAGGACATAATCAACCGCCTGCCTTCGCTGGACGGGGAGAGGGAACCGGAAATCCAGAGGCTCACCCCTCTCTTTTCCGGCCCCGACGATTTGGAGGATTTCAGGCGGCGGCACAGCCGACATAAGGTTGAGCGGGGCAACCTCGCAACCTATAACGGTCCTTGTTTCCTGGGGATCGATGCCGGGTCTACCACCACCAAAGCCACCCTTATAGATCAAGAGGGGCGGCTCCTGTATTCGTATTATGACAGCAACCACGGCAGCCCCATCCAGTCGGCGATAAGGATCTTAAAGGACCTGTACTCTCAATTGCCGGGCGGGGCCTTCATTGCCAATTCCGCGGTTACCGGCTATGGTGAGGGTCTGATCAAAGCCGGACTGCGGGTGGATTTAGGAGAAATTGAAACCATCGCTCACTTTACGGCGGCGGAATACTTTTACCCCGGGGTTGATTTCATACTTGATATCGGCGGCCAGGACATGAAATGCATGAAGGTCAGGGACGGGGTGATTGAAAGCATTATGCTGAATGAGGCCTGTTCCTCCGGGTGTGGTTCCTTCATCGAGACCTTTTCCCAGTCCCTCAGCCTCAATGTTGACGAGTTTGCCGATCGGGCTCTGTCGGCAGCCTCACCCGTTGATCTGGGTTCCAGGTGCACCGTTTTCATGAACTCCCGGATAAAACAAGCCCAGAAAGAGGGTGCCACCGTCGGGGATATTTCTGCGGGACTCTCCTATTCGGTTATTAAAAATGCTCTCTTTAAAGTTATAAAAATACGTGATCCCTGGGACCTGGGAGAAAAGATAGTCGTCCAGGGGGGTACCTTCCATAACGAAGCGGTATTGCGCGCTTTCGAACTCATCACCGGCAGGGAGGCCGTAAGACCCGATATTGCCGGTTTGATGGGAGCTTATGGCGCCGCTTTGATCGCGCGTAAAAAGTATCAACCCGGTCATCAGAGCACCATCATATCGGCATCAGCACTTGAAAACTTCGAGTTCAAGTCCACCACCCGGCGGTGTGGCGGCTGTACCAACAACTGCCTGTTAACCGTAAACCGTTTCCAGGACGGTCAGAGGTTCATCTCCGGCAATCGCTGTGAGAAACCCCTCGGCAATGAAGGGAAAAATAAAGATGTGCCCAATCTCTTTGCCTATAAATACAATCGCCTGTTCGCTTATGAACCCCTGTCCCCGGAGAAAGCCTATCGGGGGGTTATCGGGATACCTCGGGTCTTAAACATGTATGAAAACTACCCGTTCTGGTTTACATTCTTCACCCAACTGGGATTCAGGGTGATAATCTCGCCGCCGTCGTCCCAGGCAATCTATGAACTGGGGAGTGAAACCATACCCTCGGAATCGGCGTGTTATCCGGCCAAGCTGGTTCACGGTCACATTGCCTGGTTGGTCCGACAGGGCATAAAGACCATCTTCTATCCCTGTATAACCTACGAAAGGAAGGAACAGCCGGAAGCCTCCAACCACTTTAACTGTCCCATGGTGATATCCTACCCCGAAGTGGCGGAGACGAACATGGAAATGATACGGGAAAACCAGGTCACGTTCCTGTGTCCGTTCCTCCCCTACTATCACCGGTCGCGCCTGGCCCAGCGGCTTTATGAAGAGCTCAAGATATTTAATATCGGGAAAGGCGAGATCAAAAAAGCGGTTTGGGCCGCGTGGGAAGAGGATGAGCGTTTCAAGAATGATATCCGGCGCCAGGGTGAACAGGTTCTGGCTTACCTGAAGTCAAGCGGTAAAAAGGGTGTGGTCCTCGCAGGCAGGCCCTACCATCTGGACCCTGGAATCAACCACGGGATCCCTGAAGTGTTCATTGCCAACGGGGTGGCGGTTCTGACCGAGGACTCGGTGGCTCATCTGGGAGTGGTGGAGAGACCGCTCAGGGTTGTCGACCAGTGGGCCTACCATTCTCGGCTGTATGCCGCTGCCAGCCTGGTGGCGGTAAAACCTGAGCTGGAACTGGTTCAGCTCAACTCCTTTGGCTGCGGCCTGGATGCCATCACAACCGACCAGGTTCAGGAGATCCTCAACCGCCACAACCGCCTTTATACGGTGCTCAAGATTGATGAGGTCAGCAACCTTGGAGCCGCCCGCATCAGAATTCGCTCTCTGCTGGCGGCCGTTGAAGAACGCGATCGTTTGGGGATCAAACCCCAGAAACTGTACCCCGGTTTCAAACGCAGGATCTTCACCAAGGAAATGAAGAAAAACCACGTTTTGCTGTGCCCGCAGATGGCCCCGCTGCATCTCGAGCTCGAAGCGGCAGCTTTTCAATCCGAGGGATACGACGTGGTCCTGCTGTCCAAGGTGGAGCGTGAGGATATTGAGGTCGGCCTGAAATACGTCAACAATGATGCCTGTTATCCCGCCATCATGGTAATCGGGCAGTTGATCAATGCCTTGCAATCAGGAAAGTATGATCTTGACAATACCACGGTGCTGATGAGTCAGACGGGTGGTGGATGCCGGGCGACCAACTATATCAGCCTGCTGCGCAAAGCTCTGCAGGAATCGGGATTTGGCCACGTTCCGGTCCTCTCCATCAATATGGGAGGGATCGAAAAAAATCCGGGTTTCAAGATTACAGCAAGTCTGCTCAAGAAGGCAGTAATGGCCATGGTTTATGCGGACCTGCTGTCGCGGGTTCTCTACCGGGTACGCCCCTATGAAAAAATACCTGGAACCGCCAACCGCCTCCTGGAGAAATGGGTAAACATCTGCAAGGCCCACCTTCCTCGGGCTGACAACCGGACCTTCCGGGACAACATCTACTGGATAGTGGAGGAATTTGACAAGCTGGCGATTTCCAACATCGTCAAGCCCCGGGTAGGGGTGGTGGGTGAGATCCTGGTCAAGTATCATCCGGCAGCCAACAATCACATAGTGAGCATATTGGAAAGCGAGGGCGCGGAAGCCGTAGTACCTGATATGCTGGACTTTTTCCTTTATTCGCTGGCCGACGGCATCTTCCGCCATCGTTACCTGGCCGGTTCACGGCGCGACATGTATGTGAGCAAGCTGTTTATAGGCTACCTCGAAAGGTTTCGCCGGGACGTGAGAAAAGCTCTGGAACGGAGTGAGCGGTTCCAGCCACCGCCAACCATCGAGGAGCTTGGAAAGATGGTTGAGGGAATCCTGTCTCATGGTCATCACACAGGCGAGGGTTGGTTCTTAACTGCCGAAATGGTTGAACTGATCCTGTCAGGTGTCCCCAATATCGTCTGTGTTCAGCCTTTCGGCTGCCTGCCGAATCATGTGACCGGCAAGGGTATGATCAGGGGATTAAAAAGAAGGTACCCGGAGGCCAATATTGTAGCCGTCGATTATGATCCCGGGGCCAGTGAAGTTAACCAGTTAAACCGGATCAAGCTTATGCTCTCCGTGGCCTTTAAGAATCTGGGGCTTACCGGGATGACGAAATCCGCCCCGCCAACCGGCGGCAGACTGTCGCTGACGGATACACTTCCTCAGCAACAGCCCACTGGAAGATTGGGCAACAAAATAGGCAATCCCAACGATACGGGTTTTGCCTTGACTCCACAGGCGATTTCTGAGCTTGTGCAGGTTCAGGGTATATCGGTTTCTGATAGTGACCCACGGAGGGCCTTCGCCATCTCCCCAATGTTCGGGGAAAACCATGGTGTCCGGGTCCGCCGTTAATCCCGCCCCCGGTATCCTGAGTTTCCGTCCCGGGCTGTGCCTCTTCCCGAGGGGGTTGGCCGCATTTATTCATACCCGGTATGAGCCGCAATTTCCTGCACGCTTGTCTCCAAAACCTGGCGTTAGACCCTGATGCCCGGAAAGGTTACATATTTACAATCTGCTGCAGACATGACCGGGAAGCCTATTTCTCCTGCAGGCGCTGCTCAATGTAATCGACCATCTCCTTCACCGTCCGAAGGCTCCGGGCCATCTCCTCGGGTATCTCGATGCCGTACTTGTCTTCCAAATTCATTAAGATCTCGACGATGTCCAGCGAATCAGCATTCAAATCTGCGTTGAAACTGGTCTCGAGCAAAACTTTATCTTCTGCGACATTCAAAATCTGCATGACAGCCAACTTGACATCCTGATAAATAGCCTTTCTCGCCATCTTTGTCATGCTCTCTCCTCCCTCATAAAACCAAACCAAAACCTTCACTTTATTCTATCTGTTACTTAACATGATCATTTCTACAAAATATTCCGTCAAGTATTATATAACAACTCTCCAACCTGTGTGACCGTAAAACCCGGCAGCACATTTTATAAGATTATTTTCCTTTCCCGGTTCTCGCATCGCTGCGAAGGCAGCTGTTCCCAACCGATGTCGATGATGGAACGGCCATTCCCCATCAACCGATTGTTGGGGGCTCACCCGCCTTGATTCACGACCTCGATGACCAATGTCGGGTCCTTTGCCGGCAATTCCCTAAAGTAAGCCGGTCGAACGGCGGCTGCCAACTTTTTCCTTAGTTTCCGGAAAAAAGTGTTATTTATGGATGCAAAACCCCTATACATTCCAGACAAATACTGGTAACATTTGAAACTGAAATCAATTGCGGAGAAAGAGAATGCATGGTCAAAGAAACTTGATGATCGATGTCCTGAAGGGTTTGGGCATAATCGGTGTGATCGTCACCCATGTCTACCGGGGAGGAACTGATCCGCTGGCAGTTTTCATACGGGAAATCACCATGTGGTGCGTTCCCATGTTTTTCATGGTCCAGGGATACTACATGTCCGGACCTGAAAACTACTGGCAGTCGAGTTGGAAGAAGATTAAGAAAAACTACATCCCCTACCTTTACTGGGCGGTGTTCTACGGTGTTTTCTTCTGGATAACGGCTGGAGAAGCATTTACCGTGACGGATCTAATCCTTGGGAAAACTGCTCTTCACCTCTATTTTATGTTCTATTACATGGTGTTCGCCCTCCTGTGTCCGTTCCTTTACCTGCTGCCCCGGAAATTGCGCATCGGAACCCTGTTTTTCATGTTGCTTAGCAATATTACAGTCAATCTGATCCTCGAGATTTCGAAGACTTACCAGATGAGCATCATCAGCTGGTCGGGACCCAATCCCTTGAAATGGTGGGGGTTCGTAGCCATTGGCATGCTGGTGGCGGAATTCCCTTCAATCAAGAGGTACATAAGCGAACATTCCCGGGCGTTCGTCTGCGGGGCTCTGGCCTTGTTCGCTATTGGGCTTATCGAGCCCTACCTTAATAACACATTAGGCTACTTGTATAACAAAGCGGCACTCTTCCCCCTCTCCATCGGCCTGACCCTGGCCTTGGCCATCTACTACAGCACAGAAAATCCATGGGGTGCCCGGTTTTTCTCTTATATCGGCAGGCGCTCCCTGGGAATCTATCTCGGCCACTTCATTCTCGTCGACCCCCTGCGCCAAATTCTCAACCATGACCGGGCCCTGGCCGCTTTGCTGGTCCTGCTGATCTGTTTGGCGGTGAAAGAGGCAAAAGACCATATTCTGCAGTGGATGCAAACGCGGTCCGTCCAGGTATCCGCCTCCAACTAATGCCGCCGCGGCGGGATGCAAGCCTTGGCGCCTTTTACCCCGGAGACAGTCATGGATACCCAAATCTACTTTTTGCGGTTTTGGCAATGAACGCCCGGAAATGCTCACTATAACCAGGAAGAATGGAAGGTTAGTGCCAAAATATAAGCGGAGGATGCTTTTGCGCACCCTCCCGGCAGCTCAATTGGAATTGCGGAACGGATAATGAAATGATATTTAGGAAGTGATTATACCGGCCTGCCTGCGCAGCCGCCCGAAGATCTAAGCGTTTACATTCAGCGGTTCCAAAGTGTCATAAATAAAAAGCGTTATCTGATCTTTAATCTGCTGGATCTGCCCAATCTCGGTTGGGAACGGGAACAGCACGAGTATCTGGTGGCGTCCAAAGCTGCCTGTGCCCTGTACGGCAAAAGCCACCAGCTCATTTTCATCCAGCTTGTTGATTATCGGCCGCAGCTGTTCAAAAAAGAGTACCGCAGGACGGGAGTCCTCCCCCCGGTGACCGGGGTGTTCTATCTCCGTTATCAGAGCAACAGCATATAATCCGTCCAGATCAACCAGACGGGGAAACCAGTGATAATCGGTTACCTCTTGAAAAATGCGGGCAAACCACCTGCGAACGGGCGACGGTACACCCGGCATTATGGCACCCGCGTTGTCTGATTTATAATTGAGAACATTCTTCTCTTTGGTATTCATTTCCCGCCTCCTGCTGCTTCCGCAACCTGGCCCGGGAAGCAAACCGGCATTAATCGGTATGCTTCCGGCAACGGCTTTTGGTCAGCCGCAATACCCGCCAAACACATGATGAAAAAGATTTGACCAAAACAAGCCCAATTGATCACGCTACTACCAGTATGCCCCCAAATTTTTGCCATCATACTGAAGGGTAAACAGGTTTTGTGAATGTCGGTTGGCCTTGGCATCGCGGATACCGGTTTTGAGTTGGCATTCTGCCCGACTTTGAATCAGCTGCCCGTTTGCATTACGCTGGAAACAGCTCTATTAAGTTCCCGGCTTATTCCGGGAGCCCCAGACGCCGGATTGGAGACAATTCAGCACAATTACCCCATTCCAGTATGTTAAAATGAAACAACCCGGTTTTCTTAATCGGAGGGAAGCAGGGAGACTGTCGCCTCGTTTCCGAGAAGGAGGGATATCTCGTTATGGAATCCGTACTTATTCTGGCATCAAGGGTTATAAATTTCCTGCATGATTCGATACTGGCTTTAATCCAACAAAGCGGCACCCCCATAAGTGACAAGGAATTGCACTTTTGGGTGTTCGGGCTGATCGGCATGATCATATTCTTTTGCAGCCATGCTGCTTTCAAATACCTGCAGCGGTGGGGACTGGGCGCGGTCTCCTTTGTTTTTACCGGGATCATTCTGGCCATCCTGGCAGTAGGCATCGAGATTGAGCAGTACATCACCAGCCGTGGCCAGATGGATACGCTTGATGTTTTGGCAGGGTTAGCCGGATTTTTGGCCTTTTTTCTGGCCTACTGCCTCTTGGTGCTGATCGTGCGCATGTTCCTGGTCATCGTTGGGGCCATTACGGGCAGAAAGAAGGACAGGATGTGGCGATGATGGTATTAAAAGAGAATGAGTTTTTGGGGGGCGGTGTGTTTTGAGTCGAAAAGGTCTATCGGTCAGGTTTACAGCACTGTTGCTGGTCGTTATTGTGCTGGCTGCATTCTTGTCGCCTCCGGGAATTGCAGTCCCGGACCAGAAACGCCGGCTCACCATCCTGTTCACCCATGACCTGCATTCCCACTTTGATCCCAACAAGGTTGTGAACGAGCAGGATGAGGTAGTAATGTTGGGAGGCTTAGCGCGTCTGGCCGCCATTATTGAGAGAGAAAAGGCTGCGAACCCGGGCCGGGTGCTGGTTGTTGATGCAGGTGATTTTAGCATGGGCACCCTGATACATACCCTGTTCCGGACGGAAGCGGCCGAACTCCGTCTGATGGGGAAAATAGGCTACGATGCCACCACCATCGGCAATCACGAGCTGGACTTTGATTCCACGGGATTGGCCTCCATGCTGACGGCAGCCAAAGAATCGGGGGATCGCCTGCCCCGGTTGGTGGCGGCCAACATAAAGGTGAAGCCGGACAAAGCTCACCAGAGCAACCTGAAGCAAGCCCTGGATTCGTTTCCGGTTGAGCCGTATACGGTGATCGAGAAAGATGGACTCCGAATCGGCATCTTCGGACTCTTCGGCCGCAGTGCGACCCGTGATCTGATCTGGGATGAGGATATCCAGGTCGAGGACCAGGTCACCACTGCCAAAGAGATAGTAAGGCAGCTGCAGGAGAAGGAAAAGGTCGACCTCATCATCTGCCTTTCCCACGGCGGCACTGAGACCGAAGGCGATTCGGAGGACGAGCGCCTGGCGGAAGCGGTCCCTGAAATCGACTTTATTGTCAGCGGGCATACCCACACCATCCTGCACCAACCCATTATCAAAGGGAACACCATAATCGGCTCGGCCGGGTGTTTCGGCACCCACCTGGGCATACTTAAGCTGGATTGTCAGCCCGGACAACGCCCGGTCCTGGCAAGCTACCATCTGGAAGAAGTTTCTCAGGAATTGACCCCAGTGCCGGCGATAGCCGAGGAGATAAACCGTTACAAAAAGCTTGTTGACCGTGAATTCCTGGCTGAAACCGGTTATACCTATGACCAGGTTCTGGCGGAATCTGATTACAGCCTGGAATCGTATGTTTCGATGCATGAAAACGCGGTCGAATCCGGTTTGGGTGATCTGATAGCCGACTCCTTCCGAGCCGCGGTGATGAAGGCGGAAGGTGACACCTGCGATTACCTGCACCTGGCAGTGCAGCCTGTGGGCGAGATTCGAGCCTCTCTGACTGCTGGCAATCTGGAAGTGGATGACGTGTTCCAAGTGCTGTCACTGGGACAGGGTATAGATAAGACCATCGGTTACCCGCTTGTTACCTGCTACCTTACCGGCAGAGAGATCAAGAACTGCCTGGAAACTCAGTCCACTTTGGCCCCCATATCGTCAAAATACAGCCTGCAGGTTTCCGGCGTCAGATTTGAGTATAACCCCAACCGGGTTCCCTTTGACCGGGTTTACAACATCAGGATCAGCACACCCGACGGCGGTTACGAACCGATACAGCCCGATAAGCTTTACCGCGTCTGTGCAAGTTATATGACGGCCGTGATGCTTAACAAAATGGGTTCCATCTCACACGGCGTCATCTCGGCTACCCCCAAGGACAAATCGGGTCGACCGATCTCCGACCTAACCCAGGCTGTAGTCGATGCCGATCCCCGGCGTCCCGGGATACAGGAACTGAAGGAATGGGTAGCCCTGGCTGATTACCTGGCCGCACAGCCGGATCTGGATGGCAACGGCATTGCTGATCTGCCGGCGAAATACCGGCAGCCGGAGGGCCGCTACCGGGCGGTACCGTCCTGGAACCCGGTAAACCTTTTCCGTGAGGCCACCTATATCACCTGGGGATTATTGGCCGTATCTATATTCATTCTGGGACTATCGTTCCTGGGAGTTCGTGGCGTTGCACGTCGGTTGAGAAGCCGGGGTGAGAGAATCGAGTTATAGAACGGTGCTCCGTAAAACATGCCCGCCGTCGGCGGGTAACAGTACCGAGCAGTTACATCGCCGTGCTTAACCACGTCAGGATAGCGGTATTAATTGAATAAGAAGCAGACCGGGCATCCATCAGGGATGCCCGGCCTGCTTCAAAGAGAGGATTTAGCGGTTTCTTATGAACTGAATTCCTTCTCAACTTCCTGCTTGAGGATCTTCTTCTCAATTTTGCCCAGGGCAGTCATTGGCAGCATATCGCGGAAAACGTACTGGCGCGGGATCTTGTAGTCGGCCAGGTACTCCTTCAGGTATTCCTGAATCTTGTCAGGTTCCAGGGTGACTCCCGGTTTGGGCACAATGTAAGCGCGTCCAACCTCTCCCATCAGCTCGTGGGGCACAGGAACCACTGCAACAAAGAGAACCCCGGGATACTGCGCGATCCGGTCCTCAATCTCCGCCGGGTATACATTGTAACCGCCAGTAATATACATTTCCTTGGCCCGGCCCACCAGGTGCAAATCGCCGTTTTCATCGATAAAGCCCAGGTCTCCGGAGTAGAACCACCCGTCTTTGTCAAAGGCAGCGGCAGTGGCTTCGGGCATCTTGTAGTATTCTTTAAAGACACAGGGCCCCCGATAGCAAATCTCGCCCACAGTTCCCTGGGGAACCTCATTACCATCCTTATCTCTGATTGACAATTCAAATTCCGGAGCGATTTTGCCCACCGTTTGGTGCAGGTTGTCCAAGTCGCCCGGAAGGTCAGTCCAGGTAGTGAAACCTGCAGTCTCCGTCATTCCCAGGGGATTGCTGCAGTAGGGTGTTACTTCGAGCATTTTGGCCAGGATGTCACGCGGCGCCATCGCACCGCCGATCTCGCCAAAACGTATCCGGCTGCGGGCTTCCTCCAGATTGAAATCGGGCGAACTGAATACCATTGCATACATCGTAGGTACTCCAGCCATAATGGGAACCTTGTACTGCTCGCATATCCTGTTGGCCAGGTGAGGATCGAAATAATCCATTATGATCTGGGTGCAGCCGCCAATCAGTGGTGCGGCACCCCACTCAGTAGCACCGCTGACATGGTTGACCGGGCTGGCGTGAACAAAGTAGTCTCCCGGCTTCATTCCCCCGTCCTGACCAAAGAATTCGCCGATCTGCACCAGGGACGTACTGATAACGTTCCGGTGCGTTAACACGGCTCCTTTGGGCTGACCGGTGGTACCTGAAGTGTATACAATTATTAAAGGATCATCGGTCTCGACTTCGGCCTCTCTTTGCTTTAAGGCCTCGTCGTACTCGGAGTAATCGCCCTGCATGATTTGCCACCAGGTAATGGCGTTAGGCAATCTGGGCGGTCCACCAACAACCCAGACCTGCTTCACCCAGGGGCATTCCTGCAGAGCCGGGGCGAGCCGCTCCTGATAGGAAGGCACATCCAACAGGTTGTACAGGCACAACACAAAGCTGGGTTCACATTGTTTCAGGACATAAGCCATTTCATGGGTTGTGTGGCGGGTGCTCATGCCTACGACAATGGCTCCAACCATGGAAGCCGCCAGGTAGAAAGTGAAAAACTCGGGTCTTCCATTAATCACGTAAGCCAGGCGATCGCCTTTCTTAACACCCATCTTCAGCATATACTTGGCTACCTGCTGGACATCCTTGTAGAGCTGCTTGTAGCTGATGGGCACATCGTGGTAGATTAAGGCTGGATTGTCCGGAGTCTGTTCCGCCCATTTTTTGAGGTAGTCGGAAAACCGAGGCAGGGCTCCATCGAGCCGGTTTCCACGTGGGATCTTAATGACTTCCCGCTTCTGACTCATCCTTTCTTCCTCCCTTTCTCCAATAAGTTCTGGAAACTGACCTTTCCGCTATCTAATCCCAGAGTATAACAGCCGACTTTGCTGGCAGCTTGGATTTTACTTAGTAACCCATTATATTTTTCGAATGAGCGTTAATTTTCTCTCTATTTGCAATTATCACCTGGGGAATAGTGTTAAGGGTTAAGACTGGAATCGATGCAATTTTAGAAAGTGGTTTTGCCCTGATCGAGCGAACCGCGTACCAGAGCAAACCTCTTTTCTGCTGCAGCCGCCGGAAGCCTTTCCAAACGCGGACCTTGAATGACCCTGAGTAATGCCACCACACCCCGCCGGTTGCCACACTTAAGTGAAAACAAGCCGGTCAGGGCTGAAAAACATGGCCCCGACCGGCCTGCTCACACGTTATTTCATTGCGGTGATTAAATTGATTTTAAGAACTCCACCAAGTCATTCTTTTCTCTTTCGGTTAGGTTAAGTTTAAAGACCCTGTTGTAATGGTCGACTACTTCCTTCAGATCGGCAAAGCGTCCGTCATGGAAAAAACCGCCTTTTTGGTGAGTCCAAAGTCCCTGGAGCGGTGATGTCCGGTAGCGGTTGTCAGGAGACCTTTCCGCCTGGAAGCCGTCAATTCCTATTTCTTCAGGAGTATGCATATTCCAGCCCGGTTCACTGTATACGGGCGGGACATGACACCGGGCGCAGCGAGCCTTTTCGTTAAAGAGCTTTTCTCCGCGCTGGGCGGCCTTTTCATCGTAACTGTTCTTCGGAGCCGGGGGAGCGGTCAGTGCCAACTGGTATATATGCAGATCTGCCAGTTTGGGTGTTACCAGATCCGGTTTGTTTCTTATATTCCAATCCCCGGTTTTGACAGCAATCGGGTATTTGTTGGGATTATTCAGGCGGGGATCGTAAAATGTACCTTTGCCTCTCATCTGAGTATTGGCAACATAGGCATTCCAATGTACCAAAGAGCCCCATCCGGTCCAGGTATGCAGGTTAATCCCCGATAGGCCGAAAGCCGGGGGAATCAAAAGTGCAGCCGATTTCCCGTCAGGGCGAAAGCCTTTCCCGTCCATAAGAAGCACTGCATCATATTTTCCCGGCCCCCAGGAAGCCAGTACCTTTTTAACTGTGGCTACGTCAACGCCTAAACGGTCCGCTATTACCTGCAGATTGGGGGCCAGGCTGATGATGGCCCCTACGTTCAAGTCTCTGTTGGCCCAACCGTCGAGCCGCCTGCCGATTCCGGGCGCAAATGAGTCATCTACGGTGGAATGGCAGAGGGCGCACTGGATGCCGATCGAGGAGAGGTTTCCCTTTTTATCAAAGAAACCGGTTAAACCAACAACCGCGTTGTTCTCCAGGAGAACCAGGGTAGTTGCGGGGTCATCAAGGTCTACTTTCCCCGCCTTCAAGTCCTTGAGCAGGTTCTTGGGGAGCGCTTCGACATCAACCTTGAGCCCTATGGCCAGGGCCTGATTGGGACTGACCCCGGGGCCTACCCCGCCCAGCTTTTCTCCTGCGATGGCTCGATGAAGCTGAAGGGTATCGCCCCAAAAGGCTTCATCACCGAAGGTGTCATAACGAAATGTATACTGCCCTCTTTTTAACCTCTCTTCAACGCTTTTTTCCAAATCCGGCGCCAATTGCATAGATCCCGGTGCTGCATTGGAAAGCGACTCCCGCAGCTTCGCAACAGAAATCAACGATTCTCGTTCATCATTCAAGAGCACAAACGTGGTTACAGCAGCCAAAACCAGTATGCATGCCAGGGCAATGGCAATCGGTCTTCGCCTAAGTCGAAAAGATTTAATCCACATAACATCCCCCCTTATTAAAGGCCCGTTCAGAACATGTGTATTTTCAATTTGGCAGGATTATGAAAGTTTAATGGGGGGTTACGCGGCCGCTGCCCGACAATGGGCAAAAAATACAAAAAAGCCTTCGTGTTCACACGAAGACTTGTTTTTCCCTGGTGCGGCAGATGGGACTTGAACCCATACCCCGCGAAGGACACGCCCCTCAAACGTGCGCGTCTGCCAGTTCCGCCACTGCCGCATCTCTTTTTTTGTCGCAACTACTATTATATCCGCCAGCAGCCGAAGCGTCAACTCATCCGGTGTTGTCGTCCCTGTCAAGATTAAGTGGGTAAACTCCCGCATAATTTATTTCTCAACCTCATGCAGTTCGATAACTGGCTGAGGTTAATGGCCGCAGAACGTATTTGACCCACATTTGGCCCGATGATGGTCCTTCCAGCAGTGGCAAAGTCGCTGCCAACCACCTGCTTATATCCTCTTTGCTTGGCTTAGATTTGGGATCAACTATTCTCGAGGGTAATACTCTCGTAATCTTCTCCCGCTTAAAATCCCCTGAGCTACCTGAATACC
>JAKOVY010000159.1 GCA_029781825.1 Bacillota bacterium | reverse complement strand
CTCAATGTCATGGTCGGTAACCTCTTTTTTCTTGTCCGCCAGGTCTTTGAACCGCTGGAAAGCGCGGTTGAGCTCTTCTTCATTCAGGTTGAAACCAAGCTCTTTGAGCCTCTCGTTAAAAGCGTGGCGGCCGGAGTGCTTGCCCAGAACCAGGTTGCTCTTGGGGAGACCTATCAGTTCAGGGCTCATGATCTCATAGGTGGTCCTTTCCTTCAGGACCCCGTCCTGGTGAATCCCCGACTCGTGGGCGAAGGCATTCTTGCCCACCACAGCTTTGTTGGGCTGGACGGCCATGCCGGTTATGGCGCTGACCATCCGCGATGTACGGTAGATCTCCCGGTAATTGATGTTCAGTTCCTTTTGATATATGGACTTGCGGGTGTAAAGGGTCATGATAAACTCTTCCAGACTGGCATTGCCGGCTCGTTCACCAATTCCGTTTATCGTGCCCTCCACCTGTTTGGCGCCGTTCCGAATGGCCGCCAGGGAATTGGCTACCGCCAACCCCAGGTCATTGTGGCAGTGCACGCTCAGGATGGCCCGGTGTATATTGGGAACCCGTTCCATAATGCGGCGGATAAAATCGCCGAATTCCTCGGGAACGGCATAACCCACCGTATCCGGCAGATTGACCACCGTAGCCCCGGCGTCAATGACCCTTTCCACCACCTGACAGAGATAATCAAAATCACTGCGCGAAGCATCTTCGGCGGAAAACTCCACATCGCTGACATACTGCTTGGCGTATCTTACCGCGTCCTCCGCCTGCTGCAGAACCTGTTCCCGGCTCTTCTGCAACTTGTATTTGAGATGGATATCGGAAGTGGCCAAAAACGTATGAATCCTTGGATTCTCCGCGACCTTGATAGCTCTCCAGGCCGCATCAATATCTCCTTTGGTAGCCCGGGCCAGGCCGGCGATCACCGGACCTTTTACCTTTTCCGCGATCAACTTGACTCCTTCAAAATCGCCCCGGGATATAACCGGGAAACCGGCTTCAATCACATCTACTCCCATGCGGGCAAGTTGTAGAGCGATCTCCAGCTTCTCATGAGCATTCAAACTTACTCCCGGACTCTGCTCCCCATCCCGCAGGGTTGTATCCAATAGATAAATCCGCTCTGCCATTGACTCACCTTCTGTTCCTCAATAAATCCTCTTATCTGTTTATGTTCTCTTTAGCCAACTAAACTGCTGTAGCAAGATAAAAGCGGGGATGTTTCAGTTTGCCTGAAGGATTTTCCCCGCTCAACTTCATTTTTGCTAATAAAGTTGTCGGGTTCTATTTTATCTCTTTTAACCAGGGCATCATGCTCCTCAACCTCTTGCCCACTTGTTCTATAAGGTGTTCCTCGCCCTTTTTCTTGAGTGCGTTGTATACCGGTTTGCCTACCTGGTTTTCCAATATCCACTGCCGGGCGAAGGATCCGTTCCGTATCTCTTCCAGTACCCGCTTCATTTCCTTCCGGGTATCTTCGTTTATAATTCGTGGTCCGGTGACCAGGTCTCCATATTCGGCGGTGTCGCTGATGGAGTACCTCATGTTGGATATGCCGCCTTCGTATATAAGATCGACGATCAGCTTCATCTCATGGAGACATTCAAAATAGGCCACCTCTGGCTGATAGCCGGCTTCCACCAGGGTATCAAACCCGGCCCTGATGAGCTCTGTTACCCCGCCGCAGAGCACCGCCTGTTCACCGAACAGATCGGTTTCGGTTTCCTCGGCGAATGTGGTCTCCAGTACCCCTGCCCGGGTGGCGCCGATGGCCTTGGCAAACGCCAGTGCCAGCTCACGGGCCTGCCCGGTGAAGTCGTTTTCAACGGCAATGAGAGCCGGTACCCCGACACCTTTCTCATACATACGGCGCACCAGGTGTCCCGGACCCTTGGGAGCAACCATGAACACGTCCACATTGGCAGGGGGTTTAATCTGCCCAAAATGGATGTTGAAGCCGTGGGAAAACCCGAGAGCATTGCCCGGCTCCAGGTAAGGGGCAATCTGTTCCCGGAAAACGAAAGGCTGTATGGTGTCGGGAATCAGGATGTGAATTATGTCCGCGTTTTTGGCCGCCTCATCAACGGTCATCGGGGTCAGGCCGTCAGCAATTACCCGGTTCCATTCGGCTTCGGTTTCCTCGTCCACCGGCTTCCTGATTCCAACTACGACTTTAACCCCGCTGTCATGAGCATTCTGGGCCTGGGCATGGCCCTGGCTCCCGTAGCCGATTATCGCAACGGTTTTATCCTTCAGCAGATCCAGGTTCGCATCGGCATCATAATACATTTTAGCCATTCTTATACCCCCTAGTTTTGTTCAGTCAGTGTTCCAAACTTGTGGACAGCACGCAGCTTACGTCTTGGGACCTCTTACCATAGCCACCTTGCCGGTTCTCACCATTTCAATTATCCCAAACGGCCGCAGAGAATCCTCCATGGCATTGATTTTTCCTTCATCGCCGGTAACCTCGATAATAAGGCTCTTTCTCCCAATATCCACGATGTGGGCCCTGAAGATATCGACTATCTGCATGATTTCAGCGCGCACCTGTGGTTCCGCTTTTACTTTGAACAGAGCCAGTTCACGGTCCACCGACTCTTCGGAAGTTATGTCCATGATTTTACATACTTCAACCAGTTTGTGCAACTGTTTGGTTACCTGTTCCAAAATATTTTCATCTCCATCGACCACGATGGTCATCCGGGAGATGCTTGGTTCCTCAGTACGGCCAACGCAGAGACTTTCGATATTGTAGCCGCGGCGCCGGAACAGGGTCGCTACCCTTGCCAGGACCCCCGGATGGTTGTCAACAGTAACCGATAGCGTATGCTTCATTGCTGCCTGTCACCTCCCAACATGTTTTGCAGGCTTTCCCCGGGAGGAACCATTGGAAAAACATTCGCTTCACGGGCAACCCTGAAGTCAATCATTACCGGACGATCGGTCTCCTGCAAGGCCCTGCGCAGAGCCGGTTCCACCTCCGACGCCTGGGTTACCCTCATCCCTACTGCACCATAGGCCTCGGCCAGGCGGACGAAGTCCGGCTGGAGGGATATGTCCGTATAAGAATAGCGTCCTTGATAGAACAGCTGCTGCCACTGGCGCACCATACCCAGGTACTGATTGTTGAGGATGCAGATGACGATGGGCAGTCTCTGTTCTACCGCAGTGCACAGCTCCTGTATGTTCATCTGGATGCTGCCGTCGCCGGCAATGTTGATCACTTTTTTATCCGGGCAGCCAATCTGGGCCCCGATCGCAGCCGGCAGGCCGAATCCCATGGTGCCCAGACCCCCTGAGGTAATGAAAGTACGGGGATGGATAAACTTGTAGTACTGGGCGGTCCACATCTGATGCTGCCCGACTTCGGTGGTGATAATAGCTTTCCCTTCCGTAATATCGTATATTTTTTCAATCACATACTGGGGCATTATGGTGCCGTCTTCCGGCGGTTCGCTGTATGTTAACGGGAAGTCTTCTTTCCAGCGGTCGATCAGCTCGTGCCACTCGGTGCGCACCGGCCGCGGTTTAAGCCGGTGGATTATCTCCCTCAGCACCTGCTTGACATCTCCCACAATAGGAATGTGGGGATGCACGTTTTTCCCAATCTCCGCGGCGTCAATGTCTATATGGATCACCTGCGCATGGGGAGCAAAACTGGCCAGGTTTCCGGTAACCCGGTCATCGAACCTGGCGCCGACCGCAATCAGTAGATCGCACTCGCTGATGGCGTAGTTGGCATATCTGGTTCCATGCATTCCCAGCATACCCAGGTAGAGATGGCTGGTGGCCGGAAAACTCCCCATCGCCATTAAAGTTGTGGTAACCGGAATCTCCATCTTTTCCGCCAGTTCCCGAAGCTCGAGCGCCGCATCGGAGCTGATCACCCCGCCCCCGGCATAGATCAGCGGGCGCTTTGCTTCCTCTATGGCTTTGGCCGCCAGGACCACCTGCCCGGCATTTGGGCTCTTCAACACTCGATAGCCCCGCAGGGACATTTTTACATTTTCCTCGGAGAATTCGATCTCCCTGGTCATTACATCCCTGGGCAGGTCCACCAATACAGGTCCGGGACGGTTGGTACGGGCTATAAAGAAGGCTTCCTTGATAACCCGCGCCAGGTCGTGGGTGTCCTTGACCAGATAGTTGTGCTTGGTAATAGGCAGGGTTATTCCGGTAATATCAACCTCCTGGAAGGCATCCTTTCCCAGCAGAGGAACCGCAACCTGCCCGGTAAAAGCCACCATCGGTACAGAATCCATATAGGCATTGGCGATCCCTGTTACCAGGTTGGTAGCACCCGGACCTGAGGTCGCCAGACAAACTCCGACTTTTCCTGTTGCCCGAGCGTATGCATCAGCGGCATGGGCAGCCCCTTGTTCGTGACGGACCAGTACATGTCTAATATCGGCATCATAGAGAGCGTCATAGATCGGGAGCGCCGATCCTCCGGGATATCCGAAAATAACCTCCACGCCCTCTTCTTTTAAGTATTTTATAAAGATATCGGTCCCTTTTAACTTCACTACATCACCTCCTACTCTACGGCCTGGGGAAAACTGCACCCGTGCTGGCGGACAGAACCTGTTCCGCATAACGGCGCATATACCCCTTCTTTATCCTGGGTTCAGGCGGACTCCAGTTTAACCTCCTGGTCTCCAGGACCTCGGGCTCAACCAGGAGATCAAGCCTCCTGCCCGGTATATCTATACTGATAATATCCCCTTCTTCAACCAGAGCAATGGGCCCGCCTACTGCAGCTTCCGGAGAAACATGCCCGATAGAGGCACCCTTGGTGGCTCCCGAGAAACGCCCATCGGTGATCAGAGCTACCTCACGATCAAGACCCATACCGGCAATAGCCGAGGTGGGGGTCAGCATTTCCCTCATCCCGGGACCGCCCCGCGGACCCTCATATCTGATTACCACTACATCGCCCGGTTTTATTTTGCCACCCAGTATAGCCTCTACAGCGTCCTCTTCAGATTCGAACACTCGGGCGGGGCCTTTGTGAACCAGCATTTCTTTTTCCACTGCACCCGCCTTGACTACGGCTCCATCAGGGGCCAGGCTGCCGAACAGCACTGCCAACCCCCCGGTAGGGCTGTAGGGATTGTCAATCGGCCTGATGACATCATCACGATAGCCGCGCGCCTGGACAATGTTTTCACCAATGGTCTTGCCGGTAACAGTCAAGACATTCTCGTGGATCATGCCCTTTTCAGCCAGGCGTTTCATCAGCATGTAGACTCCGCCGGCCTCGTACAGGTCTTCGATGAAATGGTTTCCGGCCGGATCAAGTTTGCAGAGGTGAGGAGTTTTGGCACTTATTTCATTTACCATCTCCAGATTCAGTTCAACTCCGGCTTCATGGGCAATGGCAAACAGGTGCAGAACCGTATTGGTGGAACAGCCGATAGCCATATCCAAAGTTAAGGCGTTCTCAAATGCTTTAGCGGTCATGATATCAAGAGGCTTGATATCCTTCTCCAACAGTTCCATAACCTTCATCCCCGCCTGTTTGGCCAGTCTTATGCGGGCGGCGTGTACTGCAGGGATGGTGCCGTTACCCGGGAGACCCATTCCCAGGGCTTCAGTCAGACAGTTCATACTGTTGGCGGTAAACATCCCGGCGCAGGAACCGCAACCAGGGCAGGCCACCTCTTCCAGGAGGCTCAAATCCTCGGGTGTCATCCGGCCGGCGGCCACGGCTCCGGTCCCCATAAAGACGTTGTTGAGACTGACCCTTTCGCCTTTGAAACGTCCGGCCATCATCGGTCCACCGCTGATAAAGATGCTGGGTATATTCAATCGAGCCGCCGCCATCAACATCCCCGGAACAACCTTGTCACAGTTGGGGATAAAAACCAGGGCATCGAACCCGTGGGCGTTGGCCATGATCTCAATGGAATCGGCAATCAGTTCACGGCTCCCTAAACTGTACTTCATGCCGATATGGTTCATGGCAATACCGTCACAGACTGCAATGGTGGAAAACTCCAGGGGAGTTCCGCCCTTTATCCGCACACCGGCTTTAACCGCTTCCGCAATCCGGTCCAGATGGATATGTCCGGGCACTATCTCATTGGCGGAATTGACAATGCCGATCAGCGGGCGGTTGATTTCTTCCGCGGTTAGGCCGATTGCGTTAAGCAACGACCTGTGAGCAGCTTTCTCCAAGCCGCTTTTGACCGAGTCACTTTTCATATAAACCCTCCTAAAACCGCTAGATCTCAGCTCCGTCGTGCTTTACCAATTCACGAAAGTCTTTAAGCAGAGCAGCGAAGATCGGGCCGGGCTTGCCATCTCCAATAACCCGGTTATCTATCTTGACCACCGGTATCAGTTCTGCAGCAGTGCCGGTCAACCAGCACTCATCGGCGGTAAAGAAATCATAACGGGTGAGAACACATTCTTCAACCCTGATCCCTCTCTTCCGCGCCAGCTCAATGACCGCATCTCGCGTAACCCCTTGCAGCATACCCAAATGGGTGGCCGGGGTCTTGATAACCCCATCGCGAGCCATGAAAATGTTGTCTCCGGTGCACTCGGCCACATAGCCTTCCTGTGTTAAAAGGATGGCTTCTTCAACCCCGGCGAGGGTTGCTTCCATCTTGGCCATGATGTTGTTAAGGTAATTAAGGCTCTTGATCCTGGGATTAACCCCTTCCGCAATATTGCGGCGTGTAGGCACGGTGATTACATCCAGTCCGGTTTCATACAATTCCTGTGGGTACAGGGCGATGGAGGATGCTATACATACAACCGTCGGGGTCCCGCACTTACGGGGATCGAGACCGAGGTCACCCTTGCCGCGAGAGACTACCAGCCTTATGTAAGCATCCCTCAGATTGTTGCGGCGGCAGGTCTCACAAACCACTTCGCTCATCTCATCCCGGGTACAGGGAATCTCCAGATTTATGGCTTTTGCTGAATCATACAGGCGATCGATGTGCTGCTTTAGCCGGAATACCCTGCCGTTGTAAGCGCGAATGCCCTCAAAAACCCCGTCACCATAAAGATAACCGTGATCAAATACAGAAACCTTGGCCTCTTCTTCCGGCACAAACTCTCCGTTCAAGTAAATCAACAGTCCCATTGCAGCATCTCCCTTCTTTTCCCGTATTGATAAGTACCCTAATAAAATGCCAAACCATCATCCTGGTTAATCAATCAACCATTATGACAGTTTGCAGTTCAGTAATGGAATAGCGTACGTCGAATTACGTAACACAACAGAGGCGAGGGTTGATGAAGATCAAAACCGCATGTTCCGGACAAATTTGCCAGCGGCTGAGGTTCAGAATTATAATACCCCCTCATACCCAGCTCTCAAGCCAGGGACGAGAGGGCTTTCTGCGGCATCAACCAAGTTATCGTTTACCAACAACCGGGTAACAACTTCCCCGCCTCCGGAAGGTCCCGGTTTTTGCAATCCCGGGCAGAGGCGATAATACAACGCCAGCATCTTCGGCCCCAGATGGTCACCCCAACCGGAGCCTTCATAGACCTTTCTTCCCTAACGGCCTATAGGATATCGAACATGCAAAAGTATTTTTAAAAGTATAGGGAATAAGGGGTTTGCTGTCAAGCACCTTATCCCGGTTTTTGACCTTTTTGCTATTTAATTTCCACTTTCTGCATGTAATGTCGGAGATGGATTACGTTTCTCACTCCCATATTCTGTCGGAGCTTCTCATTGCGCTTCATATCCTTGAACATGGTCCAGAGCAGTCTTTTTCCTTCCACACTCTTGGCCGCATCTTGCGGAGTCATGCCCCGCAAGGGTTTAAGCTTGGATTCAAACCACTTCTCCAGATAAGCGTTTTTAAGGTGATCTTCGAGCTCCGGGTACTGTTTCTTGACCTCGCTGGTTATTATTTCGAAAATGCCCTCACACTTGATCTCCATGCCCTCGTACTCCAATATCTCACGAAGTCCTTCCTCAAACTGCTCTCTCACCCGGCTCAGATCCCCCTCGCCAAAAGCGGAAACGGTAACCCAGTTGTCCCCCAAAACATATTCCGCCCGCAGGGCTCCCGGCGGGGTCTCTTCGTATTCATAATAGACCTCATAATCCGGCCCCAATTCGTAGCATGAAGTCTTGAGCGCTTTCAGTTTTTCCCGCACCCTCTCCCGGTCTCTGAAACCGTAACGGGCGGTCAGGAGCCTCAGCCCATCTTCGAACAGGAGTTCCTGTTTCTCGTAATTAAGCATGTCGTGGAAGCTCAGGTACTGCCCGGAAAGGTAGGTGTAGGCCGTAATGATCTCAACCTTATGGTGGGATATGGGCTCCACCGAACCGCTCCGGCAAACAAGCTCATCTATATCGTCGGCATTGGCTTTGTTGCGGGCAATGATGACCAATTCATCGCCGTTGATTACAATATCAGCCATAACATCGGAGAGGAAGAAGACTCCGCTGCCAATGCTCTCCTCCGATTCGTTCAGGCGCAGATGCACCCCAAAGGGCAGTTCCCCTACCTGACGGATGTTCTCGAAATTCTCCAGTTCCTCAAACAGACGGTCCAGATCCAGGATCTCATAAACGTAACAATAAACCATATCATGGAAAGGATTCTCCTCCCGATTCTCGTTAATGGGACGGAAACCTTCCCGTTTCACAGCACTTATAAACCAGTACCGGTCTTTCTGCACCAGTTGAAAACTGAAGTCACTGCGGTAAAGCCTTTCTTCCTCTACATGGATGGAGCTGGCTTTAACCGTACTTCGTCCTCCTGAGACTTTAACCTCGACTGCCTGCCCTTCAACCAGTATTACCGCCGGTCTCAGCACCTCCTGCAGTTCTTTTGTCAGCACTTCATGGACACCTTCCTCGGGAGTCAGCAGGGAAGCGATAAGACTGTGGTCTTTATGCCGCTGCGCATAAAAAAAGGTGTTTACAAGTTCCCGTGGTTCCAAAGGGGGTCTAAGCCTCAGAACCAACTCGGACCGGGCGTGGCTGTCCAAAACCGATTCTGAATCCAGGTATTTTCGATACAAGAATTTCCCAAGGGCGGGGCGCGTCATGTACGTAATATTGTTGCTGTATGCTTCCTTTATCATGAAACACGCTTCTTCATAAGAAATGCGAACCATATCGGGAAGCATTCGCCTGTCCGCCTCATATTCTGCAGTCGGCATTTCCGATATCACAAAAAACCCGTGAAGGCCGTCGGCATTGTACGACAGAAAGAAACACTCCACATCCAGAAGCCCTTCATCGTTTAACCAGGCCACATCAAGAGTCACCTGTCCGGTATGACGGGTTCGCGTTGCATAAGCCCGGAAAAACTCCTTTTGGCCGTCTGCCGGGAGGCACCCCTCAAATCCCTTCATCTGCAGCTTCTCCAGCCCCCGGTTACAGGCCGTCTCTATCTCTTTCCCATACTCCTCCTTAAGCACATGGAGAAAATTGGCTATTTCCGGTGTACCAAAGGAAGCCAGCCCATCGATAACATGGGGACGCAGGTCTCGGGGTATTTCATCAATTATCTCTGTCGCCAACAGCAAACCTTCGCTGGTCGTTACCAGGTTTCTAATATCTTCACCCAGCCCCTTGATAAGGGAGCGCGGCACGATGGGACGTCTTCTTTTCGCTCTCATTTCCTCTCCTGATTTTGCATTTTCAGTGTTTGGCCGATACCAATTATAATTTAATGTAACACTATCCGCCGCCAACCGCAATTCACTTTAATCTTTACGGCGGCTGACAGGAAATCTGTTGCTCTTCTATACTATTCCGGGGGTTTTCTTTTGTTTTTCAGTTTAGAGTTTGCGCGGTTTTTTTATGTTCATCATTGTTTGTTATTTTTATAGCTGGAAGATTAGACAAAATTCCTGCAGGAATTGAAGAACATATGCAGAATTTGACATGTGGAGTCATTCTAAATCTGATAATGAAAGGTCTTTATGAGAAGAATTAGCACAAGGTACCTGCAGCCGGGTATGATAGTTGCACGCACAATTTACAGCAGCACCGGCAAGGTTCTCCTGGCAGCAGGCATGAGAATAACACCCAAATACATAAAGCGGCTGCACGAAGTTGGAGTGGCTTCGGTCTATGTCAAGGATGAATTTTTCGACGAGCCGGAAAAAATTCCGGATGTTTTGTCCGAAAAGAGCCGCCTGGAAACCACGCGGTTGGTAAAAGAAAGCTTCCTGGCGTTGGAAACCAACCAGCGTCTCAACATCAGAGCCGTTAAAGAAGTTGTCGACAGTATAATAGATGAGCTCCTGTCAAACCGCGAAGTGCTTTTCCATCTGGCAGACATCAGGAGCTATGATGACTATACCTTCTTCCATTCCGTCAATGTCTGCATACTGTCTTTGATGACCGCAATTACCCTGGGGTACAACCAGCTGAAATTGAAGGAGCTGGGAATTGGCGCCCTCCTGCATGACATCGGAAAAATACGGCTAAGCAAAAAACTCCTGAACAAATCCGAAGAGCTTTCTTCGGAAGAATATCAGTTGATACGCAAACACCCCGAGTACGGCTACGAGATCTTGAGAACCTACGATGATGTGCCGCTGCTTTCGGCGCATGTCAGCCTGCAGCATCACGAGCGCTGGGACGGCAAGGGCTATCCTCGGAGATTGGCCGGCGAACAAATCCATGAATATGCACGGATAGTCGCGGTTGCTGATGTATACGATGCTCTGCTGGCGGACCGGCCTTACCGCCCCGCCTACTCGGTAAACCAGGCGGTTACTATCATCACCCGCATGTCCAATACGTATTTTCAACCGCGAGCTGTAGCTGCGCTGGTTTCAAATATTGCCGTCTTCCCGATCGGCAGCGTAGTTATGCTCAGCACCGGACAGACGGGTATAGTGGTGGACGTGAACAGTAATTACCCCACCCGTCCAATTGTCAAAGTGGTGTTTGATCAGTACGGCAATAAAATGCCAAAATCCCATGAGGTCGATCTGACCCGTCTTAATACCGTATTCATCGCCAAAGTTCTTTCCGAAGAAGAGGTCTGCAAACTTTTCAAGGGCAGCATTCCCGAAGCCGCCGACCTCTAAGTACCGTTGAACGGTGTTTAATACATTCAAATACTGCAGTTACGCCGGTTTTCTTCTTACAGCGCAGCAAAAATTTAGGCCCCGTCATAAAGGCGGGGCCTATGTTGTACTCCGGTTGTGCGAAACCGATGCTGCTATTAGAAATACTTCTTGTGCTGCGGATGATAATGAGTGTGCAAGAGCTCGTGGGACTTATGCCCAAGGGGCTCATGCAGGAACTCATCGTACAGGGTCTTCACTTCAGGATTCTCGTGAGATTTCCTCAGCGGCAGCCCTGCATCCTCTATATAGATGCAATCTATGCGCTCAGCCCGCTTCCGGTTGGACTTGGTGAGAGGCTGACCGCCGCCGCCTATACAACCGCCGGGGCAGGCCATGATTTCAATGAAGTGATACGGGGATTCCCCTGCTCTCACCTGATCCATCAGCTTGCGAGCACTGCCCAGGCTGTGTCCCACAGCGACCCTGACTTTCGTCCCGTTAAGATCGACTTCGGCTTCTTTGATCCCTTCCATACCACGGACTGCAGTGAAGTTAACATCCTCCAGGGTTTGCTTGGTAACGACCTCGTAGACCGTACGCAGGGCCGCTTCCATAACTCCTCCGGTAGCTCCGAAGATTACGGCGGCACCAGTGTACTGACCCATCCACGAATCAAACTTGGAAGGCTGCAGCTTGGTGAAGTCCAGTCCTGCCATCGTGAAGAGCCTTCCCAACTCCCGGGTAGTTAAGACCAGGTCTACATCCCGGTAACCGCTGGCATTCATCTCCGGCCGTGCCGCCTCGAACTTCTTGGCGGTGCAGGGCATGATGGATACCGAGTAAATCTTGGCGGGATCAATACCCATCTTCTCAGCCCAGTAGGTCTTTACCAGAGCACCGAACATCTGCTGGGGCGATTTGCAGGTAGATAGGTGATCCAGCAGATCCGGATAGAAGGTTTCACAGAAGTTTATCCAGCCGGGACTGCAGGAGGTGAACATCGGCAGTTTGCCCTTACCTTCAGTCAGCCTCTGCAGCAGCTCATGGCCTTCCTCGATTATGGTCAGGTCGGCGGTAAAGTTGGTATGCAGCACATAATCAAACCCGATCTGGCGCAGTCCGGCGACGAATACCTCCATGTCGAGTTCTCCCGTATTCATCCCGACCAGCTCGGCAATGGCCACCCTTACCGCAGGAGCGATTTGAGTGACAACCACCTTGTCAGGATCGGCAACGGCTGCGAGGAATTCATCGATCTGCTCGTTCTCATAGATGGCTCCAACCGGACAGGCATGGATACACTGACCGCACACGACACAAGGACTGTCGCTCAGCAATCCTCCCATGGCGGGCACGACCATAGCTTCGTGGCCGCGTTTTTCAACGCCCAGGGCATGAACGGTTTGAATCTCACTGCAGGCTCCGATGCAGCGTCTGCAGTTAATGCATTTATCCTGTTCTCTAACAATACTGGGAGTGGAACGATCTATTCCATAACCCTTGATTTTCAGGGTAAACGGGTTGTCCCTGATCATGTACTCCGCTGCCAGGTCCTGGAGTTCGCAGACACCGTTTCTTATGCAGTTCAAGCAATCCTGGGGATGACGGGAAAGAATCAATTCCAGGATTGTTTTCCGGGCTTCGATAACCCTGGGACTTCTGGTCTTGACAACCATTCCATCCCAAACCGGCATGGCACATGCTGCAGCCAGCAGTCTTTGCCCTTCTACCTCACAAACACATATCCTGCAGTTGGCTTTAATCGACTGGTCAGGGTGATGGCAGAGCGTCGGGATTCTTATTCCGGCTTCTTGCGCTGCAGCAAGAATGGTTGAACCATCCGGAACGGATACTCTAATACCGTCTATAGTTACAGTCGCCATCATGCTCACTCCTTCCTTACTCTTTTACCTTGGCAGCGTAATCTGCCCTAAAATGCTTCATGGTAGTGAGAATCGGTACAGGAGCAGCCTGACCCAAACCGCACAAGCAGGCGGTAGACATAACCCGTCCCAGTCTTTCCAGCAGATTCATGTCGCTGGCTTTGCCTTTACCCTGATTGATATTCTGCATTATCTCGTACATTCTCATGGTTCCCTCACGGCAGGGAGCGCATTTTCCACAGGACTCATGCTCAAAGAACTTCGCTGTGCGCTCGGCTACATCAACAATGTCCCGGGTTTCATCCATGACAAAGACTGCTCCGGAACCCAGTGTGGCTCCGACTTTCGCCATGGAATCGAAATCCGCCGGGGTGTCCAGGAGGGATTCGGGAATAATCGCACCCGAGTTGCCGCCAATCTGGACCGCTTTAAATTTCTTCCCTCCGGGGATTCCTCCGCCAAAACCGAAAATGATGTCCCTGATGGTGGTGTTGGTCGGAACTTCAACGAAAGTCCTGTTGACAACATCCCCGCTCAAGGTAAATATCTTGGTCCCGGGATAGCTGGGAGCCCCAATGGATTTATACCAATCGGCGCCCTTCTCAATGATGTCGGGCACATTGGCAAAGGTCTCAACGTTGTTGACTACAGTGGGTTTGCCCCAGAGTCCGGATACACCGGGATAAGGCGGTTTGTAGCGAGGTTCACCGCGCTTGCCCTCGATGGATTCTATCAAAGCCGTCTCTTCGCCGCAGACATAGGCTCCGGCACCCATACGCACTTCGATATCAAAATCTCCCAAAACCCCTTTATCTTTGGCCTGGGCAATAGCCTGTTTGAGAATATCAACTACATAAGGATACTCTCCACGGCAGTAGATATATCCTTTGTCAGCACCCACCGCATATGCACAGATGGCCATACCTTCCAATACGCGGTGAGGATCAGATTCCATAATGATCCGGTCCTTATAAGTCCCAGGTTCACCCTCATCGGCATTGCAAACCACATACTTCTGATCCGCAGCTGCCTGATAGACAAAGGTCCATTTCTGCCCCGCATTAAAGCCTGCTCCACCCCGTCCACGCAGGTTGGATTTTTTCACTTCATCGATTACAGCTAGCTGTCCCATGCCTCGGGCTTTCTCTAGTGCTTTATACCCTCCGGCATTAATGTAATCTTCAATCTTTAACGGATCGATCACCCCGTAATTGCGAAGTACGATCCTCAGTTCTTCTGCCAAAACCAAACCCTCCCCTCTTTACTGCAGTTGGGCCAAGATCCCCGGAATTTTGTCGGCAGTAACATCCCTTACCGGCTGACTGTTAATAGTAATTACCGGGGTCGACTGGCATTGTCCGACACACTCGGTGAACTCGAGGGTAAACTTGCCGTCGGGGGTCGTCTCTCCCATCTTGATGCCCAGTTCCTTCTCTAATGCCGCCACCACTTCAGCCGCACCGGCGATGTGACAGGGAGAACTTTCACAAAGACGTATTACATAACGCCCTCTCTTCCCGATCTTGAAATAAGAATAGAAGGTTGCCACCCCGTACGCTTCGGAAACAGGTATCGAAAATACCCGAGCAGCCTCGGTGATAGCCTCTTCGGGAATGTAGTTGTACTCCCTCTGAATGGCGTGGTAAGCCTCAATCAGACCACCTGAAACATTCTTGTACTGGTTGATGATGGTGTTGATGTCCGCCATGTAAGCACCTCCCTTCTATCATTGTGATAGGTCCCGATACATAAAAATATCGGCTGAGACTTAATGCGGGTCAACCTGAGCTAAACCAGGCTCTAACGATCCGGAACTTCAATGATATATTTCTACAAAACAATTATAAGTCCTTTTTAAAAACGCAACAATAACTGATTATACTGGGTGCCTGTCAAGATTAAGTGGGTAAACTCCCGCATAGTTTTTTACCAACCTCAAGCAATTAGATAACTGGCTGAGGTTAATGGCCGCAGAACGTATTTGACCCACATTTGGCCCGATGATGGTCCTTCCAGCAGTGGCAAAGTCGCTGCCAACCACCTGCTTATATCCTCTTTGCTTGGCTTAGATTTGGGATCAACTATTCTCGAGGGTAATACTCTCGTAATCTTCTCCCGCTTAAAATCCCCTGAGCTACCTGAATACC
>JAKOVY010000155.1 GCA_029781825.1 Bacillota bacterium | reverse complement strand
TGCGCAATTAGTCCTTTTGTCTGGTATTAATTAAATCGGGGAGGTAAGACAAGTGAGAGAAGCTGTTATCGTTTCAGCAGTACGTACGCCCGGTGGTAAAGCGCCGAGGGGGAGCTTAAGAGACGTCCGGCCTGAGTTTCTGGGGAAACTCTGCATGGAAGAGGCTATAAGGAGATGCGGACCCAACTTTAAGCCCGAAATGATCGACGACGTGATTTGGGGATGTTCAACTCCGGAACAATCCCTTGGGATGAATGTTACCCGGATTACTGCTCTATATGCCGGGATTCCCGAATCGGTTCCCGCTTGTACCATAAACCGGTTCTGTTCCTCAGGCTCCCAGGCTATCGCCTTTGCGGCGGAGGCTATTATAGCCAACCGCTGTGACGTGGTATTGGCCGGCGGGATCGAACATATGAGTATGGTGGCAATGGGCGGCGTAACCAGGCCCAACCCGGACCTGGTTCTGGATCCCCAAGTATCCAAGGTCTATACCAGCATGGGACAGACAGCGGAGAACGTAGCCAAGCGTTTCAATATATCCCGCGAAGACCAGGACCTTTTCGGATACAACAGCATGAAGAAAGCTGCGGCTGCAATGCAGGGCGGCAAGTTCAAGGATGAGCTCGTTCCGGTGCCCGTAAAGCAGACCACCCTGGGACCGGACGGCAAGCCGGTGACCAAGGAGTTTATCTATGATTATGAAGAGGGTATCCGCTACGACGTGTCCCTCGAAGCAATGGCCAAGCTCCGTCCGGCTTTCGTACCCGGCGGGACCGTAACGGCGGCCAACTCCTCGCAGACCACCGACGGAGCGGCAGCCGTAATGGTAATGTCCAAGGAGAAGGCCCTGGAACTGGGGATCAAGCCCCGCCTGAAATTCGTGGGCTTTGCAGTAGCCGGATGTGATCCTGAAATTATGGGAGTCGGCCCGGTATATGCAGTACCGAAGGTGCTGAAGCGGACCGGTCTGGAGCTGAAGGACATCGGCCTGATTGAGCTGAACGAGGCCTTTGCATCCCAGTCCATCTACTGCATCCGGACCCTGGGATTGAATGAGGACATCGTAAACGTGAACGGCGGTGCCATTGCCCTCGGACATCCCCTGGGATGTACCGGTGCCAAGCTGACCGCAACCCTTATGTATGAGATGGAGAGACGCGATGTGAAGTACGGTATGGTAACCATGTGCATCGGCGGCGGTCAGGGCGCGGCTACCATATTCGA
>JAKOVY010000140.1 GCA_029781825.1 Bacillota bacterium | reverse complement strand
CTCTCCGGCATCTGCAGCCAGTCCTCAGCTGACATGCTTATACAGAGGTCCTCAAGTTGTCTGTATATTGCCTCCTCAGCTCCCGGTTTCGGCTCCCAGGTAAATATCACTGTCCGATTCCGCTTACCAGGTTCAAAATAACGATTCCGGTAACCGGTTACCGTTTTTCCCAGGCGCTTACCTTGATCCAGGAGATATATTTGTGACCACAAATCAATCAGGCCATTGGGCGCCGGTGTACCTGTCAAACCAACGATCCTTTTGATTAACGGCCGGACTTTTCGCAGAGCTCTGAACCTTCTAGCCTTCGGTGACTTGAAACTGGACAACTCGTCAATTACTACCATGTCAAACGGCCAATCTTTGCCGTAGAGGTCCACAAGCCATTCAACATTTTCACGGTTTATTATCCAGATATCAGCCTGGGCCCGGAGTGCTGCCATCCGTTGTTTCTCACTACCCAGTACCTTGCTGATTCTCAGGTGTTTAAGATGATCCCACTTCCGGACTTCATCTGGCCAGGTCTTTTGTGCAACTCTCAGCGGCGCTATCACCAACACTTTGCTGACTTCAAAATAGTCATACAGCAGCTGGTCTATAGCGGTCAGAGTAGCCACAGTCTTACCTAGTCCAAGATCCAGGAAGAGCCCTACAGCTTCCTGCTCTAGTATTCTGTTTGTTGCATATTCCTGATAGGGATGGGGTTGATAGATCACTTAAATACCTCCTGGATAAAACCCTCAATATCTTCAACTGAATCAATCTTGTAAACCTTAAACCCCAGGGACCGTAATTCCTCAGCCCGTTTCCGTTGTAAAGGTTTTAAGGGATTGCCCGGGGCTTTCAACTCTGCGAATACGGCTTGACCTCCTGGGATCAAGATTAATCGGTCTGGCACCCCGCGTTTATTTGGCGAAGTAAATTTCCAGGCTTTCGCACCGTGTTTTTCAATTTCAAGCCTGAATCTTTTTTCTAGAGAACTTTCCTGCATTTTTACTCCTTGTTTTCAGGTGTAACCGACGTAACCGAAGTAACCGATACTTCCTTACGTGCGCGCGCGTATAGCGTACGCATGCCTAAAATCTCTATATTTTCTATAATTCATATACTGACTATAACTGTCGGTTACATCGGTTACGGTGTCGATAACCCCGTAACTCCAAGGGTTTTAAGCTGTAACCGACAAAAACTGCGTCGGTTACGTCGGTTACGTTTTTTATTATTTGGTGTAACCGACCACTGCTTATATTGGTTATGTCGGTTACACATTTCGTTGCGTCGGTTACACTAATAATTTCCATTTTGAGTTCTTACATAGGCTCTTTGTGATCCATATAATTTGAACCTCAGTCTGCCTTCTTTATTGCCTTGGTATCGTTCCCATCCATCAATTTGCCGCATTAAGTTGTGAATTTCTTCAATCTCAAATTTTTTGGCCGAGGCTAAGTCGCGGCAAAACAGTTCACACCATATTTCAGCGACACATACCCGGTCACGTTTCACTGACCCCTCAGCTGTGCCAAATTCAGTACCATGTATAAACTGGCGGCGATCGCTCAGGTTCATTTCCTCCCAGTTAACAGGCAACAGGCGATCCAGGTATTCCCGAATCAAGCCCAGGCGTTCATCAGATTCCATGGCTAGCTTCTGCTGTTCTATGGCTTCTTTGGCTATATCACCGGTTAAGAACAATTCCTCTCCTGCTCTCCAGCATTCCAGGGCTTCGGCCCATACCTGCTGCACTGTGTAGTCATTCATGGCCCAGGGCGCCTTATCCAGCTCCACACCGCGCACCTGAACCGGCCAAAACCTTCTATTCCCGGTACCGTCTCGCAGGAACCCCATGTCTGCATTTGTACTTCCGACAATTATGCACTGTCGCGGATGTTCAACAGTTCGACGGCCAAACGCTGGCCTATATATGTCTCGCTGTCGGCTTAAGAACGACTTTACAGCCTCAACCTCGGCCTTTTTTATTCCGGCCAGCTCACTGATTTCTAGGATCCAGTATCCCTGCAATTTTTCAGCAGCTGTCTTATCCTTGGTGTCATTCATGCTGAGTGAGTCATTAAACCATTTGCCGCCCAGCTTGGTGAATAGAGTGCTTTTCCCTATTCCCTGGGGACCTACCAGAACCAGCATATAGTCGAACTTGCACCCCGGGTTCATTATCCTGGCCACTGCAGCTGTAAAGGTCTTTTTGGTGACCGCCCGTACATACGGGGTGTCTTCAGCGCCCAGGTAATCAATCAGGAGCTCCTCGAGCCTGGGTATCCCATCCCATTCCGGGAGGCTTTCCAGGTACTCTCTGATAGGGTGGAATGTGCGTTCATGGCTTACGACCGCCAGGGCGTCATTTAGCTTGGTCGGGGTGTAGATGTTATAGACCTTTTCTAAATAGACCCTTAAACTGGAGTCGTCGTCATCTGACCATTCTGGACCCTTCCAATCATCCGGCTTGCGCCAGGGTACTGGTTCAAGCAAAACAATGGCTCCTTTATGCGCGTTATAGGCTATCCCTTGCAGATTCGGGTCGTTCCGGAGTATCAGGACCAGGTTAGCCAGAGAAGGAGTTAACTCGCCCTTTTTGTTATATTCCAGCAGCTTCAACCATTCATTGTCTTCCGGCAGGCCGTCAAACTCTTCCTGGGCAGCTGCTAGGCGTTCACTACCCATGGTCACTTTTACCCGTTCATCCGCCAGACAGAATTCTTGCATAGCCAAATATGAGGGCAGCTTTACTGTGGGGGTACCAGGTTCGGCGTCCTCATCCAGTTCCCCAAACTTGTGGAGACGGACTAGATCAAAAGCGTTAACCAGCTTGCCGCTGATCGGATCGGTCCCGTGGTGGCTGTAGACGAATTTCCCGTCATCATATACTACCAGGCCGCCGGCAGTACTACCGGGAATGTATGTATATCTGCCTTCACCACAGGGTTCATATATGTCCGAGAGAAAGGTTTCTATGGCCTCCTCGATTGAGTATGTCCGGCAGAAAGCACCGACTGGGCCCGGTTTCTCGTGCGGGTCTCCTTGTTTATCCGCCAGCTTCTTCCGTTCCTGCTGAATCCGGGATGATTCCGGCCAGAATGACGGGTCTCTCCAATCAGGATATCTGGCCAGTACTGTATCAGGATCCAGCCAGGGTTCATCCTGGTAGTGGAATACGAATTCCCCATCAGCTGAGGTGGACGGCCAGTACATAAGCCGGTGAGGTTCGTACGTTGTATCATCAAACATATCAATACCCAGGTCAGCCGCCAGACGTCTGCCGATCGCCGGGTACTCGTCAGGAGTAACCGGCCTGGCCAGTGGTATCACCAAACGCAGGCGCGGTTTTTCCGGACTGTGTTTATGGGTTGAATAAACCGCGCAGGCGAAATCAAAGAACAGTTCTATTGATGCCCACAGGTCACCCTGCACATAATCGGCATCCAGGGTAAGCACCTGACGCCAGACAACGGCATCCGCTTTTCTCCTGCCGCCTTTGAGAGTTCCTCCGACAAACCCGCCGACATCTTTAATGTTATCCTGCTGGCTTTTGGGCATCTTTTTATATTCAGCAAGGGTTTCCCGGGTTCGAGTCGTCTGGCTGAGCTTCTGAAGGAGCTCAGACCAGAGCATTTCCCGGTTTTTCCAGGTTGTATCCTTTCGGCTTCGACCTGTAGCAATGGTGATGGTACCGTCATGTTTGATATGTAAACTAGCCTTTGGTTG
This sequence comes from Bacillota bacterium, assembly GCA_029781825.1. Lineage (GTDB taxonomy): Bacteria > Bacillota > Syntrophomonadia > Syntrophomonadales > DTU052 > DTU052. Next base: position 7,468 of record JAKOVY010000140.1, on the reverse strand, counting down.
CACCAAACCCATCACCTCTAATCCTTCCTGTAATAATAAGTTTCATATCCATCAGCTGGCAGTGGCAGTCCTGGTGCCCAGGGCAGAGCCTGGCCCATAATGAAGCACACTTCATCTAAGCTGCCCTGGCCGTTGGGTACCTCCAGCACTACTTCATCATGTACATGCATTACAATGCGGTACCCGGCAGCATCAAGCCGGGTCATTGCATATGCCAGGCAGTCACGGGCTATACCCTGGACAATGTTTTCAACCAACTTAGGCCCGTAGGTCTGGATTCGGCTCCATTTACCTTGTTCATAACCTTCATAGGTAATAATGGGTTTGTCGTAGCGCGGGTCTTTTTCAACCCGGGGTCGCACATAAGCCATTCTTCTGCCTGATGGCAGGGTGATAAAAAGGAATCCCGACTGGCAGCTAAAAATTAATCTATTATACCGCAATGATGTTTCCCTGCCGTCCTGAATCGCAGTCATGGCTGCCTCTTCTACTTCCCACCACAAACTTGTTATTTTCGGGTTGGCGGCTCTCCAGGTCTTGACCAGGCCCGGCAGTTCATCTTCTACCAGACCCATTTTCAGAGCACCCATGTTTATTAAAGCTCCAACACTGCCGCCGTATCCCAGGGCTAGTTCTGCGATCTTCCCTTTTTGCCTCAGTGGGTTGTCTTTGGTTATCTCCTCGATCGGCACCTTAAACATCTTGCTGGCGGAGGCCTCATAAATCTTTCCGTGGGTCCGGAAGACCTCCATCCGCCACTCCTCCTCCGCCAGCCAAGCGATGATCCGTGCTTCGATAGCTGAGAAATCTGCCACAATAAACCGTTTATCCTTGCCGGCAATAATTGCGGTCCGGATCAGCTGGGATAGTACATCAGGAACGCTGTCAAACAGCAATTCCAAGGCTTCATAGTTGCCGCTTCGGAGCAGCTGCCGGGCAAGATCCAGATCCTTTAGCTTGTTTTGTGGCAGGTTTTGCATCTGGACCTGCCGCCCTGCCCATCGCCCTGACCGGTTTGCGCCGTAGAATTGATACAATCCCCTAATACGGCTGTCGCAACATACTGATCTGGCCATAGCTTCATATTTTTTTACGGACGTCTTTGCGAGCTCTTGCCTGATCTCCAGTACCCTTTGAACTTTGGTGTTATCGGTCTGTTTTAAGAGGTTTGGGACAGTATCTTTATTCAGGCTTTCGACTTCCATTCCCTCAGTCTCAAACAGCCAGGCTTTGAGCTGGTTGACGCTTTTAGGGTTGTCCAGTTTGGTCAGTTCAAAGGCCTCATTTTCAAGCTGTTTCTGATATTTGCGATTACAACGGATGGCGTGCTTGACTAGGGTTTGGTCGACCATAACCCCATAATCATTGATTTTTTGGTCCAGGTACCACAGGCGTCGTTCAAATTCACTGATGCTTGAGAGTTTTAAGAGCCGTTGTCGGATAGCTCGTTCAGCTTCAACGTCCTGGGCGCAGTAGGCTTTAAATTCTGCCCATTTCTCAGGGTGGTCCTGCGGCATATTGCGGTATTGGTGTTTCGGGTTTTCACTAAAAAGACTGCCCTCATTTTCTGTTTTCCTTCGTTTTTGAGGGACGGAAAAGAACCGGATTAATGAGGCCCCTGCGCGGCTTTTTTGTTTGTCCTCAGCTAGACAGAGGACCCGTCCAACCTCTTCCAGGGATTGAGGTAGGCCAAGAGTTAAAGCCAGAACTTGAGTACATTGCCATTGTTCAGGCGGTAGACGTCTCCAAAAAAGTTTGGATAAGCATACTCTTTCAAAATTAGCGTTGAAAGCTGTTTTAATGACTGTTTCATCAAAGAGTGCAGTCTCGACATCAGCCGGTAGTTTCTCTCCGCTGGCCAGGTCGATTACTTTAATTGGTTCATCATCAAAGGCGTAGCCGAAAAGGAGAACCTCAAAGTTCTCCGATTCGGCATACCGGTACACTCCAGATTTTTTCAGGTCTATGTCGCTGTACGTTTCAATATCAATGCTGAGTACGCTCATGATAGTTAACCCAAGATATCATCGTCATCATCATCAATCGGGTCAAAATCGTCCTCGGCCCGGGAACGGCCGCCCAGGTAATCACCGTCGGCAATTTTCTGGACGTTGTTTAGTCCACAGGCAACCCCTTTATTACCGGCCTTGTTAAAGGGATAAAAATTGATCGATACCCGTGCGTAGCATCCAGAATAAACCTCCGTGGAATCCGTAATAGGCTGTACATTCTTGTCCACTACACCAGGAGCAGTTTTACTGGAGGCGTTTATGAAATACATCCCTTTATATTCAGGCTGTTCCGGCCGCTCCTCATCTCCGTCACGTAAAGGGAGTTTTAAGTTTGGCGGAACCTTTCCTCCCCATAAATTGGTCCCTTGTTGCTTTGCTGCTTCGATGGCGGCATTGATTTTTTTGAGGGTAGCTTTATCAGACTTTGGGATGAGTAAACAAACCGAGTATTTCGGTTCCTGATCATCTGAAAGGGCAACCGGTTTAAACAGATGAGCATAGCTCAACCGGACTTTTCCGGTGATCACCTTGGTGGTTTGATTGGTAACTGGTTGATTCGCCATTACACATTACTCCTTTCTAAAACGGGAGTTCCCCGCTAAAGTCCTCAATAGCAGATTGCAGAGAATTGATTTCCGGTCGACTATCCGATTCCGGAACTAGAACAGGTTTGCCAGGCGGTTTGATAATCAATTCAGCTAGCAGCTCTCCAAATTTCTTCTTACCCAAGACCTTTTCCATTTCGGTAATACCAAGAAGTGACTTTTTGAATATGCTTTCTTCGGTATAACCGGCCGCAATCAAGGTCTCAGCAACAGCATCGACATTGGTATATGTCCGATTGCTGCGGCCTTCGACCAGCTTCCACCCAGGCCACTTCTTACCGTGGTCTCTGGCCTGTTCCAGAGCATAAGTTTTGACATCGTTAACCCAGGCTTGGAGCAGGTCTGCCTGTGCCAGGATTTCAGCTATTTCATCATCGTCAAGTAATGGAGGCTTTTGGAACTCGTATTTGGCCAGTTCAAGGTTAGCCTCAGCCCGAGCTCGGCAGGTGACTTTTGCCCGACAAAATTGACAATGTTCACCGGCATTGAAATCCCCTTTTCCGGAGAAAGCTAACTGAGCTTTTGGTTTAAGGTCCTCTTCCGCCCAGGTTAGAAGCTCCTCTACGGTCAACTCTTCGGTTGAGATATTGTCTAATCGTGGCTGTATGATTGTCATGCGGATTTTTGAAAAGTCATAGAGCATTCCATAGGTTGATATCGCCCCCAGACCATAGAGCCGGGTTTGAGGGTTGTTTACAGCTGAAATAGGTATCCCCTTTCCAAATTTGAGATCAATAACTTCTAAAGTATCATCCGTAATAATGACCACATCACCGGTCCCGTACCCTTCCGGTACCCACTGCGAAAAGTTAAGACGTTGTTCCAGAAGGACCAGGGCATCTGAACATTGCTTTTTGGCCGTTAAGAAGATTTCGGACACCAGGTTTACATATTGGTCGATATATTCTTCCATAGCCGGAGAGAACATTGGGTCCTGACGCATCTCGGCCAGGCGCTTTTTGAATACGCTAGGTTTAGTGGTGTTTGCTATTGCTCGGCTGAGCTTTAACTCAGCCAGGGCATGTGCAAAATGGCCTTCTTCTGCGTATTCACTCGTCTTTTCTGGAAACTCAAGCTCAAGCCGGGCGCTCGGTGGGCAGGCCATCCAACGGTGGCTGCTGGAAGCTGAAAGCATGGCGTGGGCCATTATATCCCCTCCGCTTCTTGCAACAACTCAGCATATTTATCTGCAGGGACGTCGGTTAGCTTTTTGGCACCAAACTTAGCCAGGAGTTCTTTGACTTGTGGCTGTTTACCGGATTGAGTCAGAGCCGCCAATTTTGCTCTAACTTCCTCTAAAGTGATAGTTGTGGTTTCAGTTGGTGTTGAGGTAGTTTCTGGGGTTTTAGGAGTCTCTGGTGGAGTTGCTGGTTGATTTTTATCCTTAACTGCTGCTTCCAGGGCGTCATATGTCGCGCCCACCATTACCAGGGCTTCCTCCACTTTCGCGTTTTTACTGCCACCGGTGATAGCTATGACCGGTTGTTCGGCCAGAGCTGAAGCCAGGGCTTGGATAGCCTGGGATAGTTCTGGAGCCTTAATGTTAATCGTAATTTCCATATGTATGATTCCTCCTTAATTCATTACTTTAATTTCAATTTGCCGGCGTCCGAACCGGAGACACTGATCCCGGTCAGCCATGTAAATGTCGATGATTTCCCCCTTAATTAATCGCCCCGTATCCTCGGCCACATAGGTACCATTTACAGCTGGCCATGTATCGCAAGTGATATGTACCTGGCTGCCCAGAGGGATCACCTCTGGATCCACTGCGATGGTCCTTCCCTCGACCGGCCTCGTTCCTGTCCGGGTCACAGTACCGTAGCAGTACGCTGTCACCTCCATCACCATGGTCCGATTTTCCCGGGACGGTTCTGCCTGGATAACCGACTCCGGTTCCGGTACCGGCTCTATTCCGGTCGACGGGGCTATCATACCCAGGTAGAGGACCAGGGCCAGGGTGCCGATCAGGACTCTTATGGCAACCACCCATTAATCAGGGCCCGGGAGAGCTGCACGGCCAGGTAGATTATTGACAATACTATGATCCAGGGCCATGCCTTTTCCATCATCTGGTCAACCCGGTCGAACCATTCCTCCGCATCCGGTTGATGCTCCTCGACTTCGGCTTTGATTCGGCGGTATGTATCAATATCAACAGTCTTTGGCTTGCGGTTGTGCGTTCGGGGTATCGGTTGTATTGGCTGTACTCTCACCGTGACACCTCCTTATATCTCCGCGTAACTCCCGCAATCGGGGCAGAAAATGAAATGTTTGTAACTGCCATTCTTTGCAAAACTAATCAAGGTGTATAGCTTTCTGCAAACATGACATTCGCCGAAATTTTCAGCTTTATCTTGGAGTAGGGGATCTGTGTACATGACATAGCCTTCACTTTCCAGGTATCTGCGTAACTTTTGAAAATCCATGCCTGTCCTCCTTATTCCCAAGCCGTGAAACAGCCCCTGGAGCACATCGCTGCAACTATATCCCCGGTGTTCCTGCCTGGCCTGACTACGGATGCGGCATTGTAGCTGCCACAGATCGGACACCGGATATCCAGGTGGTTCCTGCCGGTGGACTTCATGATTGCCCGGGCTCTCTCGATGGCCCGGAACACGCGACTGTAGTCTCCATCGTGCATGCTCCTGCGATCATTGCGAATTTTGGGTAGCGGCTTAATTCCTGCCACTGCTGATCACGTCCCTTCTGGGCTGGGCCTCAAAGATTGATACTAAAGTCGCCAGAGGCCTGTATTTTTGGCAGTGCTCCTCGAAGATTCTTATGGCTTCTTCCCGGGTGTCGGCAAAGATTATGCTGTTTCGAATCCGCCTGCTGCGGGGATACTTTTTATACTTGATGTGCCATCTCAATATGCTTGCCTCCTTCCGGAGTGATGATTATATTGGGGTTATAAGGATTTAACTCGGCCGCTTTGAGCGGTCTTTTTTTATTTCCTCGATAGTATCCTGCCATATACGCCCCATTCTTCCGGAGGCAATTCCCGGAGAACGGTAAGCTCAGAGGTCCGTACCTTTCCAGTAGTGTTTAGGGGCACTATTATTTTGTCAATCGGCACGGCACACTCGATTATTTTAAATTCCTCATGCATTTGCCCGAAATGTTCTTGCCCGAAATCGAGTGCCCAATGTAGATGGCTGATGTGTAACCCGTAACTGCAATCTTGTTCCACAGATGTATCGCATTCAATTTCTTTTGTTTCGCCGATTGTGTACTTAAAGCTGGAATCATAAAAAGAACACAGATTAGACATTACGGCTTTGTAAAGAATGGCCTTGCCATCCCGTATTTCCACGCCGTAGAAGTCGCAGTATTCTTCTGGAGTTTTGGGCAGTGTGACTATACGGGCATTTCCGGATACTTTCAGGTTGGTATAATCAGAGTATTTAACGATTTGGCAATTCCCCCATGCCTCGACCGAACTGTTCCCCCATGCCTCGACCGAACTGTTCTCCCTGGCCACGACCGAACTGTTCCCCCATGCCTCGACCGAACTGTTATCCCATGCCTCGACCGAACTGTTATCCCTGGCCACGACGCGAATTCCTTTGTGCTCGACGATTACGATTCGCTGGTTTTTCGGGGATTTTATGTAAATATAACCATCATAGTCCTTCGGTATAGCGTTCCATTCCGCTTGAGTAGTTACAATTATTTCGGCCACTATATACACACCTCACTTTTCCGTTACAATTAAAATAAAATTTCTGGCCGCACCGTCTTACCCTCTGCCCATGCCTCAGTCTCTATATCTGCCTGGACCTTTGCCCAGCAAACCGGGCCAAACCCTCTCTGTATGCTAGCCGGGTCTTTCAAACCCCTGTTGCACCTAGTGCAGGTAGCCATTCCAATTCCCTCACTTTCGTGATATAATTAATTTGGTAATTTTACCGTGCCGCTTCTATTGCGGCTCTTTTTTCTTGCTGTTCTTCCTTCCCAAAGAGCGCTGGCCACTCATTCTCCCAACTTGCACTTTTACAGTTATCACATCGTATAAATGCGTAGTGGTAGCTCCGATTTATCCGTATACGATTTTTCCCGCACACCGGACATTTTGAATAGTTTCTTGGCATCATTTTTCACGCCACCTCCCGTTCTTTTAGCCAGGCGAGAATGTCCTCGCGGCGGATAGTTCCTCCTTCCTCCGGCATCCCGGCTATGCTATACTCGGGTTAAAAGGTTTTACTTTGGGCCGCTTTGCGGTCTTTTTCTTTCTGTACTCTGCCAGGCTCACCACATTTGCCGGCCTCTGCGCCGCCAGCCAGGCCCGGAAGTCACGGTTCTTACCTACGAAACTTGCCAGTAGCTGCATTTGTCTCCCTCCTTTCTGTTGTGGTGACTATCACGCTGCCTCCCTTCCTGGCATAATATCCCCAACATCAATGCCGTGTCTTAGCGCAAAAAACTTCAGTTCCCCAATCCAGCGCTCCAACTCGACCATTTCCTTCATAATGGTCCTAAACTCATCCTCTTCATGAGGACAAATCTTGCCGTCCGAGGCTAAAGGCAAGCCTTTGCGGCAGGCATCTTCGGCAGCTTTTCGGTTGTAGCTGAAACGGATTAGTCTGGGCATACTACCACCTCTATTCATCTGTTCCGGTTTTGGACAACTCTTTGGTAGCCGCTTGCTCGTCATCGAAGAACTTCACCCAGTCGAAGTCCAGTACAGCGGCTATCTTTTTGGCTGTGGCAACGCTTGGAGTTGCAGCACCGCATTCAATTTTAGAAATAAGAGTCCTGTCAACACCAACCAATTCAGCTAATTGTTGTTGAGTGAGACGTTTCTTCTTGCGCTGTATCTTCAATTCCATATTTATCACCACCTAGTGT
>JAKOVY010000095.1 GCA_029781825.1 Bacillota bacterium | reverse complement strand
CAATATAAGATACGATAAAAACAAATAAAAACAAGAGGTAATAAAAAGGAGGTATATTTTATGACTAGAGATGCAAAACAGTATCGCGTGAACGTGTACAAAAACCAGTATGACCTTGGTGGTGACGTTATTGCCAGGGTGCGTTACAACCAGAACCTGGACTACTGGGATGGGCGAAACTGGCAGAATGGAGGAATGGGCCGCCACAAGGGGATCACCAAGCTAAAGGATGGCCGATACGTCATCATTATCGGTAGTGATTGGCAGGGTGAGAGAGATTATGCTTACGTTGTGGACACAGACGAGGCCCTGCAGGAAATCCTTAAGGCACAGCAGCTAGAGCTACTCGACACAAAGAAATTTGCAGAACTCAAGAAGCTGTACGAAGAAAAGTACTTGCTTGAGGACGACGAATTGGAAGAAGAGGCAAAGTGACGGCGGGATTTACCCGCCGATAATGCACCTGGTGAAAGCCAGCCGGTCACAAGGCCGGGAAGAAAGGAGAGATAACCATGAAAGTAGTAAATCTCACGCCACACGCCCTGAACCTGATGCCGGGAGGCCCCGATGGGCCGACGGTCACAATCCCGCCGTCCGGGCAGGTTGCCCGGTGCGCCACCTCCCGAGTGCAGGTGGATACCGTCACCGTAGGCGGAATTACCGTCCAGGTGAATCAGACCCGGTTTGGGGAGGTGTCTGGCCTGCCCGATCCGCAGCCCGATACCATTTTCGTGGTGTCCGCGCTGGTTGCCCAGGCCGTGCCCGAACGGCAGGACGTGTTCATCGTGGACGACGCTGTTCGTGATGAGCAGGGCCGGATTATCGGTGCCCGTGCCCTGGCCCACGTGTAGGCCCGCCGGGAGCCTATCCCGGCCCTACAAAGCAGAGTGACGGAGGCGACAGCCGCCGGTAATGCACCTGGTGAAAGCCAGGGTGAAAGAAAAGGAGGAAATAAAATGGATAAAAAAATGAAACAGGCAATTAAAATGCTGAAAGAGGAAATTATTAGGCAGACATTATTTGCGGAGTATTGCCGCGTGACAGGTACGGCGATGTTTGCTTTTGCAAACGATGCAGGAGAAATCGAGCTCACACATAGCCCAATCGGCGCACATGATCGGGGATTCAAAACCGAGTTGGCCCGCGCGGTATGGAAAGATAGGCTAGGTGTCTGCAAGTGGACTATCTGGACACCAGATGATGATTACGAGCCCGCCGATGAGATTTTTACAGACTTCAGTGGCGTAGTTGATACAGATAGCCACCTTGACGAAAGGACTCCTGCTTGGGTTTAAAGGCAGGCGGGCTTTACCCCACTGCCTGTGCCCACAGGACATATTATTTAGCTTGGGAGAACAAAACCTCCCAAGCACCATTTTTAACAATCTTGGGGCGGTGGCGGAATAAGATAGACGCTAGGCCGGATAGAACCATAAGGGTTCGTTGCTGGTAACAACGTACTTTGTGTTACAGACCAAGAATCTTACCAGTTCATGCAGGGTTCGAGTCCCTGCCCGCCCCATCAAATTATGTGGTAATTGAAGATTATGAAGGAGGTAAACCTTGTTATGAGCATAAAGGTAAAAATTA
>JAKOVY010000077.1 GCA_029781825.1 Bacillota bacterium | reverse complement strand
GATTCCAGCAGTTTTGATACGCTGGAATCCCTGGCATCCGACAAAAATAGATGCTGAAGTAATTCTGAGTCGATGGTAACATGGTATTGAGCCATTGCAAGGTCACCTCCGGTTTTGGTTTGTTTTTTCGTCACTTACCATTCTAAACCAGAGGCCTTGTTTATGGCTCTTTATTTTACACAATTATATGGACTTAACTCGGCATCGCATCTTGAACCGATTTCAATAAATCTACGAATTCCGGTTCCGTGACCACTGCTTTGGCTCCACAGTGATTGAGCTGATAGGCAACCTCGTCGGCTTTCAAGCGGTAATTCACCGGACTCTTTATAAGACCACTCCTGGTTGTGGCTACAAAGGTTTCTGGAAATTCAAAGCAGTTTTTGAGATAAATAGCTACACGATCGCCTTTTTTTAAGCCCAGACTGTATAACCCATTGGCCAGTCGATTAGTTCGCTCCCACATTTCAGCCCATGTTTCAGAGCGATCCTCGCAAATGATAGCATTCATATCCGGGTTCTTGGCCAGGTTCATCCTCATGCTGCTGACTATGTTATTAGAATACCCGGTAGCCGGTAACCTTCCGCTTCCGTCTGGTTTTGTCCTCTTGACCATATTAACATCCCCCCCATTGTCCCTTTCTACTTTCTCTAACCTAATTCCTTACCCACAATGCACACCGAGACCACACAATAAGCAGGCTGACCGCCCAGATTATGGGTCAATGCCAACCTGGGGTTCTCGACCTGCCGCGCACCGGCTTCGCCTTTGAATTGGAGGTAACATTCATACAGCATGCGCAGCCCCGTAGCGCCTATGGGATGTCCAAAAGATTTCAATCCCCCATCTGGATTAACCGGCAACCCTCCTTTCAATTCAAAGAAACCATTCTCTACGTCCTTCCAGGCCTGTCCCCGAGGGCTAAATAACAGATCCTCGTAAATCACGAGCTCGGTAATCGTGAAACAATCATGAACCTCAGCCAGACTTATCTCCTCGCGGGGGTTCCTGATACCGGCTTCTTTATATGCTGCCTGGGCGGCATAATAGGTTTCCCAGGCTGTGGTATAATCATAATCCTGGTGACGCTCCCCCCAGCCAGGCCCGGCCGCAATGGACATTCCCTTAACGAACATAGGGTTTTTTGTGTATTTGTAAGCATCCTCGGCTCTGCAAATTATAGCGCAGGCTGCCCCGTCAGCTACTCCTGAACAATCGTAGATTCCCAGGGGGTAGGCCACCATGGGTGATTTCAGAATTACCTCCAGTGGAACCTCTGCCTGATACTGAGCCTTGGGGTTCAAAGCACCGTTGAAGTGATTTTTCCACGCGATTTTACCCATGATTTCCTTAAGATGTTTCATGTCCAGGCCATACTTGTTGGCATACGCAGGGGCCAATAGAGCAAAGCGCGCCGGGGCTGTGGGTTCTGGTGTCGTGCGATCCGAATGAACCATTGGGGTCTCCAAACCGCTGTAACCGCAGTCTTTCAACTTTTCAGCCCCTATCGCCATTACCAGGTCGTAAGCACCGGAAGCCACTGCATAACAAGCGTTTCTGAAACAATCACTACCGGTAGCGCACATATTTTCTACCCGGGTAACCGGTTTATACTGGGTCTTCAATCCCATGGAAAAGGGCAACGCTCCGGTGGTGCTGGAGGAAAAGGTACCAAACCAGAAAGCTTCGATGTCCTTTAAATCAATACCCGAATCTTGGCAACATTCTTTGACAGCTTCAATCATTAAGTCATCTAGGCTGCAGTCCCAGCGCTCTCCGAATTTGGTGCACCCCATACCGATAACCGCTACCTGATCTTTGATGCCTTTAGACACAACCATTCCCCCTCTACCTTTTTGGTACGGCTTTCCAGAAGTAGGTGCCGATACCTTCAACCTCAAACAGCTTTCGAAAAGACATCTCCACCTCCATACCCACCGCAAGATCATCCACCATAGCATCGGCCATCAAACACACAAAACGGCCTCCACCCTCGTAATCAACAACTGCCATAACGGTGGGAGGATCCAGAGACGGCGCCAGGTAATCCAGGGTATAGGTAGCCAGTCGGGCAGATTTCCCCAAGAATTGGTAGTCCTCCATTTGGTCCATGGTCTGGCAGTGTACACATACCCTTTGGGCGGGAAACTGCGGAGTACCGCAAGCCAGGCACCTACTGCCGTAGAACGCCAGAATTTTTTTCAAATTGCGGTATCTGTCGGGGAGCGAAGCCCGAACCAATGGCGGTCTCCTCTGCGGTTCCATGGTAATCAGCTCTCGCCACCTCAGGTACTTTCCGTAGTTCATGTCAGTTCTCTTGCTGTCGATGTGGCCCTTGATCCCACGGCGGGGCGGAAGGTTGGCGATTTCCTCCGTCACCTCAAAAGCAATAGCATCACTGCCATCACCATAGGTTACCATTAAAATCCGATCTCCGGCCGAAGAATTCTCAAGCGCCGCTACCAGAGCCATTGGTGCGCTGGCCGCCCCGGTATTTCCAATCCTGTCAATCATGCTGTCCTGCACCTGTTCGGGCTCAAAGCCCATCCTCCGAGCTACCTTCACTGCATCATCGGCCTTCAATCCATAAATAACAACCCGGGAAAAATCAGAGGGTTTGAGTTGCAACCGCTTCATTAGTGTGGTCGCTGCTTGGACAGTGAAACGGTTATAGCCCTGTGTTTGGCAGAAACGTTCCTCCCAACTTCGTACGAAGCGGTCGTTGATTGACCGCCAATTATCGTAGAAATCGGCGGTAATGCACTGGAAGCCGATTATCTCCGCCACCACATTCCGGTTCCCCAGTATAAAAGCAGCGGCACCGTCTCCGAACAGCGCTTCAAACTGCCCGCCGGCAGCCCCTAACCTGCAGTCACTAACAGCCACCATAACCAGTTCCCCGTTTTTTGCGGCATCCAGCCCTGCAATAATTGCGCTGGAACCGGAGCGAAGCGAGTCGGTAACATCAAGGGTAAGCGCCTGGCTATTCATGTCCAGGGTCCCGGCAATTGTAGCAGCAGCCTGTTTTTCCAGGTGCGGCGGGGTGGTGGTGGCAAAATACACCCGATTGAGTTGTTTAGTATCGAAACCCGACGCGCAGTCACGAGCTGCGGCTACTGCCATAGTCAAGCTGTCTTCATCATAGTTGGCAACCGCCTTTTCGCCCTTAGGCACTGGATTGCCGTGAATCTCACGAATATGCCTGCGTTCCAAACGGTTGAAGGGGATATAGGCTCCGTAGGATACAATTCCGGCCATAGGAGATGTGCCTCCTTTCAACTAGTAGACGTAAAAACCGCGTCCGGTCTTCTGACCGTAGTCTCCAGCCCTTACCTTGTTACGGGTACCGATACCTATGCAGAAGCGGTCGCCGTAAGCAGCCCGCAGGCCATCGGCTACCCGAACCATGGTGTCGATCCCGCTGAAGTCAAACAACTGGAAAGGACCCATGGGATGACCAAGAGCCAGTTTTATGGCTTTATCGATGTCTTCGACACTGGCCAGTTGCTCGTCATAAACCCTCGTTGCTTCGACCATTAGTCCGGCCAGGAGGCGGTTCACTATAAACCCGGGGGTATCCCTGCATACAATGGTCTCCTTTTTCATCCGCCGACTAAGGTCAACAATAAGATCAATGCATTTCTGTGAGGTGTGTTCCCCTACGGGAATCTCTATGAGTTTCATTACCTGGGCTGGGTAAAAGAAATGCATTCCTATCACGCGATCAGATCGTCCAGTAGCGCTTGCGATCTCGGTGATGCTCAATTGAGAGGTATTGGTGGCCAGGATGGCTTCGGGTTTTACTATCTGATCCAATTTGGCGAAGGTTTCTTTCTTAAGATCCATAATTTCAGGAATGGCCTCGATAACCACATCGCAATCAGCGAAGTCATTAATATCCATTGACGTTTTGATGCGTTTCATGAGTTCGTCGGCTTGTTCAGAAGTCAGCTTCCCCTTTTCCACATCCTTGTTCCAGAGCTTCTGAATCTTGGCAATGCCTTTTTCCAGTTCCTTGGCGGAGATATCAACAAGGATCACACTGCAATCCGCTTGGGCTGCAAGCTGAGCTATTCCATGCCCCATTAGGCCAGCTCCCAGAACCCCAACTTTTTCTATCCTATCAACCATTGTTTAGCCCTCCTTATATTTTTTTCAGTCTTTCAGAAGTTCGCGGGCGATAATCACCCGTTGAATCTGGGAAGTTCCTTCCACTATTTGCAGGAGTTTAGCGTCCCGCATTGCCTTTTCCAGGGGATAATCCCGCATATACCCGTAACCGCCCAAGATTTGTACGGCGTCACTCGTCACCCTTTGGGCCATGTCCGCGCTGTAGCATTTGGCGATTGCGCTGAGGCGTACTGCGTTAAGTCCGTTGTCCAACATCCAAGCTGCCTTCTGATAAAGTAGCCGTGCTGATTCGATTCTTATATCCATATCAGCGAGCATAAACTGGATGCCTTGCAGGTTGGCGATGGGACCACCGAACTGATACCTCTCGCGAGCATAATCCCGTGCAGTATCGAGAGCGAACTGCCCGATGCCGACTCCCATGGCTGCAATAATTGGACGCGACCCTACAAAGGTCCTCATTGCGATTTTGAAACCTTCTCCTTCCGCTCCTAAACGGTAAGATTCCGGAACTTTGACGTTCTCGAAGATAACCTCTGCGGTATCGGCAGCCCGGTTTCCCATTTTCTTCTCGCGCTTACCAATACTCACCCCTTCCCAGTTCCGATCAACCAGGAAAAAGGTATGCCCTTTATGCCCTTTGCTCTTGTCAAGGGTGGCCAGAACCACGTATTTGGAAGCTACACTCCCGTTGCTGATAAAGCATTTAGTACCGTTGATAATATAATGATTCCCGTCTTTTCGTGCAGAGGTGGAAATGCTGGCTACATCCGAGCCGGCATTTGGTTCGGTGACGCAATAGGCACCAAGTTCCCCGTTCTGGCAGAGACCGGTAAACCACCATTCTATCTGTTCCGGGTTTCCTGCAATCTCTACCGCCTCACAAGCAAGGAGGTTAGCCATGGGTGTGGTAGCGATACCACCACATCCCCGCGCCAGTTCTTCCATCGCCATCGCCCGTGTCAAGTGATCCCAGGGATAACCGCTAATCTCCTCAGGACCCGCCATGCACAGTATGCCGGTTTGCGCCATTTTCTTGATAACCGGCCAGGGGAATTCTTCCCGCTCATCATAGTAAGCCCTGACCGGCACGATCTCGTTTTCCACAAATCTGCGAACCATTTGAAGCACACTTATCTGGTCCTGGGTTGGAGAAAATCCGAAAGCCATCCTATCATCCCTTTCAAAATTTTCCGTGCCTGCCTGCTCCTTCAACAAAACGCGTAGCGCCCGATTCTGTTTCACCACTGGCGATCACCATCATGCCGTGTAAAAACTCCAGTTCCATGGCCTTATCAAAATCGAGGTCGAAACCGCGGTAAGCCGCGTTGCGGTCACTACGCATGCATATTTGTGGAAATTCGGCTATTTGGGCGGCCAACTTTTCCGCCTCCTCCCGGGCAGTTCCGGTAGGCACCACCCGATTGGCAAGCCCCATCTGTAAAGCCTCTTGGGCCCCGACCGGCCGGCCGGTCAAGATCATATCCAGAGCACGACTGAGACCGATCAAACGCGGCAGCCGCTGGGTCCCACCATCAATCAACGGCACGCCAAAACGACGGCAATAGACTCCAAATATTGCGTCCTCCTCCACCACCCGCAAATCACACCAGCAAGCCAGCTCCAATCCTCCCGCTACCGCAAATCCCGATACTGCAGCTATCACTGGTTTCGATAGCAACATACGGGTTGGCCCCATCGGGCCGTCTTTACTCATGTCAGTATGCAGAGCGTTCCCTTGTCCCTCCGAAAGTCGGGAAACCGCCTTAAGATCTGCTCCGGCGCAAAATGTGCCCCCGGCACCGCACAAAACCGCTACCGCCAGGCTTTCGTCAGCCTCGAAGGCTCTAAAAGCCTCAGCCAGTTGATAGGCCGTGTTTCTGTCCACTGCGTTCTTAACTTCCGGACGGTTGATGACTATTGTACAAACCTTGCCGTTTTTGCTCGTGAGTACTTCACTCAATTTATCGCCCCCCTCGCTTCAAATTGACAATTACCTTTCTTTGTCGATACCTCTCACTCCTCACAAATATATATTGAACGCTCAATATATATTTATAATGTTAGTTATATGCTATATGTTTTCTTAACTGGATGTCAATGGATATTTTTCGCAACAAAATGACAGTAATTGATACCAGTGGAATGCCTTGGGAAAGCAAAGCTGTGAAGTGTCGTCCCGGTGGGAAAGTATCTCATAAAGAGAAAAACACCCGTTCCATCTAACAGGAGCGGATGCAAAAACCCAAAATTATTTTATTGCTCTGTAGGGCTCGAATGGGCAAACGCCAGTATACTTTTACACACCAATTTATTTTAGTTTGATTCTATTAGGATATGCTGATCGGGATGCACAGCAGGTGTCGCCATACGATCTTTATGATCTTTCTGAGGCGGGTTTTTAAGGTAGTGCATTACCACATCCTTATATCTTCCCAAAGCTTTCTCCAACTGGAAACCCTCGGGGTCAACCAGGTACTGGAAAGATATACCCATTGAAGCGGCAATCATCAATTCCGGCAGCCCGTCACAGTGCTCGCCACTGATTACACCCTGGCTCTGGCCGGAACGAAACATCTGTTCGATGAAATTGCGGAGATTTCTAAAAAATTTTTTCAATATCTGCTCAATATCGGGAGCGTACAACACCTGACCCAGGTAGTTAAGAAGTATTATGTAAAATTCGGGGTCGTTACGGGGTACCTCATTCATGCTTTCGATATAAGTAGATATTTTGTCCAAGAAATCCGGCAAGGGCTCCACAGAATCCATTGCCCGCCGCTGTGGTTCCCGGAAAGAGTGTTTGAGAACCTGGACCAACAGATCGTCCTTATTCTCGAAGTAATGATAAATCAGTCCGGTACTCATATCCATTTCTGCGGCCACGTCTTTCATCGAGAAATTGCTATAACCCTTGTCGATAATTAATTTTTTGGTGGCATTGATAACCTGTTCTTTTCGGATCTCCTCAAGGATATTCTTGGACATTGTTACACCCCCGTGCAAGCTACATACATTGATTTTTATCTTAACATAACACAATTAACCAAACAAAAAACAATCTCCAGATTGATGAAATACGATGCTTAAAAACATTTACTTGGGAGGGAACAAAACAAGAATCCGGCAAATTGGCCTATTAAATTCAAGCACAAGGATTCAACTGATAACACAAAACTTGCAGCAACCTTAATAAGATTGAAATGGTTTTACAGTCCAAAGTCAATTTTTTCAAAGGAGCTTCGGTAGAGATCCCTTCCTCCGACCATAGGCGGTTTAACCGGGCTCGATTGGGCTGATTAATAGCCGGTTCCAGATAGGCTTTGAATTGTTCCAATCACGGGAGCGTCCCCGTATTGTCTCCTGTTTGCCCGGCAGTGGGCTTAAACCCGAAACGTATAAGGGCATAAAGGCTAAGTAACGCCCAGGCACCCTCCAACAGTATGAACCCAGCCTGAAGCTCACGAATGGCTATGACCAGAAGAATACCTGATCCGATGAGATTCATCAGGTTGTACAGCACATCTTCGCGGTCGGCCCGTCCCAACTGGATCAGCGCAAAAGCCACGAGTATCAGCAGCGCTCCTGCCAAAGAAATCCATTGCCACATAGTTGACTCTCCCAAGCGTTTTATTTTAACCCATTCTATCAGTTTACCCCGCAAGATGCGTCCCTCTGTTTGGCATGTCTGGAATAAAAAATAAGGATAAGCTTAATCAGCTGTTGCAAGAATAACACTAAACCTTAATAAGAAGGGAGGCGTTATTGCTGTCCAAAGTCAACTTTTCTGGAGGAGTTTCTATAGATCCTTTCCCACCGGCCGCAGGCGATAGCGTGTCTATAACCTATTCGGGCCTGCTCGCAAAAAGCGGAGCAGACCGGATATTTGCCCATATAGGTTATGGCTCGGGGAAATGGTCAAATATCAGGGACATTGAGATGGAACGACAGGGCGAGCAGTTCGTGACACAGATCAAGGTGGAACCAGGAGACATGTTTAACGTATGCTTCAAGGATTCAGCCAACAACTGGGACAACAACAGCGGGAGAAACTGGAGTACCAGGATCACCAGCAGACGTTACTAGTACCATGCTCGTACCCACTCCTCCCGGGTTCCGGTCCGCGCCGCGGGCCGGGACTTTTTTCGCCCGTGAAGCATGATTTCTTTCCGTAACCTCTGCAAGCCGGATTACCCGTGCGTCTATCCTGCATCAGGGCCGGATAGAGATTGCGCCGACCCCGGGTGACAACAGTCCCCGATCGTCCCCTCATCTTTTCACCGCGGTGCGGCTTCCAGAAGGCGAAAATGTCTCCATCTGTAACTTTATTAGAATAGGTATCCGTATATTATTTAAGTAGGCAGATGAAAGCGAAGGGAGTAAAATAAAACAAGCAAGGGGACGACCCCCTTGCTTGCCCCGGCAGCGGTGCCCGGGGAATATTCCCCTTAAGCCCCTGCCAGTTATGGATATACTACAGGTTTCTGGGGTGGGAGCTGGTATTTCGCAGGTATGATCGGGTCGCGAGCTTTGTATTTCTTGACCGGGAAGATCCGCCGGGCTTCCTGGAAGTGTTCGCCGTACCACCAGGTAAAGCTGTTGGTTATGCCGATGGCGGTAGGACGCCCGGATACGGTGTGAATTATGCAGGGTTTACCGTTGATCTTTCCCATATATAAGGCAACATGGCTGATGTATCGGTTGCCTTTGGAATCCACGTTCCAGAACAGTAAGATATCGCCGACCCACAGCTTATCCACCCCAACCAATTCCCATTTCTTTGTGCTTCCTTTCTGCAACCGGGAGTAGACTCCGGGTACCTTCCTTCCCACCTTGTCATAATCCCTGGCCTTGGTGGTTATGTTAAATCCGAAGTCTTTGTAAATCAGGGAAACAAAGTTGGAGCAGTCAATCCGGCCATCCTTGGCATAGTTGGAGTGCCCATAGACCATGTAGCCATTTTCCATATACCAGATGGCCCTTTTAATCAACTTCTGGCCAAGCGTGCCTTTATAATTGGCAAAAAAGGCTTTTATTATCGGAACCTCGTGTTTCTGGTAAGCCGGCATATTGGCATAATACGTCGGGATGTATTCACTGCTGGTTTTTGCTGAAACTTGTGGTGTGGCGGCGACGCCAATGCTTACAAGCATGGCCAGACATAAACCCAAAATAACTATTCTTTTTAACATATGCACCTCCTACCTTGAGAACCGCAATCTAATCCTTTATTTGCTTTTTCTGTTTCCCCCCTTTCTTTGGGTCTTTGTGTATCTATCTGTTCTACTTGGGATTGCGGTCCCCTTTAGGTAAATGGTGGCAACGCTCAACCGGCCCTATAACGGCGGGCAGGAGAAGGTCAGGCCTGCTCCCCGTGCAAGGCCAGATCCAATCCGATTTCTTCCTCCTCCTCACTAACCCGCAGAGAGGTAAACAGCCCGATAACCTTAAGGAGCAGAAAGGTTACGACTCCGGCATAAACCCAGGTAACGGCCACCGCTGCCAGCTGAACCAGCAAGAGGTTCCAGTTGCCGTAGAGCAGACCGTCGGCTCCGGCCGGGTTCACCGCTGTGGAAGCAAAGATACCGGTAGCAATAGCCCCCAGGGTGCCGCCCACTCCATGAATTCCGAACACATCGAGGGAGTCGTCGTACCCCAGCTTCACTTTAAGCCTGCTAACCGCGAGGTAACAGAGCGGTGAAACCAGAAGCCCAATAGCAATGGCCGCCAGGGGATTGACAAAACCGGCCCCGGGGGTTATGGCCACCAAACCGGCCACGGCGCCGCTGGCGGCACCCAGGGTGGTGGGTTTACCGTGATCAAGCCACTCGGCCGCCACCCAGGATAGGGCCGCAGCCGCGGTGCAGGTATTGGTAACCAGAAACGCATGGGATGCCAAACCGTCAGCCGCAAGCGCACTCCCCGCGTTGAATCCGAACCAGCCAAACCACAGGAGGGCGGCGCCCAGAATTGTCAGCGGCAGGTTATGAGGAAGGATCGGCTTATGACCGTAGCCTGTGCGCTTGCCCAGAACCACGGCGGCCGTCAATCCGGCGATGCCTGAACTGATATGGACTACTGTGCCTCCGGCAAAATCAAGGGCGCCGATGCTTGATAACCAGCCTCCTGATCCCCAGACCCAATGGGCGATCGGATCGTACACCAGCGTGGTCCACAGGACAACAAACGCCAGGAAGGCCGAAAACCTCATGCGTTCGGCAAAGGCGCCGGTTATCAAGGCTGCGGTTATAATGGCAAACATCAGCTGAAAAGCTGCGAAAGCCATATGAGGAATGGTCGTGGCGTAGGTCCCGCTGGGTTCCTGACCCACCCCGTTCAATCCCATCCACTCCAGACTGCCGATTAGGTGCCCCATATCGGGGCCGAAAGCCAGCGAATACCCAAACAACACCCACTGCACAGATACCAAACCCATCACCATCAGGCACTGCATCAGTATGCTCAAGACATTTTTCTTCCTGACCATACCCCCGTAGAACAGTGCCAATCCGGGGGTCATGAGCAGCACCAGAGCCGCGCACACCAGGATAAAGCCGGTATCTCCCACATTGATGCTCGCTGTTTCTGCCGCCCTGACCGGCTGCGGGTTCATAATTATTAATTATAAAGAAAAAAACGGTGTTCAATACCAATGACAACCTTAGTGCCCACATTCTCAGCATTTTCACTGTAAACCCTCCCCTATCAAAAAAGTTCGTCACTACATCCCTGCAGCCGGCCCCTCCTTCCCTGAAAACCGGTTGAGAGAAAAGCAATCAATGAATTGGCTCGGGACATTAAAGTAGAGATAGACGCCATTCTTCCAGCAGTTCAAGGGAGAAATATTCGTTGGCTCGGGACGTTAAAGCAGAGATAGACGGCGAATACGGGTTGAGAGAAAATTATCGAGCGAGTTCCGACTGCAGTTTGGATGTTCCCCTAATGAAAAAGGCGCTTGTCGGTGAGCTCACCTGAATTAACAAGCACCTTTGCTCTTTTCGCGTGTAATTTCGATAATAACTATGCCGGGCGCTGTCTCCAGCTCAGAAACAGCTTAATTTTGCGGTATCGGTGTAACCGTTTCCCGACCCCGCCATCCGCCGGGGCTCTCTTTATACAGCTTCTTTATGCAGCTTGCTCGGCTATTCCCCTGTCAATCCGCCCTTTATACCATCTACAGGGCATCATCACCGCGCTCCCCGGTGCTGATGCGAATAATCTCCTCCACCGGGTAGACGAAAATCTTGCCATCCCCGGCCTGACCGGTCTGGCAGACCCTGATGATAACTTCAATGATTCTTTCCACCCAGTGATTACGACAGATGAGTTCCACCTTAACCTTGGGATGAAGGTCAACCAGATGTTCATGGCCGCGGTGATACTGTTTTTGCTCTCGATGCAGACCCTTCCCCATAACTTCATAAACCGTCATTCCCCTGACCTTCAACTCGGTAAGGGCGGCCTTTAACTCTTCCAACTTGTTGGGTCTGATGATAACCTCCAGCTTCTTCACCACAATCACCTCCTTCAAAATACATCCGGTGATACAGGTTGGCGAATCCGGACCTGCAAGTAAAAAGGGTGCTTTCACACCTTTCCCGGTGTGGAAGCACCCTTGCCTCTTCACTATATGGCGTAGTTTCGGGAATACCGCACCCACAGTGTAAAGGAAACCACATTTGGCCTGCATGAGGCTTATTACGGACCGGATTTAGGCCTTAGGCTCCAACATACATGGACCCATAGGGGCGACGGGCCTGGGGAGACATTTTGACAAACCCGTCTTCCAGGATGGCGGCGGCGTCATAACCGAAAAGTTCAGCAAACCTGGCTATATATCCCGCAATCAAAGCCCGGTCATCATCATCCGGTAAGGACACCACAGCCCCCTTCCCGGCGCATCCCGGAAACTTACGGGCGTTCACAAAGATTGAACCTCCGTACATGCCGACTCCGCACTGCCTGCCCACAGCCGGAGCGTCGCTGTCCAGCCCCAGCACAATTATGGTACCTCCCGCCATATACTCCCCCAGAAAGTCGCCGGCGGTTCCCCCGATAATCAGGACCGGTCCCTGTCCTTCCCAGGCTTTAATATGCACCCCGGCTCGCGACCCCACATCACCCCGAATCAAAATTTCTCCTCCGCTCATTCCATAACCGAGTATATCTCCGGCGCGGCCTTCCACCAGAATGGAACCTGCGTTCATGGTGTTGCCGGCACAGTCCTGGACATTGCCCTTTACCGTTATCTCCGGCCCGCTCATGTAAGCTCCCAGGTCGTTGCCTCCCGTTCCGATCAACTCAATCTTCAAGGGACCTTTGAAACCGCAGGCGATGTAACGGTGGCCGTTGACATTGGATAGCAACAGCCTGGTTTCGCCGCCGGCTACCGCTTCTCTGATTCGGGAATTAAGCCGGCGGTAGTCAAGTCCCTTCGCATCTATCGCATACATCGCACGACCCTCCTTCATAATGAAAATCAGGCTGCCAATTCAGTTGATTGCCGTCTGCAGGCATCCTCTCAGGTCTACTCCGTTCAAGCGGGGCTGGAGCAGCAGGGATTCTTGGCCATGAATACGCACCCGCTTCCGGATCATCGCGGTAATGATTCCCATGTTATCAACCTGGTTTATCGCGATCAGACCGCTTATAATCCCATCGTGGAGGGTAATCTTTCTGTAAAATGGAGGATTATCGCCAACTGCGCTCAGCCCTTCGGCTCTGGAATCTCCTGCGGTCATTATCGACATATCCAGGAGGTTTACGGAGTTTACCGCCAGGGAGCCCCGATATTCAGCCTCATGCCCCGCCATATTCATGCCGGCGGTTCTCCCCTGCTCCCATGCCAGCGGCAGAATTGGGACCACTTTTTTATCCCCGGTCAGCAGTTCTCCGGCCTGAGCCACATCACCGGCCGCATACACTGAGGGTATGCTGGTCTCCTGGTGCTCATCAACCAGAATTCCCTGCTCGATATCGATTCCCGCACCTGCCGCCAGGGCCAGATTTGGTCTTACTCCGGCCGCAATTATTACCATATCGCAATCAAGATGGCTGCCGTCCTGAAAAACAACCTGTTTAACCCGGGGAGTGCCTTCCAGAGATGAAACCTCCATTCCCAGCTTGAATTCCACGCCCCTGCTTCGCAGGTGCCGTTCCACCATTTCCCCTCCCACCGGATCCAGGATGCCGGAGAGCGGGTGGGGGGCGAGATCCACCACTGTCGGCCTGGCCTTCAAGTAGTACAGAGCTTCGGCGGCCTTTAATCCCACCAGGCCGGCCCCGATCACTGCCACCCTTATGCCGGGCTGTACCTGGAGCCGGATCCTTTCAACATCCTCAAGGGTATAAAACCCCACCACATTGTCGCGGCCCGCAGCCAAGCGGTCATATAGCAGGGGAGTACCACCCACGGCCAACAAAAGCCGGTCAAAGGGGATCTTTTCCCCGCTCTCCAGCGTCACTACCCCATCAGGAGCCAGGTTACAAGCTTTTCCGGTTATCACCCGCACCCGGTTCCGCTGATAAAACTCGGGTTTTCGGTAATACAGGCCGGCCCGATCTATCTTCCCCGCCAGGTAGTAGGAGATCAGCGGCCGGGAGTAATAGGGATCAGGCTCATTGCTGATCACAGTAATGGACCCTTCCCGGTCAAACTTTCGTATCCCTTCGATTGCACCCACCGAGGCAATCGAACCCCCGATAATCACGTAACGCATTCTCATCCCTCCCCGGTCGTTGATTCAACATCTTCCCTCAGAATCAGGGCCCGGTTGGGACAGGCCGATACGCAGGCCGGAAAACCCAGATCCATGCAGAGGTTGCACTTGTAGGCCTTACCCCGCCCCGCCCCCGGACCGGTGATGGCCCCTTCCGGACAGGCGATCACACAGCTCCAACAACCCACGCATTTCCACTCATCGATAAGGACTATGCCGGTTTCCTCATCCCGGGTGACGGCCCCGGAGATGCAGATCTTGACGCACTCGGGGTCCTCGCACTGGAGGCACCTGACGCTGCGGAAACTCATACCGTCGGCGGAGGTTTCGACGCTCATCCGCGCCACCGGTTTGCCGCCGGTCTTCATGGCCTTAACTATGTTTAAGGGATAGGCGGAATGGGCCACCTGGCAGGCGAGACGACAGAGGCCGCAGCCCATACAGTATTCATCCCGTGCTTCAACCCTGCGAACAGACGCTGTCATTCTCCCACCGCCTTTATTCCCAGGATCTCCAGTTCCCGCTCGTTAAGCCCCAGGCCTCGCAGCATCAGGCGGTTGCCCCGCAGGCTTTCAATGGCGTTCATTCCCATACCGCCCAGGAACTCCGCCAGTTCGTGTTTCCAGGCTCGAAGCAGGTTTTCCGCCCGGAGGGCACCGATTTCAGGATTAAGCCTCCGGGCCAGGCCCGGATTTACCGTTGCAATACCCCAGTTGCACTTCCCCGTATAGCAGCTCTGGCACATATGGCAGCCCAGCGCAATCAGAGCCGCGGTTCCGATATATACGGCGTCGGCACCCAGAGCGATGGCTTTGGCCACATCGGCGCTGTTGCGGATGCCGCCCGAGACCACCAGAGAAACCTCGTTGCGAATCCCTTCTTCCCGCAGCCGCCTATCAACCACCGCCAACGCAAACTCCACCGGTATTCCCACCTCGTTGCGTATGCGCAGGGGGGTGGCGCCGCTGCCGCCCCGGTAGCCGTCGATGACCAGGATATCGGCCCCGGCCCGGGCGATCCCGGAGCAGATGGCTGCTACGTTGTGAACGGCCGCAATCTTTACCGCCACCGGCTTGCGGTAAGCGGTAGCCTCTTTCAACGAATAAATAAGCTGGCTCAGGTCTTCAATGGAGTATATATCATGGTGGGGCGCCGGTGAGATGGCGTCACTGCCCGGGGGTATCTTCCTGGTCCGGGCTACCTCTTCGGTTACCTTTTCTCCCGGCAGGTGCCCCCCGATGCCCGGCTTGGCCCCCTGCCCGATCTTGATCTCAATGCAAGCCCCTTCTTCCAAGTATTCAGGGGAAACCCCAAAACGGCCCGAGGCCACCTGGACAACCGCTCGGTCCCGGTAAGGGCGTACTTCGGGGTGGAGTCCGCCTTCCCCCGTATTCCAGTAAGTCTTCTGGCTCTTGGCAGCCCGGGCCAGCGACTTATGGACGTTCAAGCTGACCGAACCGAAGGACATGGCGGCGAACATTACCGGGATATCCAGTTCAAGCTGCGGGTAGTTATCACAGGTATCCAGGCTGTTCTCCCTGTTAAGAGGCGGCTTGCGCCCCAGAAAGGTTTTGAGCTCCATGGGCTCCCGCAGGGGGTCAATGGAGGGGTTGGTAACCTGACTGGCGTTAAGCAGAATCCGGTCCCAGTAAACCGTATCGGGGCGGCTGTTTCCCATACCGGACAGCAGTATGCCCCCTGAATCCGCCTGCAGATGTATTTCGTTGATAACCGTGGAGGTCCACAACCCGTGCTCCCGGGGCCGGGAGGCAAAGGGCACAACCCGGAGGGCTCCGGTGGGACACAGGTGAACGCACCGCTGGCAGCCCACACACTTAATATCATTCGCACAAACGCTTTCATCATAAGGATCCCAAAAGTGGACCTCGTTGGCGCACTGGTTGACACATACCCCGCATCCAACACAGCGGTCAAAATCCCGCCCAATCTCAAATTTTGATTTCTGCAGCTTAAGCATCATGCTCTCTCCCCTTCCCCGGCATATAATGGCTCACATTCCGGGAGGGCAGAATCAACCTTTCCCCACACGGGCTCCCCTCCCCGGGGCGACCAGATACGGGTAATACTTGGAAGAATCTTTCTTATGGCCGCCTCCTCGCTGGCCACGGCTACGTATTCCTCATTCTCCGCCGCCACCATCGGCCGCAGTTTAAGCCGGTCATTGAGTGCCATTATCCCTTCCGAAGTAGCCAGCACGATGGAAAACGGCCCGTTAAGCAGCAGGGAGGCAAAAACCGAGCGCATCCTGGTTATCCGGCCGGCGGTTTCCGGATCCATCATGGCAATCTCATCCCAAAGAGGAGGTGCCACGATGAGGGCGGCTTCCGCCTGAGACAGCCCCAACCGGCGGCATAAGAAATCAAAGATGTAGGCAATCACCTCGGTGTCAGTCTGCAGGCTGCACCGGTAACCGTACATTTCGATAAATCTCCGGTTGGCATCATAAGAAGATATCTCCCCGTTATGGATCACCGTTGTCTCCAGGAGGGCGAAAGGATGCGCCCCTCCCCACCAGCCGGGAGTGTTGGTGGGGAACCGCCCGTGGGCTGTCCACAAATACCCTTTGTACTCATCCAGACGGAAGAAATCAGCAATATCCTCCGGGAAACCCACGCCTTTAAATACTCCCATGTTTTTGCCGAAGGATACGATATAGGCCCCGTTGGATGCGGCATTGATCCCGGTAATGAAAGAGACCATATGCTGCTGTCGCCGGCTCGGCTCCTCCTTCAACAGCCCGTTTCCCGGGCTCACAAAATACCTCCATATTTCCGGCGGATTCTTTATCTCAGCTTTCCTGCGAGTGGGAATGGGTCCGGTGCTGATCACCTGAAAATGCCGACGGAGCTGGTACTCAAACTCGTATCTCTCAGGAATCCTGTCGAAGAACACATGAACCGCGTAGTGGTCCTTCAGCTCCGGGTAAATTCCATAAGCGGCAAATCCCCCTCCCAGGCCGTTGGAGCGTTCGCGCATTACCGCAATGCAGTCGGCAATCCGGGTGCCGCTAAAGACCCGGCCGCTGCGGTTGACCAGCGCGGCGATGGCGCAACCCGCAGGTATTCTTATATCACCCTCTCTGAGCATCTGTTTCACCTCTCCTCCTGCAAGAGAAAGCTCATCCGGCACCTGTTCCAGCACATGTAGGGAGGCAGGTTTACGGCACCGGATGCAGCTTTCCAAGGCTTTAGAATACCGACAGGTATTCGTCAAGTTCCCACTGGTGCACGGAACAGCGGTATCTATCCCACTCGAGTCTCTTGGCCTCCGCCAGCTTATTGTAAATGTGAGGCCCGAGAGCATCCTTAATTACTTCATCCTTGCTCAGTTCCTCCATCGCTTCGGCCAGGCTGCTGGGGAGGCTCATGATCCCCAGGCTTTTCCTCTCTTTCTCGCTCATGTGATAGATATTGCGGTCAATAGGGGCCGGGGGCTCAATCTTATTCCTAATCCCGTCCAGACCGGCAGCCAGCATGGCTGCAATCGCCAGGTAGGGATTGCAGGCCGGATCCGGGTTGCGCACCTCTATACGGGTGCTGGACCCGCGCTTGGCCGGGATTCTTATCAAACAGCTGCGGTTGGCATGGGACCAGGCCACATACACCGGTGCCTCGTAACCGGGGACCAGACGTTTGTAGGAATTGACCAGGGGATTGGTAACCGCCGTCAGGGCCCGCGCATGCTTGATAATGCCGCCGATGTAGTACCGAGCCACATCACTCAGTCCGTCGGGAGAATCGGGGTCATAGAAAGCGTTTTTCCCATCCAGAGTAAACAGCGATTGATGGCAGTGCATGCCGGAACCGTTGATCATCGCCACCGGTTTGGGCATAAAGGTGGCATGAAGTCCGTGGCGCTGGGCTATTGATTTGACCACCAGTTTAAAGGTCTGGATCTTGTCAGCGGTATTGACAGCCGTGTCGTACTTGAAATCGATCTCGTGCTGTCCCGGTGCCACCTCATGATGGGAGGCCTCGACTTCATAGCCCATTTCCTCGAGGGTCAAGACCATGTCCCTCCTGGCATTTTCCGCCAGGTCCGCCGGCCCCAGGTCAAAATAGCTGGCCTGGTCATGGGTTCTGGTGGTGGCCTTGCCGGATTCATCCTGCAGGAACAGGAAGAATTCAGCCTCCGGTCCCACATTCATGACAAAGCCCATTTCCTCAGCCTCCTTGGCTACCCTCTGCAGGGCCAGACGCGGGCATCCTTCAAACGGCTGGTAATTCTTGTCGTAAACATCGCAGATCAAGCGGGCCACATCCAGGTTGGGTGACCTCCAGGGGAATATTACAAACGTTGAAGGATCCGGTATAAGGTACATATCCGACTCCTCAATCCGAACGAAGCCCTCAATGGAAGACCCGTCAAACATCAGTTCTCCCGCCAGGGCCTTCTCCAGTTGGCTGATGGGGATGGCCACATTTTTCAAGTGTCCCATCAGGTCGGTAAACTGCAGGCGGATAAACCGCACCCCGTTTGCCCGGGCTTTTTCCAAAACCTCACGACCAAGCTCACTTTTCATGATTCACTCTCTCCCTTCCCTGATGACTTACTTAAGGCAATGACCGCTTCAGCAACGGCTTTAAGAGGCAGGCCCCGGTTCATACTGGTCTTCTGCAAAAAGCGGTGGGCTTGCTCCTCACTCATCCCCTGCTCCAGCATCAGGATCCCTTTGGCAATGGCAACCACCTGGCGCGTAGCCAGCTGATTTCGCAGTCTTGCCACTTCCTTCAAGAGCCTCCTCCTCTTTTGGTAGCTGGTGAAGGTTGATTCAATGGCGGGGATAAGACTGGTGGCGGTTACCGGCTTAAGCACATAGCTAAAATCCTTGATCCGGGGATCAGCGCTTGATGCCAGTATCAAAACCGGTGCCACGCCATCCTCTTCCAGTATCATAGCCACCTGCCCGACCCTGCCCCCTTCCAGTTCGGTATCCATAATTACCAATCCCGGCGATTGACTCCGGCTTATGCGCAGGGCTTCTGATGCGTTATGGGCCTCGCCGCTGACCGAATACCCATTATGGATCAACAGCTCTCTTATGGTCTTCCTGGTACCGGGGTCGGACACGGCCAGCAATACCCTCAAGCTCTCCACCCCCCTATAGAAACAAACGGTGCCTCTACTTTGCGTAGAAAGACACCATTGCCCTTACCAAAAATCTTTAGTTTCCCATCAGTTTCGCCCAATCAAGGATCTCGTCTTTGATTTCCTCTTCGGTTGATAGACCCCGCTCTCCGATAATCATTCCGCATGGTGGAATTATATTTCATTGTTTGTGGGGCTGATTGTATTTTATATCGAGGCCGGAGCGTTTGTCAAATGAAATTTAATTCCGTATAGTGAAATTTATTTTTGGTTGCTGGATCATGGTAAGCGAGCAATGTCAGACCTCATAATTGCTTTACCAGCCGACACGGCGCACCAGCTTCCGATTTCCCATCCGAGGCTGAAAACCTGGTATGCTTCATTACATATCCACCAACTTAATTCCCCGCTGTGACCGGGAGGATGGTTCACTTCCCGGCCCCACCAAAGTAAAAAGGCGTCCTGCCGCAGGTATTAACCATGCGCAAGGACGCCTTTGTCCGCCAATGGTATTCAGTTGAGAATCAGTTAATCTCCCTGATACCCGAGCTTCCTGGATAGACGCAGGGCAACATCCTTCACGATCGGAATCAGTTCGTTGCTGATGTATGAGGGTGTCATTCTCATACTGGGCCCGGATACGCTGATGGCCGCCACCACTTTGCCGCCGTGAGTCTTAATGGGGGCGGCTACACACCTGACATCTTCATCCCGCTCCCCCAGGTCCAGAGCATAACCCTCCCGTGCCACCCGGGCCAGCTCTTTAGCCAGCAGCCTGGGGTCGGTTATGGTGTCCCGGGTGAACCGCTCCAGCTCGGTGGTGGCCAGGTAGTGGGCCAGTTCTTCCTGGCTGAGCGCGGCCAGGAGCACCTTGCCGGATCCGGTGCAGTGAGCCGGACCCCGGTTGCCTACCCGGGCAAACATCTTTACTATAACAATATTATTCGATTCGATCTGATCGATGTATACCACCTGGTAGTTATCCAGGACCGCCAGATTCACCGTCTCGTTGCACTGCTCCAAAAGTTCCTGCATGAAGGGAGCGGCCACTGCTTTTAGATCCGTAGAGTCCGCCGCGGCATTGCCGATGTAGAAGAGCTTGAGCGACAGCTTGTAGCGGCTGTCCTCATCCTGTTCCACAAAGCCCCTCACCAGGAGGGTGTTCAACAAGCGGTGGGTGGTGCTGGGTTTCAGGCCCACCTTCTCGGCCAGGTCCCCCAGGTTTATGGGACCCCCGTGGTCAGCCATGGCCTCGATGATGTTGAGCACTCTTTCCACCGACTGAACTGTCTTGGGCTCATCTCCAGGCGACAACGGGTCCCTTATTTCTACCAGATTGTCAACGCTCATAACAATCCCCAATCAATTCCTTTTTTGGTTATATTATTTTAGCCCATAATGACGGTATAATCAAAATCTGCAGATCCCGCAGGAGATCACAGCGTCGCCAGGTATTCGTTTATTGCCCGGGCTGCTTTTTTGCCTGCTCCCATGGCCAGGATCACAGTGGCGGCACCGGTAACGATGTCCCCGCCGGCAAAAACCCCGGGTTTTGAAGTCTTTCCGGTCTCGGGGTCGGCCACGATATTGCCCCGGCGGTTGATCTCCAGGTCCGGGGTGGTTTCGGGCACCAGGGGATTTGGTCCCTGGCCGATGGCCATTACCACCGTATCCACTTCCATAAAGAACTCGGAACCCTTGATGGGTATCGGGCTGCGGCGTCCGCTCTCATCCGGCTCGCCCAACTCGTACCGCAGGCAGGTCATGCCCCGCACTTTTCCTTCCTCATCCGCCAAGATCTCTATTGGGCTGGTCAGCAGATGGAACTTAACCCCTTCCTCATGGGCGTGTTCGATCTCCTCTTTCCTCGCCGGCATCTCCTTCTCCGAACGACGATAAACAATATATGATTCCTCAGCGCCAAGCCTTAAAGCCGTCCGGGCGGCGTCCATCGCTACGTTGCCGGCTCCGATAACCGCCACCCTCTTACCTGTGACTATTGGGGTGATATACTCCGGAAAACGATAGGCCTTCATTAAATTGGAACGGGTCAGGAATTCGTTGGCCGAATAAACCCCGTTGGAGTTTTCACCGGGGATATTCATGAAATACGGCAGGCCGGCACCGGTTCCGATGAAAACCGCATGAAACCCGGATTCAAAAAGCTCATCTACCGTCAAAACTTTGCCGATCACCATGTTGGTGCGGATCTTGACGCCCATTTTCTCGATGTTGGCAATTTCACGCTTGACAATATCCTTGGGCAGCCGGAATTCCGGGATTCCGTATACCAGAACCCCACCGGCGGTATGCAGCGCTTCAAATACGGTTACATCGTGACCCATCATGCACAGGTCGGCGGCCGCAGTCAATCCGGCCGGGCCGGATCCGACAATGGCTACCTTTTTGCCGGTCGGACTGGCCGGCTTCTGTACCGATTCCCCGCCATGGGCCATCTCATAATCGGCGACAAACCTCTCCAAACGGCCGATGGCTACCGGCTCATTCTTCTTTCCTACCAGGCAATACTTCTCACACTGGGATTCCTGGGGACATACCCGTCCGCAGATGGCCGGCAGGTTGTTCTTCTCCTTGATTTTGGCAATGGCTCCGGCAAAATCGCGCTCCCGGATGCGGGCAATAAACGCCGGAATATCAATCTCCACCGGACAACCCTGGCGGCAGGGAGCCTTTTTACAGTTTAAGCACCTTTCGGCCTCAATGACCGCATCCTCCTCGGTGTAGCCGAGCGCAACCTCGGAGAAGTTTTTGATGCGGGTCTTGGGGTCCTGAGTGGGCATAGGTTGCTTGTTAGGTTGCTTGTTCACTTTTCTCTTGGCATCTACTTCTGACATCTGCAGCCACCTCCGCGCGCTTCATCCGCTATTTTCTCCTGAGCCAGGAACATCCGGGCTCTCTGCTGGGCCAATTTCCAGTCTACCTGGTGACCGTCGAATTCGGGTCCGTCCACACATGCAAACCGGGTCTCTCCGCCTACCTCTACCCGACAGGCTCCGCACATGCCTGTTCCGTCGACCATGATGGGATTAAGGCTTACAATGGTCTTGACTCCGAATTCCCTGGTAACTTCGGAAACAGCTTTCATCATTGCCAGCGGGCCGATAGCTATTACCCGGGCAAAGCTGTCCTGACTGAGGATTTTGCGCAGGGCATCGGTAACGAATCCTTTTTCTCCGTACGAACCGTCATCGGTCATTACCACCAGCTGGTGACTGACCTTGCGCATCTCATCCTCCAGGATGAGAAGATCCCGACTGCGGGCCCCGATTATTGAAACCACATGGTTCCCCGCTTCATATAGAGCTCTGGTAATCGGGTACACGGGGGCAACTCCTACCCCGCCGCCGACACATACTACCTTGCCGAAATTCTCTATCTCGGATTTTTTGCCCAAAGGGCCTACAAAGTCGAGGATGGAATCTCCGGCTTCCAGCATTCCCAGATCCCGGGTGGAACGGCCAACTTCCTGGAATATGATAGTGATGGTTCCTTCCGTGCGGTCAAAATCGGCTATGGTCAGGGGAATACGCTCTCCATATTCATTTTCCCGCAGGATTATGAACTGACCGGGTTGGGCTTTGGCAGCGATTTCTGGAGCCTCAACGACCATCAGCTTGAGATCCGGCCCCAGAACTTCCTTGCTTCGAATCCTGTACATTATAACCCTCCTATGGCACGAACTTTAAAAACTCTCAAGCTACATTATAACGTATATTTCAACATATTAGGTTCTTCGACACCAGGTAATTTGCTTGAGAATAATTTAACAATCTCCGGCCTATGTACGTTGATGTGGGCCGAAGGCGGACACATGGGCGGAATCAGGGACTGTATCATCTCTCAACATGGAAATGAGACCATGCGCTGTAATATTTTAACCGGCGGCACCAATCTGCATATAGCTTTTTGGTTTGCGGCAATGCAGCCGGTGTCAATAAGGACCCGGTCGACACTGACCCGTGCCTGCACTCAGTCTTTCCATCTACAAAAGCCGTGGAGGTTTCCATGAGAGCAGCCAAAGGCCGCATCGGATCGGGCCGCGTCGGAGGCTTAATGGTATGGCTACGGTTATACCGACAGGACTTAGGCCGGACCGCCTCAGAAGGGCGTATTGCTTACATGGCACATAGCAAGCAAAGGGCATTACCCGACAGGGAAAAGCACCTCCCGGCGGAGTGTTCAAGAGGAAGCCGCAGAGCCGTTATTTGGGCATGAAAACCGGGTTTGTTGCGTGTTACTATGTACGGTATATTGGCAAGCGGTCCCCTCGGAGTGCTCCACCGAGTGCCGGTACCTGCACGGTTACCGTTCATTATCCACCACGGCCATGGTACAGCGGGAGATACAAACCAACTTCTCCTGCTCATCGTAGATCCTGATATCCCACACCAGGGTGGAGCGGCCCACATGGACCGGAACCCCGACGGCCTTTACCACCCCGTCGCGCTTGCTGCGAATGTGGTTGGCGTTGATCTCCAGGCCTACCGCCCGCTGACGGGTGGGATCTATGAACTGGTAGCTGCCCGACGAGGCCACGGTTTCCGCGAGAACCACCGAAACCCCTCCGTGCAGAATGCCCAGAGGCTGATGGGTTTTAGGGGTAACCGGCATGGTGGCAACCACGCGCTCCGGCGTGTATTCCGTGATCTCAATCCCCAGCGTCTCCAGAACCGACGTATTGCTCATTGCTTTATTGATTTCTTCCATCTGTCATCCTCCCTTGCCGCCGCCAATTCACGGGGTTCTGATTTTTCCGGACCGGCCGTCGTTGGCAACGCCCGGTAAAGATAAGTAATAGCCTGCTTTTTTGGATTACTTTATGACATTTTTTGCCTTCCGGGTATTAACCCTGACGATACAGGCGGCCAACGAGGTTGGCAAATATCACCGTCAGGTAAAATACTCCGACGATCGCAATTAACCATCCCACCAGGGGTATTATACCTATGATTCCGATTATGGAACTGAAAACCAGGAACAGTACCATCGCTACCAGATACTGGCCGAACACGCTTTTTATCCGTCTCCATATCTCACCAAACTCAAAGGCCGCTCCCAGCTTACCCTCTGCTGCATAATGAGCCATGGCCATCGGCAGTACAAAAGCCAGGATCAGTGCAGCCACTATGGTCAAAAGCGTCAGAAAACCTCCCGCAACTCCCCAACCCATATCACCGTAATTTAACGCGCCTATTATGCTCCCTCCTCCCAGGAGCATTAATAGCCCCGGAATCAGCATGTAGATTAGGCTGATTATGAACAATATGAAACCTTGTACAAATTTTTCTCCCCAGTCCCCCCATTCCGGCAGGGTCATCTCCCCTCTAATGCCGGCGCGCATGGATTCAAGACTGTACCCGGCAGCAAAAAAACTTATTATGGGTATTATGCTTAAGGCACCGCCGATCAGGAGTTTTTCCACCCACTTCGGGTCGTCAAACGGATATTTCAAGAGCTCCCCCAGGTCAAACATCAAAATCTCCCCCTCCTTCATTCGCCACTTTTGACCAGCATACAACACAAACCGGCATTCCCGTCAAGATCGCCTATTGGCCTCCGACGGGACCCCCTTTGGTTGAGTCCCCCCTTCCTGACCTCATAATCTGTGCGATCCCGGAACCCCGATCGCAAGCCTGAATGCATACCCGCATTATAAACCCACCTTTGGGTGATCCTGAAATCCTTGCTGCCGGCTGCCGGATTGTCAGATTCTTGTACCCGGTCGGCTTCCCGGCGTGGTGCTCAAGTACTGCGATTTCAAACCCTCCAGCCTCTCACCCCACCTTATGGTCGGTAGTCGACTTTATGCCTCCGGATTCAGAACAGTATTTGCTCCATCTGGATCTTACGGTCTTCCAGGCGATGGTACCCAGATAAAGGATGAAAATGCACAAAACGATGGTGGCACCGGTGGCTGTCCCCCAATGGTAGGAGAGGAACAGGCCGGTCAGCCCCGCCACAATACTTATCATTACCGCCAGAAAATGATAGGATCTCATGTTGGCCGCCAGGTTTCTGGCGGAAGCCGCCGGCAGTATGAGCAGGGCATTTATGATCAGGATACCGATCCACTGGATGGATATGGTCACGATTAGAGCCAGAAGGATGGAGAAAAGCATCTCGACAATATACACATTAACCCCCCGACTGCGGGCTACCGCCGGATTTATGCTGACCAGAAACAGGCGGTTGAAAAACAGTCCCCAGAAGAGTAGCACAACCAGCAGGGCGACAACCAGCAGGGTCAACTCCTGGGGAGATATGCTCAACAGGTCGCCGATCAGGTAATGGGAATAGCGGTTAAACCCTCCGCCGCGGGACAGGATTACCACTCCCAGAGCCACGGTGGTTGAAAAGAATACACCAATGACCGTGTCCACAGAAGCCCCGGTTTTATGCCTGGTCCAAGTAATGCCGATGGCCAAAACGGCGGCAAAGATGAGCATTGCCCACAAGGGATCCCCCAGACCCAGCAAGACACCGATGGCTATTCCCGTCAGGGCTGCATGACCGATAGCGTCAGAAAAAAAAGCCATATTGTTGTTTACAACTATGGTGCCAAGAAAGCCAAAGATGGGAGATACCAACAGCACCGCCAAGAGGGCATTCTTCATGAAGTCAAACTCCACCCAGCCAAAAGGGAAGATGCTGTCAACCAGGGCATACCATACTTCAATCATGGATTCACCTCATTACTCAGGGTGGTGGATGGCCGAAGCCGCCTCCTGGCCGTGGTATACCCCGTTCCACTGCTGACCAAAGAGGTTCACAAAGCTTTGATTTTGAAATACTTCCGCCGGCGTTCCTTCTGCCAAAACCGTCTTGTTCAACAGGACTATCCTATCGGCGTATTGGGATATCATCTGGTGATCGTGGGAGACCATGATTATTGAAAGGTCGTGCTCCCTCCGCAGAGCGGATACCATGTCATAGAATATCTTGAGCCCCCTGGGGTCCACCCCGGTAACCGGTTCATCAAGCAGCAGCAGGTTGGGGATGGGGTCGAGGGCACAGGCCAGGAGCACCCGCTGCAATTCTCCCCCCGATAACTCGGAAATCCTGCGGTTAATAAGGTGTTCTGCCTGCACCCGGGCCAGGCTTTCCTTAACCCGCCGGCGGTTGCCGGGCGAGTGAACAAGCCAGATCGGAATATTGGAAATGCAGGCGGAGCAGAAATCAAGCACACTGGCCGGTGTCCCCGGTCCAAAATCAAGCCTCTGCGGCACATAACCGATCAGGGGACAGCCCGTCCTCAATCCGTTGCCATCCAGAAAACTCATCTTGCCGCTGAAAGGGAGCTCCCCTACAATCGCTTTTAACAATGTAGTCTTGCCGGCACCGTTGGGGCCGATAATACCGGTCAATTCGCCGCAGTGAATGTGCAGGTTAACGTCATAGAGCACTGCGTTCCCGCCAATACTGACCCCGAAGTTTTCAAGTTTTGTGCAGCAGAAGGCACAGCTGTCTTTAAGATTTTTGCTGCTGTTCATACTAACTCAGTGCCTCCACCAATACCCGCAAATTGCTCCTCATGATTTCTATGTAGGCTCCGGGATCGTCCTTCCCGGTCACCGCCGGGTCCAGCGTGTAGACCTCGATTCCGGTCTCACGGGCGATGGTTCGGGCTGCTTTTGTGGAGTACTGCGGCTCCACAAATATGGCCCTGACCCCGGACTGACGGATAAGTTTGATGGTTTCCGCCAGTTCCGCCGCACTGGGCTCGGAACCCGGTTCACGCTCCACCACGGCCACGATATTCAGGCCAAATTCGTCGGCAAAATAGGGAAAGGCTTCGTGAAAGGTTACTACATCCTTGTTGGGCAACCCCTCGATTGTTTCCCGCATCTCCTCTCTCAGCATTTCCAGCTCCTTGATGTAACGGGACGCGTTCTCCCGGTATGCCGGGCCGTTCCCGGCATCAAGTTCCGCCAACTGGTCGGCGATGTTTTGCACCTGCTTCATGGCCAGGGATACGCTGACCCAGACATGCCCGTTCTCATGCCCGTGTTCATCCCTTTTGAGAGGTATATCCCGGCTGGCGTCTACAATCTTCAGGTCAGGCTGCTGCTCGATAACCTGGTCCAAAAAGCTTTCCATCCCGGCCCCGTTAATCACCAATATCTCGGCTTGGCGCAGCCGCTTGAGGTCACTGGTCGTCAGATGGTAGTCATGGAGACAGCCGGTTACGGTACCGGTAATGTTTACGACCTCCACTCCCGGAATACCGAGGGCGACATTCCGGACCATTATGTAGATGGGGTAAAACGAGGTGGCAATCACCAGTTTTTGATCCCCTTTATCGCTTTCGGCGGGAGAACTCCCGCAGCCTCCCAGCACCAGCAGCGGCAGGGCCAGAAGCAATACTGCAAAAATCAGAATATATGCTTTGGGTAAAAAAACAAACCTCCGGCTCGTGTTTCCTCTATTCACCGGCCAATCTCTCCATCCCTTAACAACCACGGCTGAGAATCGTCTGTCATATCCCGCAGATGCCACGTTTCTGATTTCATTATACCGCGGCACCCGCATTATTCTCATTATTTCTTAACTCCCGCTTTTCAAACTTGCCGCCCCAAAAATATAAGCCCGCCGTCTTTATTGATATGCGGGCTTATTCTGGATTAGTCTTGCTTATTAACCGGCGGCGGGCAAACCCGGCCCGCCTTTTAACCGACTTTAAGACTGACCGTATAGTTTTCCAACCTCTTTAGGCCTGTAACCGGCAGGTAATCCCCATAATCCCCTTTAAGCCTGGCCGTACAGTCTTCTAACCTCGGTCTTCAGGATTTTGCCGGCCGGATTGTGAGGGATCTGGTCCACAATCTGGATAAACCTGGGACGCTTGTACTTGGCCAGCTTATCTGCGCAGTACTGGGAGAGCTCCTCGGGGGTGACCGAATGCCCCGGTTTCAGGGAGACTACCGCCTTAACCGATTCTCCCCAATCCGGATGGGGTACTCCAATCACCGCAGTCATCATCACCGCCGGGTGGCTCATCAGGACATCTTCCACTTCCTTGGAATAGATGTTCTGCCCGCCGGAAATAATCATATCCTTGGCCCGGTCCACAAAGTATATGTATCCGTCCTCATCGTATGTGGCCAGGTCGCCTGACATTACCCATCCGTTGACAATGGTCCCTTTGGTTTTTTCGGGATCCTTAAAATATTCGACCATGATCCCTCCGCCGCGTACGGCGATCTCTCCTACTTCTCCCGGTTTGACCTTGTTGCCTTCCTTGTCCACAATAATGGTCTCGGAGCCGACGACTCCGGCTCTGCCGATGCTGCGGGTCTTGATCTCGATCTCTTCGGGAAAGAGTGCCAAACCCGTCGGTCCGGACTCGGTGAAGCCGTAAACCTGCTGAAGCTTGTTCTTCCCCCTTATGCCGAACTTATCCAGGATCAGGTTTATATCTTCCTCGGCAATGGGACTTCCGCCCAGGACAAACATCTCCATGGAGCTCAAGTCGTACTGGCTGACATCCAGCAGCTTGGCGCAGGTAAGATATACTACCGCCGGACCGAAGAAGTGGGTGGTCTTTTCATCCTGAATGGTCTGCAGGAAGAGCCGAGGATCAAAGGCCTCCAGAATTACATTGCTTCCGCCCATATAAATTGATCCCAGGAAATAGAGGTGCAGGGGTGCGGAGTGAAACAGCGGCATCATGGCCAGGTTGCGGGTGTAAAAGGTCATACGGTGACCCAGGGCTCCGGAGTTGCACACGGTGTAGAGGATGCCACGGTGATTGAAAACGGCTCCCCGGGGAGTCCCGGTTGTACCGGAGGTATAGATTATGGAACACATGTCGTTTTCGTCGATCTCTACTGCCGGCATGTTATCGGGAGCCTGTGCTATCAGATCGCAGTAATTGAGTTTACCCGGTACGGAATCGGGACCTACTACCACGAAACTTTTTACATAGGGCAGTTCAGCCTCGATACCCTCAAGTACCGGTGCGAAAACTTCATCGTAGATGAACATCCTGGCTTCACTGTTATTGACGATAAACTGCACTTCGGATTTAACCAGGCTGATATTGATGGGAACCACTACCGCCCCGGCCTTTAAAATGCCGAAATAAACGGCAACAAACTTCTCCGAGTTGCGCATCATCATGGCGACGCGGTCCCCTTTGCGGATGCCGAGATCGATGATGGCGTTGGCGACCCGATTGGAAAGGGCGTCGATTTCCCGATAGTTTAATCTTAAATCCTTAAATACAATGGCTTCCTTGTCAGGATGCTTGCGAGCATTCCTGTACATGAGTTCCGCAACGTTCATCTTATTGATGCACCATCCGGTGGTGCATCTCCACCTCCCCCTTCAATAAATAGATAAATCTTATCTTCTCTCTCTATACAACAGATCGGCATATAATCGGCCTACAGTACAAGACCAATGCCGTCTTGCAGTCTGCAAGTGCACCCAAAGGCCTTGCGGCCGTACTCCAGGTTTCCTAAACCACCTCCCCGGCGGAAGAAGTGCTGCCTCTTACAAGGACACGGATAACGATCTCACCCCCCATTTCTCATATTCAGCCGGGTTACATGGCGCGTAGCTGGGTCTTAAGTATTTTCCCTACGCTTGATTTGGGCAGTTCTTTCAGGAACTGAACCTCTCTCGGAACCTTGTACGGTGCCAGTTTTTCTTTACACAGCTCGATGATCTCCTCGGCGGTAATAGTCTCGCCTTCCTTGGGGGCTATAAAAGCCTTGATGACCTCACCTTTTATGGGGTCGGGAATACCGATGACTGCCGCTTCCAGGACTTTGTCATTCATGTAGATGACGTTTTCCACTTCCAGTGAATATACATTGTACCCGCTGGTGATAATCATGTCCTTAAGACGGTCCACAACCTTGAAGTACCCGTCCTCATCCATCTGAACCACGTCTCCGGTCCTGACCCAGGTCCCGTCCCCCACGAAGGCATCGCGAGTGGCCTCGGGGTTGTTCCAGTAGCCCTTCATCACGTTGGGCCCCTTGATCACCAGTTCGCCGGGCTCACCCGGGGGCAGGAAATTGCCGTCGGCATCAATGGTCGCCATCAGCTCGTCGGGGAAGGGAATGCCAACACCTTCCTTCCTCATGCCCACGCAGGGACTGCAGCTGCAGCCGGTGGTGGCCTCCGTCATTCCCAATGCCTCCCGCATCTTGCAGCCGGTCAGCCTCTCAAATGTATCCCGGGCATTATCGGGCAGGGGTGCACCCCCGCTGACACAGAGGCGGATGGAGGTCAGATCATATTTTTCCACCCCGGGGAAACTGTTGATGGCCGCGTACATGGTTGGTACGGCAAAGAACAGGGTGGGCCGGTATTTGGCAATGGCTTTGATCATCCCTTCAAAATCCCGGGGGAAGGGAAACGGTATGAAGGTGGCACCTATCATAATCGGAATATTCATGGAGGTTGTCATTCCATAGACATGGAAAAACGGGATGGCGGAGAAGAAGATATCGTCCGCCGTGGTCCGTGCAAAGCCGGCAATCTGAATGGCATTGGCGACCAGGTTGAAGTGAGTAAGCATAACTCCTTTCGGCGTTCCCGTGGTCCCTCCGGTGTACTGCAGGAGCGCCACATCTTCCTTGGGGTCAACCGTGATGGCCGGCGGTTTTTCTTTGTTATTAATCAGGTCACGGAACAGGAAGACCTCCGGAGAAGGGGGCACAAAGTCGGCAAAGGGAGCTACAATAATCTTTTCCAAGCCGGTTTTGGGCATCAGAGCGGCGAACTTGGGGTAGACCATATCAAAGGTCACCACCGCCGCCGCTCCGGAATCTTGAAGCATTACCTCCAGCTCATTCTCGGAATACAAGGGATTGCTGTTCACTATAATACCGCCCATTTTCAGCACGCCATAGTAGGCAATGACCATGGCGGGAACGTTGGGCAAACTCAGCATTACCCGGTCGCCTTTCTTTATTCCCAGCTTCAGCAGCGAGGCTGCGAAACTGTCCGCCATACGGTTGAGTTCCTGGTAGGTTATGGTGTTGTCGTTAAATATCATGGCGGTCTTGTACGGATTGCGTCTGGTAGTTTCTTCAAGCATATAGTTGAGCGGGACTTCGGGATAATCATAACTCTCCGGTACTCCCAGATCATAGTGTTTAAGCCAGGGCTTTTCCATACCAACACCTCCGGTTTTGGTTTACAGAACGCTCAATACCCGGTATTCAGGGGCGGGATACCTGGACCATTCGCTGATGAGGCATCGCTTGCGACTTTGTTTACGGATAAATCCTTTTGGGAGCTTCATCAGCCGATGGCTTACGGTAAGAGATAAATGTATATATGATTTTGAAATAAAATATAGACATGTACCCTGGTATGGATCCTGGCAGGTATAAACAACCCCTCAATTAGCGCCTGTCTCTATTCATAGACCTTTTCGCCTTCAGCGAAGGCGTTGACGCAGTCGTACTCGCTGTCACGCTTGTTGCTGTTCAAGAGTTCGTTCTGTCTCTCCTTGTACCACTCAT
Source organism: Bacillota bacterium (assembly GCA_029781825.1). Lineage (GTDB taxonomy): Bacteria > Bacillota > Syntrophomonadia > Syntrophomonadales > DTU052 > DTU052. Next base: position 20,336 of record JAKOVY010000077.1, on the reverse strand, counting down.
GCTGGGTTATAAGGCTCATGATCTCATTGGTGCCAACCCAGATCATGGACAGCCTCATATCCCGCAGGATCTTTTCGATGGGATAGACGTCGGTGTAGCCGATTCCTCCCATTACCTGCATGCACAGGTTCACTACGTCCCAGCACTGCTCGGTAACAAATTTCTTGGCCTCCGATACCAGGCGGCGGGCACGGCTGGGATGTACTCCGGCATCTATCGCCCGTGCTGTGCAGTAAATCATAGCCCGGGAAGTGTCGAGTTTGGTTACCGCTTCGGCAATTTTAAAGCTGACGGCCTGGAAGTTCTTGATTTTGGTGCCGAAGGCTTTGCGCTTCGTGGTGTAATCGGTGGCTATCTCCAGAGCCGGTCTAACCGCCCCGATAGTCATGGCTGCGGTTCCCAGCCTTTCCGGAATCATCATGGGATAGAACACTTCAGCGGCTCCGTTGACCTGCCCCAGGATGTTGGACTTGGGCACCCGCACATCTTCAAACACCAGGCGGGCGGTGCCTCCACCCCGGCAGCCCATGAGCCCGTACAGGTACTCAACCTTGACCCCGGCATCGCGGTCAACGATGAAACAGGTCATGGACTTGTGCGGTGGACCCTGGGGATCAGTCTTCGCATAGACCAGGAAGAAATCGGCTCCCTCACCACCGACGATGAAGCGCTTTTGTCCGTTCAGTATGTAATAGTCGCCGTCTTCCACCGCCGTGGTGGTGGCCCCAAAGAAATCGGAACCGCCGCGGGGCTCGGTCAGGCACTCAGCCGCAAACTTCTCCCCTTTAAGCAGCGGCACCACATACTTCTCCTTCAGCTCTTCCGAGCCAAAGTTAACGATGGCATCACAAACGATGTCCGCTCCAACACCCCACACACACCCGAAGGCGTAACCTGGCACGCATATCTCTTCGGCCACCAGGGTATCCTCCACCCAGCCCAGGCCTCGTCCCCCATACTTTTTGGGAAGCCGCAAACCCAGGAGATTACGGCGGCCGCACTCCTGCAGGAACTCCTTGGGGAACTTGATCTTGTCGGCGTCCATATCCAGAATGTACTGCCGGGGCACCCACTTGGCCATCTCCCGAGCTTCGTCACGCAGGGCCAACTGTTCTGGGGTCAAAAGAAAATCGAACATGAAAACTCACTCCCGTAATTAAATATGTCGCTTTGTAATCAAGATATTACACGTGTGTTCGACTGTCAATCACGAATAATTCAGGTTGCTGTCGATTATTTTGAAGTGAGAAACTGTATAATCCGGTTCTCACATTTGCGTTCCCGGGATGCCATTATTTGTGAAAATCGCCCGACGGGCTTGTTTTCGGCTCACCGCTGTTGTAGATTAAAGGAGTACACAGTATTTCATGACCGTTGGTTGTTGACATTTATTTTCGAATAAAATAAATAGGCAGGTAAGGCAATTTGGCGGAAAACACTAAGACTCGCAATCGGATTCTGTTGGTGGCAACTTTAAGCGCTTTCCTCACCCCGTTTATGGGCAGTTCGATCAACCTGGCGATTCCCGCGATTGGACAGGATTTAAACGGTAACGCCATAATGCTGAACTGGATTGTAACCTCCTTTCTGCTGGTTTCAGCTGCATTCCTCCTGCCCTTTGGACGCTTGGCGGATATGTATGGCCGCAAGCGAATATTTGTTGCCGGGATCGGCATTTTCGGCGCCGCCTCCTTTCTCTGCGCCTTATCGAATTCGCTTAACCTATTATTGCTGGCCCGGGTTCTTCAGGGTATGGGAGCCACCATGATGTTTGCCACCGGTATGGCCTTGTTAACTTCAGCTTTCCCTCCACAGGAAAGGGGCAGGGTTTTGGGAATAAACGCAGCCATGGTATACGTAGGACTGTCAGCGGGTCCTATTGTCGGCGGCTTTCTCACCCACTACCTGGGATGGAGGAGCATATTCTACGTGGTCGGGTTGTGGTCGGTTCTGGTAATCTGGGCCTCCCAGGTTTGGGTGCCCGATGACCGGCGCGCGGTAATAGAGGAACGGTATGATGTCCTGGGAGCATTGCTGATCGCCGTCAGTCTGATAGCCTTGATTTACGGAGCCTCCAGCTTGTACACGCTGACCGCGGCTCCATTCATCACCGGCGCCGGAGTTCTGGGGCTGGCCGTATTCGCCTTCCGCGAATTCCGAGCCCCCTACCCGCTCCTGAACGTAAGGGTGCTGGCCACCAACGCCGCGTTTGCGTTTTCCAATCTGGCGGCCCTGATCAACTACAGCGCCACCTTTTCCATCAGCTACCTTTTATCTCTCTACCTTCAGGTGGTTCGCGGTTACGGCGCCCAGGCGGCGGGAACTTTTCTGCTGATCCAGCCGCTGATAATGGCCCTCCTTTCGCCCATGGCCGGCAGACTCTCAGACCGCCTGCAGCCCAGGGTGGTATCGAGCGTGGGTATGGCCGTTACTACTGTGGGGCTGCTCGTCCTGGCTACCATAAGCGGCGATACCGACATCCGGCTCATCACCGGCATACTGGTCCTGCAGGGTTTGGGCTTCGCCCTGTTTGCCAGCCCCAACACCAACGCGGTGATGAGTTCGGTAGACCGCAAGGACTACGGAATTGCCTCCTCGACCCTCGGAACGATGCGGTTGGTGGGGCAAGCCTTAAGCATGGCCATCGTTTCCTTTATATTTGCCGCCCATCTGGGGAGAGCCAGGATTACCCCGGAGGTTGCTCCGGAACTGATCGCCAGTACCAACGTGGCATTTCTGGTTTTTGCCGCCCTGTGTTTCATCGGCATCTTCTGTTCCCTGGCCCGGGGCAACGTCTCCCGGGAAGAAAGAGAGCAAGGCTGATCCCATGGACGGTCTGAACCGGGTCCTGGCGATACCTCCAGTCCGTTTTGGATTTCGGGAACTGCCTTATACAGTCATTTTATAAAGGTGTGATACATTATGCGGGACCAACTGATAACCGGTATCAGACATGCAATTCCGGTTATGCTGGCTTATATGCCCCTGGGCCTGGCTTTTGGGGTCCTGGCTACTGAGGCGGGCCTGTCGGCAGCTGAAACCACATTGATGTCGGCTCTGGTGTTCACAGGAGCCGGGCAGTACATAGCAATCGGCATTATTGCCGCCGGAGGCTCGATGCTGACCATAATTATGGCCAACCTGCTGGTTAACCTGAGGTATTTTCTGTTCTCAACCTCGATGGTACCGCAGCTTAAGGCCCTGCCCACCGGTGCAGCTTCGGCCTTGATGCTGGGACTGACCGACGAGACCTATGCGGTCGCAGCAGTTCATTTCAAGGAAAACCCGGCAACCATACCCTACCTGGCGGGTCTCAATGTCAGTTCCTATCTGTCATGGGTGGGAAGCACTTTTCTGGGAGCGAGCCTGGGGAGCATCATCACCAATACCGAACAACTGGGGCTTAACTTTGCTTTGCCCGCCATGTACACGATCCTGCTGATCCTGGTGATAAGCGAAAGGAAACATATCATGGTGGCGGTAGCCTCAGTAGTGGTCTGCCTGGTGGTGGCCTACCTCTTCCCGGCTACTCTGAGCAACCTGTCCAATATAATTATCGCCTCCCTGGTGGCGGCCACTTTGGGAGTGATTGTCAGGCGATGAGAGCGGAAATACTGTGGATAATAGTGGGTATGGCTCTGGCAACCGCCATCCCTCGGAGCTTGCCGGTGGCGCTCCTGTCTCGGTTCGAGTTCCCTGAAAAGTTTAAGGAATGGCTTTCTTACATCGCACCCTCGGTACTGGCGGCCCTGGTAGCAGTCAGCGTTCTGGCCCCGGATGGAACAATCGCCATTACCACGGGGAACCGGTACATCTGGGCTTTTGTGCCTACCATGCTGGTAGCCGTCTACACCAGAAGCCCCTTCTACACCCTGGTCACCGGCATTGCAGTCATGGCCCTCCTGTACAACTTATAGCAGCGTTTTCCTATTTTATCAGGCTGAGAAAGTGATGGAGGATGCGGGCGGTCAGCCCCCAGATAACATGACCCTTCCATAGATAAAAAAACTGAGCGTAGGTGCCTTCCCGCCAGGGATAATCTCTTCCTCCGGGAATCAACTCATAGGGATAATCGGCGGGCGGTACCAGTCTCACCGCAACCGCGCTGGTAATGGGCTCGGTTTCCATAAGATGAGCAAGGGGGACATAAAGCAGCGATTTGCATTCACTCGAGTTCGGTTTTATTACCGCATTCTCTTTCACCCGGCAGACAAAAGGGTAAACCAGCACGTTGAAGGGTGTCAAAAGGATGTCAAGTGAACCCATATATTCCAGGTCCTGGCGCTTAATGCCCAGTTCTTCGCAGGTTTCCCTGATGGCCGCTTCCAGTGCGCTGCCATCTCCCCGCTCGATTTTCCCCCCGGGGAAGGATATCTCTCCCGGGTTTTTCTTCAGCCATGAGGTCCTCTCTTCGAAGATTATACAGGTCTCTCCTCGATGCTCAATCACCGGAACGGTCACCGCGGATTCAAAGAAATCCTCGTGTCCCAAAATTTTGGCTTCACGGTTGCGCAAAGCCCTTATTTTCTCCATCAAACCGGATCCTCTCCTGTTATGATCACATGCACTTTGATTATACCAGACCGATCCCTTTGTTCATAGCAAGGCTATACACTCGAGCAAGGCGCCGGACGTTGGAAAACAGGTTTTATCGCCGGTACAAAAAGGCCTTTCGGTTAACGGCTGCCATCACGACCCCGGAAGCGACCGCCGGGGCTTAAATAAAGAAGCCGGGAATGGTCCCGGCTTCCTGTTCGATCCCTTATTCTCGTAACAGTCCAGTATTAGACTATGCCCTGGGCCATCATGGCCTCAACCACCTTGGTAAACCCGGCGATGTTGGCGCCGACAATCAGATTATCCTTAAAACCGTATTCCTCAGCCGCCTGGCTGACCTCCTTGTAAATGTTGACCATTATTTTACGGAGCCTGGTATCCACTTCTTCGAAGCTCCAGGGCAACCGCATGCTGTTCTGAGCCATTTCCAGGGCCGAGGTGGCAACACCGCCGGCATTGGCGGCTTTGCCGGGGCCAAACATGACCTTATTGTCGATAAAGAGATGGGCAGCTTCAGGGGTGCAGGGCATATTCGCTCCTTCAGCCACTGCAAAACAGCCGTTGGCGATCAGGGTTTTGGCATCCTCTTCGTTGAGCTCATTCTGAGTTGCACAGGGGAGCGCAATATCACACCGGATAGTCCAGATTGAGCCTTCGCCGTATTCGGCTTCCGGGTGGTGGTTCAGGTAATCCTTGATCCGGCCTCTCTGAACTTCCTTGATCAGTTTGATGGCCTTCAGGTCAATCCCGTTTTTGTCATAAATGTAACCGGTGGAATCGCTCATGGCCACAACTTTAGCACCCATCTCGCCGGCCTTTTCGGCCGCGTAAATTGCTACGTTTCCGGAACCGGATATCACAACCGTTGACCCCGAAAAAGACCGGCCCTTTTCCTTAATCATTTCCTCCACAAAGTAGACCAGACCGTATCCGGTCGCTTCCTTGCGGACCAGGCTCCCGCCATAAGAGAGCCCCTTGCCCGTCAGGACTCCATGGGAAAGCCCGGTTAGTTTTTTGTACTGTCCATAAAGATAACCGATCTCCCGGGGGCCAACCCCGATATCCCCTGCCGGTACGTCGATATCGGCACTGATGTGGCGGTAGAGCTCATTCATAAAACTCTGGCAGAAGCGCATAACCTCGTTGTCCGATTTGCCTTTGGGGTCAAAGTCGCTGCCTCCCTTGCCGCCGCCTATAGGCAGCCCGGTAAGCGAATTCTTGAAAATCTGTTCAAAGCCCAAAAACTTTATAATTCCCAGATAAACCGACGGATGAAACCTTAACCCTCCCTTGTACGGACCAATCGCGCTGTTGAACTGGACCCGAAATCCGCGATTAACCTGAACCTTTCCTGTATCGTCAACCCAGGGAACCCGGAAAATAATCTGTCTCTCCGGCTCCACCAGCCTTTCCAGTATTCCGGCCTTTTCATATTCCGGGTGCCGATCAAGCACGGGCTCCAGGGAATCCAGAACCTCTTTTACCGCCTGATGGAATTCAGGTTCATGGGGATTTCTTTCTACTACCTTGTTATAAACATCCTGCACGTACGCCATTGTACCCATCCTCTCTTCAGTTGTTTGCATATTGACTCCGGTTGTTGTCCCGAAAAAAGTTATGATTTCAAATTCTTTCGCGATACGGAGGCCTCCGCCATCTATATTCCGCATGGTGAAACTGCATTCTAATAATGCTAAGATTAGAGTAACACCTTCCGGGCTGTCCAGTCAACGGATTCTAATTTCACCATGCAGAAAAAACCGAACCCTGCTCGGGTTATCCCCATACGCTGATTGCCCTCTGCAGTACTAAAAACAAAAGACGCCCGGATTAATCCGCAGCGCCTTATTCAAAGTCCCCGGTGTGTTTGGAAAGCTTGAATGCTTCAGGAGTCGAACATAAAACCTTCTTCATTAAACAACCGACAGCAGACCTCAACCACCTGAGGATCGTACAGGCTCCCGCTGTTGGCGGAGATCTCTTCCAGGGCCTTGGCCACTCCCAGGGCCGGTCGGTAAGGGCGGTGCGATGCCATGGCTTCCACCACGTCCGCCACCCCCAGTATACGGGCCTCGAGCAGAATTTCCTTCCCCTTCAGTCCCTGGGGATACCCCGATCCGTCCATTCGTTCATGATGCTGCAATAAAATCTTCGGAACCGGGTGAGCAAAGGGAATTTTGCGCAAGATCTCATAACCCGCCTGACAGTGGGTCCTGACGAGGAGCATTTCCACCTCCGTCAGGCGGCCCGGTTTGGACAGAATCTCGGTAGGTATATACATCTTGCCTATGTCATGCAGGATGCCGGCCGTGCGCAATCCTTCCAACCGACTGCCGTCTATGCCCATTTTCCTGGCTATGGCACAAGCCAGGTCGGCTACCCTTCTTTGGTGACCGGCTGTATAAGGATCCCGTTTTTCCGCAGTCGCCGCCAGGGCCTCCACCGTACCGTCAAGTAAGGCCTGCATCTGCTTCAGATTCTTCTGCAGCTCTTTTTCCGCCCGCCAGCGTTCGGTTACATCTTCACCGATAGTGGCAATCCCGACTACGTTGCGCTCGGTATCCATCAGCAGGGTATTGTTCCAGTGTATCCGCAGCTTGCGGCCGTCTTTCGTCTGCACATAACTGGGACCGTAGCTGATTATCCTCTCTTTCTTGATGGTGTTTTCAAAAAGCCTTTCCATTTTCTTGCGGATAGAAGGCGGAAACAATACTCTGAAATGATGGCCTTCCAGTTCCTCCCGCTCCCATCCGATAAGGCTCAGAAGGAAGTTGTTTGCAAAGGTAATGGTACCTTCAGCATCGACGATTAAGGCCAGCAGGCGAACGTTCTCCAGCAGGGACCGGAATCGCCTTTCGGATTCAGCCAGGGCATACTCCTGCTTCTGCAGCTCTCGGTACTGGTGTCTCAACTCTTCCTCGATAGCGGTAAGCTCTTCAAGGGTGGCTTCCAGTTCCTCATTGGCGGCTCGCATACGGCGCTCGGCCCAGCGGGCCTCGGTCACATCCATCAGTGAAATGATGGCCTGCTTGCTGTCAGGGATTATGGCGGCGGTGAGGCTGACCTCGCGGACCTCTCCGTCCTTCCTGACCATTCTGAATTCACAATTCCCGGGGACCTTGTTCCCCGGCTCTCGGCTGGCCTTATAAAAATCCATCATCCTTCCCAGGTCCTCGGGATATACGAAGTCCGTCCATTTAACCTTGCCGGTGTCCTTTCGGGAAATGCCGGTTAACCTCTCGGTTTCCTTGTTGATCGATACAATCGTTGTGTCCTCATCAAGTATCATCATGGCCGTTCCGGTATTTTCAAATATGGTACGATACAGCTGCTCCGAACGGCGCAGCTTCTCCTCGGCCAATTTCTTCTCCGTTATATCATGTACCAGATACCATCCCCCGATAGTATTGCCATTTTCATCGGTGCTCCGCAAACCCCTGACGCTGGTTACCACCCGCGTACCGTTGCTGTGCAGGTATTCCTTTACGTATTCATCACAGTAACCCCGTTCCATTATCTGCATCATAGCCTTTACATCCAGGTCATGGTATTCCGGAGGGGTGATCTTTTTATAAGAACGGTTGATGACGGCTTCTTTCGAGGGGTGTCCCAATAGCTCAGCAAATGCCTGGTTGCAGTCCAGGCATCTTCCGTTGACATCGAATACGGCAAAGCCGTCGAAGGAAGTTTCAAAGAGCTGCCGGTAGCGCATTTCGGCAGTCATTTGGCTTTTCAGAGTTTCGGTCCAGTCGGAGATATCACTGGCAACAACCATACCTCCCCCGGAACCCGATTCGGAGATCGAAGGTATCACCTGCAGGTGGAATCTTTTTTTCCTTTTCTTTTTATCAGTTACGGTTACTTCATGGATCCGACCGGCACCGTCTTCCCCGTCTATTGCTTTCTGCACCATCATCATGTCGTTTGTTGGCACCAGATCTGCAATACGCTTCCCGATCATTTCCTTGACGGTGAGTCCGAAAACCTCAGCCCCGCGTTGAGTGCAGTAGGTAATCCTCCCTGACTCGTCATATGTAAAGACAAAACCGCTTAACTGGTCCAGGACTCCTGCTATGTGTTCAGAGACAGCAAGTGAACTATTATCAATATTGCTGGATACTGTCATAAATTCCTCCATTTTTCCAATTTACAGAATATAGTATAATTCTATACTTTTCGTTATCTTCCTCCTTCGGTCCTAATTTGTGAAAAAAATCTGCATTTTTAGGTCCTGCACGCGGATGATTTCTCCGTGAGCGGGAGCCAAGATTGCCCGACCCACTGGTGTCTGCGCTTAAAAAACAAGGGTAGGTTGCGTCAAATACGTTGAGGAATTCTGTCTGCGGCACCGGTGTCTGCACACAAAAACCCGCAGAATTTGGCGACAATCGGAAGAGGTACCGGGCAGAAGTGAACAGTTGGGGCCCAAAATACCGACATCAGCCGGTTTCAATCTGCAGCTGCGCTCTGGCCTGCAAGGTAACCGGTGGTCCAGCATAATTGCAGGTTGTAGCCTCCGGTAGGACCGTCCAGATCCAATATCTCGCCGGCCAGGAACAAATTCCGGAACAGTCTGGATCTCATGGTTCGGGGATCAACCTCTTTCAGGTCAACCCCTCCCCTGGTGATAATGGCCTGTTCGAATCCCAACAGGCCCGACACCGTAATCTCCAGCCCTTTCAAAAGGTTTACCAACCGATGCCGCTCTTCCCGGGTTACACTGTTCACCTGTTTGTCGGGATTTATCCCCGATAACCTTATTACCGGAGCTATCAAGGAACGAGGCAGTAAATCGGTGAGACTGTTTTTGAAGGCCTTGTTTCGGTATTTCGCAAAATCACGCTGTACCCGTTCATCCAAACGGTCAAAGCTTAATGATGGTTTAAGGTCAACATAAAGTTTGACTTCTCCCTGGGGAAGAAGTTCCCCTACCTTTTTGCTTATATCCAGCACAATCGGACCGCTCAGCCCGAAATGAGTGATCAGGGCTTCGCCAAATCTCTGGTCCTTGCGCTGTCCATGCTGGCAGAGGCTGATCCGGACATTTTTCAGGCTGAGGCCCTGAGCTTCCTTTACCCACTCTTCTTTTACTATTATGGGGACTAAAGCCGGTTCCAGCGGGGTTATGTTATGTCCCAGGTCCCGCAGCCAGTCGAAACCTTCTCCGGTCGACCCGGTTCCGGGATAAGAACACCCGCCGCTGCTCAATATGTATCTTCGGGCCACCACCCGTCCCCGGGCGGTATCAATCCCCGTAATCAATTCGCCGTCAGCCGCGAGCCCGGTGACCCGCGTGTTGAGCCGTACTTCCACCCCGGCCTGTCTCAAATAGGCGGCCAAAGCATCCCTGACATCCCGAGCCTTGTCGCTGGCGGGGAACACTCGTTTACCGCGCTCCACCTTGGTCTTAACCCCTCGGGATTCAAAAAACTCAACAACATCCTGCACCCCGAAAGCTCTAAGAGCCGGAAGCAGAAATCTGCCCTTCTTCCCGTAACCTTCCGCCAACTGCTGAGGGTCAGGCTCGTCCCGGGTTATATTACACCTTCCTTTGCCGGTAATCAGGAGCTTTACTCCCAACTGGCGGTTCTTTTCCAGCAAAACCACCGATCTTCCCAGCTCTGCAGCCCGGCCGGCCGCCATCATTCCGGCCGGGCCCCCGCCAATCACTGCGATATCATAAATTTCATGTCCGTCCCGCATTCGTTGAGATCTCCCTGTTTCATATCCGGCTGAGCCCACCACCCTGCGATCCTGCAGGCCAGGTATGCTACTGCTTTAATCGAACTTCTTTTTCAGACGCTCCCAGAGGCCGCTGCCGATCATGTCGTCGGCAATGGCCAGAATCCGCTGGATAGCCTCCAGGCTGTCGCCATCGCCCGCCCAATAGCGACGGACAATTTCAGGATCGGATTCATTGACCATGGAGTTCAAAACCCACGCGGTCAAGGCAATATCATCAAGCAGCCCCAGCGGCCCCAACACAAACTCGGGGAACACATCAAACGGAGAAATGAAATAAGCAATAACCGCCAGCAACTTGGCCTTCTGTCCGCTCGAGACCTCCGGGTCCAGTGACAGCCTCACCAGCAGGTGAAACAGGTCCGGCGCGTACATCAAGTACTCCGCCCATTTGCTGTTACGGGCATCCTGACTTTCGATCCAACGTTGGACCTTGGCCCTGAACTCTTGATAAACATCAGGTTTCTGGTATTCCACACTTTACCCCTTTCCCGGCTTACAACATCAGGAGATCATTATGCTTTCCTTATCCCCGGTATTTCCGGTGGAGAGACTTTACCGAACTGACTTTTTTGCATAATTAAAACTGATCCCTTCCGTTGTGCTTTATAATATTCTATTCCACAGAATCGGGATTTGCCTGGCTATTATCGGCTATACGCTGCATGATCTTTTCGGTTTCGGGCAAAATCTTTCTCAGTTCTATGGGCAAGGGGAAGAGAACTGTGGTATTCTCGGAAGTTGAGATATCGGTCAAAGACCGAAGCATCCTGAGGGTAATCCCTCCCTCGCTCGAGCTCAGGATTTGCGAGGCCTGGGCCAGCTGTTCTGCGGCCTGGCGTTCACCCTCGGCTTGAATGACCGCCGCCCTCCGGTTGCGTTCCGCCTCCGCCTGCCGGGCAATGGCTCGCTGCATCTCAACCGGCAGCACCACATCCTTAATCTCCACTGCAGTTACCTTAATGCCCCAGGAATCGGTGGCCTCATCGACAATTACCTGGATGGTGTGGTTCAATTTGTCTCTCCGAGACAGGAGTTCGTCGAGATCAGCGGTTCCGATTACGCTTCGTAAAGTGGTCTGAGCCAGCTGATTGGTGGCTTCGTGGTATTCTTCCACATTCACCACGGCCTTGTCCGGAGATATAACGCGGTAATAGAGGACCGCATTCACCCTGCAGGTTACGTTGTCCCGGGTTATAACCTCCTGGGCCGGAACATCAAACACGATAATCCGTAAGGAGACACGGACTATCCTGTCAATTATGGGAATGATCAGGATCAGCCCCGGACCGCGAACACCTATCAGCCTCCCCAGGCGGAAGAGCACAGCCCGTTCGTACTCGGGAACGATTTTAATCGAGGCGGATAGGATGGCCGCCACCACTACAATGACCGCTCCCCAGTGAAAAAGATTGTCAAGCATCCTCTTTACCTCCCATCATCTTCCTGTCTCCGTTCCGGATCGGCTCTACTATGAGATTCATGCCCTCACGACCCAGCACCCTGACCCTTTGCCCTCGGGGAATAACCTCCCCGTTTTTGGAATATGCCCGCCATATCTCCCCCTGAACCGTGACACGGCCCTCAGGATCAAGGTCTTCGGTTACGACAGCCCGGGAATTCCTAAATTCCTCATTGCCATGGACCGGGTTGAAACGGCTGATACTTATCAGTGCATAAATAACGGCAGCCAAGAATAAAGCCCCAAGTATTATCGTCCAGAAAGCCGCATCTCTGAGAACAATCGTCCATTGAGACGGGTCGATCAATGCCAAGGTCAGCAACCCCTTCACCCCCCTGGTAGCCGGCCTTATTTAATATCGGGTGCGGGTTGGCTGCAACCGGATGCTTGCCGCGAAATACCCTTCCCCGCTTACTTTAATATTGTCCTACAAGATAAGAATATACAAGTTAGACCTTAATGGAGCACGACCCGAAGGTTGTAATTATTCACTCCACGACTGTTTGACAAACCGTGAATCGGCACATGTCTGTTTGGTTTTCATCGTGAGACAGAAAAGATTAATAGGAGGCTTCCAGTATCCTTAAGATATCCTCAAAGCCGGCTTCCTCCCGGTTGAAAATCAGCGCACCGTCATCCTGAGCAGTTCTGGCGATTTCCTTAAGCTGCTCTCTTTTGACCCCGGCTTCTCTCAGGGTTACCGGCATGCCGGTTAGACGGTTCAGGGTCGAATTCAATTGCCTGACCGTTTTTACCGCTTCCAGGGCGCGCTGTTCAGGGGGAGTCGCAACATATACATCGGGACCGGCCAGAGCCAGCAGCAGCTCCGCGTAATAAACGGCGCAGTGTTTCATGTTGTACTCCATGCCCCACGGCAGCAGAATAGCCATGGCCACCCCGTGAGGAACCCCGCAAACACCGCCGCAGGCATGCCCGATGGCGTGGACTATCCCCACCATGGAATTGGAAAAGGCACACCCGGCCAACAGCGAGGCGTTGGCCATCCCCATCCGGGCCTCCTCATCCTTGCCGTTTTCAACGGCTCTCACCAGGTACTGCCGGATAAGGTCGACGGCCTTGAAGGCATAGCCGTCACTCAAGGGGTTCTTCTGTAAACAGGAAAAAGCTTCTACCGCATGAGTCAGGGCATCCATTCCCGTGGCCGCCGTGATCTGCGGCGGTACGGTCATGGTCATTCGGGGGTCCAAAACTGCAACATCCGGGAACAACATGTGTGATGTGAACGCCATCTTGCACTTTGTTTCCGTGTGGGCAATAACTGCCACCATGGTCACTTCGGATCCGGTCCCGGAGGTGGTGGGAACGGCGATGAACGGCCTCATCTTTTTTCGCAGGCGTTCCGCACCCACGAACTTCATCAGGTCATCGGTTTCTTCAGTTATTACTATGTTTACCCCTTTGGCGGTATCCAAAACCGAGCCCCCGCCCACAGCTACGATGGAATCGCAGCCACAGCTCCGGTAAATCTCCGCTACCCGGTTGACCACCACATTTGATGAATCGGGAGGGGTTTCATCGTAAAGAGCACCAACCACCAGGTCCGACCCCGCCCAGGAATCAAGCACAATCTTTATCAGACCGGCCTCCACTATTCCTTTGTCGGTAATAATGATGGGGCGTCGGCATCCCAGGGTCTCCAGTTCATATGGGATGTTATCCAGGGCCTGCCGCCCGGATAGGATCTTCACCGGATTATAATACTCGTAATAAGCCGGCAGCAAATACATCACCCCCGCTACAATTTACGCAATTCACTTCGTTACAGGGTTATCCAATCAGCAGGTCATAGTCGGAACACGAAAATAGACATAAGGTTGCTTGCAGGCCGTAGTGCCGCTTTAATTCGAAAGGATGTGCACAATTAATATAATGAAGGCAGCAACGTTCATATCCCGAAGGGTATCCCCAGAATGTAGACATAGAGCCGCAGAGCAAACCTGCGCCACGTCATTACCGGCATTCGTTTAAGTATCCTTCGAGCAATAAAGGCGGGAAAAAGATAAAACTGAACCTGGTTGAGACACCGTGTCAGGGACATGGCTCGGGCCAAATCTCCTTTCACACTCATCCGGTGCTCGGCATACGCCTGGGGGGTGCTCATCCGTCCGGTAAAAATGAGCAAAGCCGAACCCAGGGTTTTAAAGCTGATGACCAGATCGGCGTCATCACTGCGCAACCCCACCATGCGGAGCTTCCCGTTCCGTTTCTGCAGGAGCAGGTACGGTCCCCGCGGCAGCACCTCCAGAAGAACGGAAAACGACTCTTCCCAGGAGTCAACCTCCTGTTTGACAACTTCATCCCGGAGAGCCAGGCTTTGAAACCCCCGTCCCAGGATAAAAAGCGCACTCTTTACCACCAAGCTGTTAAACGGTTTTTTCCCCGGAGTAATCTCGGGGTAAGTCTTTCCCTCGCGCATCCCACTCCTCCCATCGGCACTTAACATATATACTAAATTATACCATCCATCATGGCCGTCACCTATATCTGGAAAATAAAAAAGGGTGTACTTTTTCGTACACCCTGGGTAATTATGGCTGGGGCGGTAGGATTCGAACCCACGAATGCGGGAGTCAGAGTCCCGAGCCTTACCGCTTGGCGACGCCCCATCATTTCGTTCAGCAAGTTTAGATTTTATACAATCTGCAGGCGTTTGTCAAGGACTGACGCCGAGCGCTTGTTGTAGTTCTGTGATATTGTCACCCTGTAATAGTTCTGAGATTATGTCCCCATAAGAGGGGTATCGCTGCAGGGTATGGCGACGGCAGGGATTATGAGAATTGCCGGGAAGACTTAGTACAAACCAAGCTCCCCGGCATTATGCGGTTTGGGATGCGGTAGGCCGTCATTTTGAACCGGTTAACTGGGAATGTTAACACAGGGGCCGGTATCGAAAAATACTACTTCAGTAGTCCCTAGCTTCTGCCCGGATGTCGACATCAGATCCGGAAGAACCACTACCTTATAATGAGTATTTTGGAGTAAGGGCACATCCAGCAGGACGAAAATAAAGTTGGGACATCTGCGAAGGCGGCGAACTTTTATAGGAATGCGAAGCAGGTTCTGGAAGGCCTGTATCTGTCTCATATTGTGATTCCATATCCTCAGATCGCTAACAACATCCTGGCTGAAACGGAGCTGAACAAGCCCGGCCCGGGTGCGGGGTACATCATCGGCTCCTGCCGGGGGAAATGAGTTAATCAGCCGAAAGGTTCCATTCACAGGCAATTCATCCTTTCTTTACCATTCGCACATTACTATCATATGCGGCAGAAAGGAGTACTGCTCCATCCAATTCATAATGAGGCGACAAGCGCATTACGCCTGCTAATGGATAACCTGTGAGAATACCGCCTCCATCCGCAGAGCCTTGCTGAAGGCGGCATCATTCCCCCGGGCCGGTCCATTTTATCCGGGCTCTTCCGGCGGGATTCAAGGTAACGCTTCAGTTGGGAGAACACCATTGTTGGGTTACCGCAGCTTAACCTGGAATGGGTTATCAGGAGTCAAAACTGCTTTCACAGGCATGCGCACAGCCGACAACCTCTTCAGCAGATGCGCGGAATATGTTCACCTTCCAGGATCCCCAGTATCCGCTCCGCCCCCAGTTCAGTTTCAATCAGGACCATTCCGGCGGGTTCCGGAATAACCGAACCGATGATGGCCGCCTTTTCCATCCCCGCAAGACTGCGCAGGTCGCGGCATATTTCAGCAGCCGATTCGGCAGCGGCAAAGATTATCATCTTACCCTCATTGGCCATGTAAAGGGGATCCATCCCCAGCATGTCGCAGGCGCCTTTTACTACCGGCGATACGGGAATATCCGCTTCCCGGACCCTGATACCCTGCCCGGACTGGGCCGCAATTTCGTTGAGCGCCGTGGCCAGTCCGCCCCGGGTGGGATCGCGCATACACCTGATGCCGGCGCCGTACAGGTCAATAATCTCCTTTAGCCCAATTAAGGGAGCACAGTCGCTTAACGCGGGGGTGCCGAAGCTCAGCCCTTCCCGCTGGGCCAGGATCGCCAGGCCGTGGTCGCCAACCTGGCCGGTCACGATAATCTTATCCCCGGGCCTGATTCGTGCAGGACGGCAGTCTATCCCCTCCGGAATCAGCCCAATACCGGTGGTGTTGATATACACCCCGTCCGCCTTGCCTCTTTCCACTACCTTGGTATCCCCGGTAACCAGCCTAACCCCACATTCCTCGGCGGTTTCGGCCATGGACTGTGCTATTCTCCGAAGGTCGGATATAGGAAAGCCCTCTTCAATTATGAAGGCCGCGGACAGGTATACAGGCCGGGCACCGCAAGCGATCAGGTCGTTAACCGTCCCGCAGACGGCGAGCTTGCCGATATCTCCTCCGGGGAAGAACAAGGGGGTGATAACAAAGGAATCCGTCGACATGGCCAGCCGACCGGTTCCCAATTCGAATACGGCTCCATCCAGCATACTCTCCATGTTCTCGTTGTTCCAGGCGGCCTGGAATACCTCCTTGATTAACTGCTGGCTCATCCGCCCGCCGCTGCCATGGGCCATCAGGATACGCTCGGTTTTCATTCAAATCACCTTCCTTTCCCCGGTGCATAACGGTAGTACGCGGCACAGGCGCCCTCCTGAGACACCATGCATGGACCTACCGGCTCCAGGGGAGTACAGCTCCGCCCGAACAGGGCACAATCGGTGGGAGTCTTCTTCCCGGTTAATACCGCGCCACAGATGCAGCCTTTAATAGGAACATCCTCCATTTCAGGCACGTTAAATTTCCGGCGGGCGTCCATAGCGGCATATTCATCTCTTAACTGCAGGCCGCTGTCCGGAATCATGCCCAGCCCGCGCCATCTGGAGGGGGCTGTTTGAAATACCCGCCAGATAGCATCCATGGCCGCCGGGTTGCCTTCCGGTTTAACCACCCGTTTATACTGGATCTCCGCTTTGGCCAGGGAGTTTTGCAGCTGGTGGAGCAGCATAACAATGCCCTCCAGTATATCCACCGCTTCAAACCCGGTTACGACACATGGTTTCCCATACTTCCGGGCCAATGTTTCATAAGGTCGAAGCCCGGTAACCGCCGTCACATGACCGGGGCAGATCAGGCCGTCAACCCTGATCTCGGGATCAGACATTATGAGCTCTAAAGCCGGGGAAACCAGCTTGTGGAGAGAAAAAAGCGAAAAGTTGTCCAAACCGGCTTCCCCGGCCTCCTCCAGGGTGACCGCAACCGCCGGAACGGTGGTTTCGAAGCCGATTCCCAGGAAGACCACTTCCCGGTCCGGATTGCTCCGGGCAATCTTCAAGGCTTCCAGGGGCGAGTAAACCACTCGCACATCTGCTCCCCGGCTGCGCTCCTCCTGCAGGCTGCTCCGAGTTCCCGGAACCCTCATCATGTCGCCGAAAGTAAGGAGGATAACCTCCTTTTGCCGCACCATCTCGATTACAGAGTCGATGTCTCCCTGGCTGGTCACGCATACCGGACAGCCTGGACCGGAAAGGAGTTTGATGTTGGGGGGCAGCAGTTCCCTGATCCCGCTGCGGGCTATGGCCATGGTATGGGTACCGCATACCTCCATCAGGGAAACTTCCCGGTTGGTGGATCTTATCGCCTGCAGCAGCGTCTGGCTATAGCTGGCCATAGCTGATTACCTCCAGCAAAATCTGCATAGTCTCCCGGGCCGCTTCCTCGTCTATAATCTCCATGGCAAACCCGGCGTGGATCAGCACGTACTGTCCCGGCTGAACCTCCGGGGTCAGACGGACACTTATCTCCATCCGGTTGCCATTTACATCCACAATTGCCCGATAGTTTTCCTTCAGCTCAATTATCTTGCCCGGTACTCCAAGACACATTATCCTCCCACCTCACTTGCGATGACAGCCTGCCCCAGTGATATGCCCCCGTCACCCGGGGGGACCTTTTGTTGGTGATAGACCATGAATCCCCGGTTGGTCAGCCGGTCAAACATATTAGCCAGCAATAACTGGTTGTGGAAGACCCCGCCGCTTAAGACTACCCGATTTATACCGGTCTCATCCCTCAGCTTGAGCAGGGTCGTCTCAAACATCCGCACCAGGGTCAGATGGAACTTCATCGCCATGCTCTCCGGCCGGTGCGCTCCTTTTATATCCGCGATCAATTCGGGCCACATGGGCATAACGTCCATCACCCAGCGTTCCCCCTGTTTCTCTACACTAAAACCATAACTCCCCTTTTCACCTGGATCAGCGCAGGCTTCAAGTTCCACCGCCGCCTGCCCCTCATACCGGTTTATCCCGCAGATCCCCAGGGCTGCCGCAACCGCATCAAACAGCCGACCACAAGAGGAAGTAAGGGGCTCCCGGCTGCTCCTAAACCGCTGTACAAGCAGTTCTTTTTCCCCCGGGACCAGATCGGGCAGGAGGCGATCCGCCCATTCAAGTCCAGCCTCCTCCAACGCCAACAATAGGTAAACCAAAGCCATGCGATAGGGCCGACGGGCTGATAAGTCTCCCCCCGGCAGGGGCACGGTTCTGAGGCTTGCCACCCGCTCAAAGCGTTGGAAATCGCCCTGCAGGATCTCGCCTCCCCATACGGTGCCGTCGGTTCCCCACCCGGAACCGTCACAAATCAAGCCCAGGACCTCTCCCTGCAGACCGTTCTCCGCCATGACCGAGGCCATGTGAGCATGGTGATGCTGAACCTCTACCCGGCGGACATCCTTCTGCTCCTTTGCCCAACGGGTGGTCTGGTAGTCGGGATGCAGGTCATGAGCCAGTATCTGCGGTTCGACCTCCAGGGATGCTTTAAAGCGCTCAATCCCCCGCAGGAAGCTGACATAGTTTTGATAATGGTTAAGGTCACCCCAGTGCTGGCTTAGAAACGCTTCACTTCCCCGGGTAATGCAGAAGGTGTTCTTCATTTCACCTCCCAATGCCAGTACCGGCCGAACCTGCCGCCCCAGAGGTATCCCCTCCGGCACATACCCGCGCGCCCGGCGCATAAAGTGAACCGTCCCGGCTTTGGTAAGCTGCACTACAGAGTCGTCACAGGGGTTGTAGATGTCCCGGTTATGCAGGAGAAAGAAATCCGCCACCGACTCCAGTTTTTCCAGGGCTTCCTCGTTCACGGTAATTAAAGGTTCATCGCTGATATTGGCGCTGGTCATTATAAGCACCCTCAATTCGTCGTCAAACAGCATGTAGTGCAGCGGAGTATAAGGCAGCATTACCCCCAGGGTTTTCAGTCCGGGATGGATGGCTTCCGCAGGCAGAGGGCTGTCTTCCTTCCTTTGCAGCACCACTATCGGCGCTGCGGGAGATGCCAGCAAAGCCTCCTCTCCGGCATTGATTATACAGTGCTGGTGAGCGGTCGCCAGGTCACGGACCATGACCGCAAAAGGTTTGGCATCGCGCCGCTTACGCTGCCGCAGTCTCATAACCGCAGCCGCATCCAAAGCATTGGCGGCCAGATGAAAACCTCCCAGCCCCTTTACCGCCACGATATAACCTGACTTAAGCAGGTCGCGTACCTCCCGCTCCACCGGGACCCCATTTGCATCAACCAGAGTAATCTGGGGCCCGCAAACCGGGCAGGCATTGGGTTGGGCATGAAACCGCCGGTTACGGGGGTCGTCAAATTCAGCCTGGCAATCCGGGCACATGGTGAATTTGGCCATGGTGGTCATAGCCCGATCATAAGGCAGGGCTTTGATAATGGTAAAGCGAGGTCCGCAATTGGTACAGTTGGTAAAAGGATAACGGTAGCGCCGGTCATTGACGTCGCTGGTTTCCTTTTTGCATTCATGGCACACGGCGATATCCGGGGATATCATTGCGGTGGTCTCCCCGGCATCGTCGCTGGGTTTAATCGTAAAGCCGGTAAAGCCTTGCAGGGGAATTTCCCGCATTTCACAGCTGCGGATCACCGCCCGGGGAGGAGGCTCATTCTGCAGGCGATGCATGAATTCACGCAGGTCCTCTTCCTCGCCTTCCACCTCCAGGATAACTCCGGCCGATGAATTTATTACCCATCCCTTAAGGTTGTATTCCACCGCCAGGCGGTAGACATGAGGTCTGAAACCCACCCCCTGGACGATGCCGTTAAGTTTAACGCTGTAGGCTTTAACGCTCATATCAGGCATCCTGTCTCGCTCAAGTACAGATCTGGTTGTCTTATTATTGCCATTTTAAGATACCCAGGCTGAATACTCCATTCCAATTTCGAGGGTGGTTTGCAGTCACGATAAAGCCATCGTGCCGCAAGCCACCCCCAACCTTGAAAAAAATTTGCCTCCCGCCGGTCAATCGCTGTCAAACCGACGGGCCGCAGCTTATCTTGTGCCAAGAGCAATAGTCACATCAGCAATGATTTTATGTCTTGTTCAATCATGTCCGCCACTCGCGGAACCTGCCGGGCAACGGCGTCGGTCAACTCGAGTCCAAAGGATACCGTATGCGGTTCCACACCGTAGACTATGATGTCGGGATCATGTCCTTCCAAACGCAACAGATATACGGCTTCCACCAGGCTCATTTCGTGCAGAGAAACGGCGTCGGTGTCGGGTTTCACTTCCAGTTCATCA
>JAKOVY010000071.1 GCA_029781825.1 Bacillota bacterium | reverse complement strand
CAGGTTTGCCTCGATGTAGGTGAGGACTGACCGTGTCGGACAGGGGGCCTCGGAACCGGCTTATTACCGGAAATACCGGCTCAAATTAATTGATTGAGGGGCCTGTTGTGTTGAGACAATTGCAGCCCAAGAGGACATTAACCCCGGCACAGTTGATCGTCTTGGCGTATATGGCGGTTATTCTGGTAGGCACACTGCTTCTCTACCTTCCTCTGGCATTAAAATCCGGTGATTACAATAATTTGCTGGACGCCGTTTTTACAGCCACCAGCGCAGTATGTGTGACTGGACTCACGGTTGTCGATACCGGAACTTTTTACAGCACGTTTGGCCATGCCGTTATACTGCTCCTTATCCAGATTGGAGGTCTGGGGCTGATTACAGTCACCACCTTTTATGCCCTCTTGTTGGGAAAGCGGATCGGACTCAGGGAACGGGTGGTGCTGAAGCAGGCTCTCAATAGTGAAACTCTGGGCGGGGTGGTCCGCCTGGCTCGGTCGATTCTGCTGATTACGGTGGCGGCTGAAGCTGTTGGTGCGATTCTCCTGACAGCAGTCTTTCTCAAGTATTTTCCTCCCGACAAAGCTCTCTGGTACGGCATTTTCCATGCGGTTTCCGCTTTTTGCAACTCAGGTATCGATATCCTGGGGCAGGAGTATTATGCGTATTCCAGTCTGCTTCCATTACAGCACGACAAGCTGGTTCTGATAATTATCGGCGTACTTATTATCCTTGGCGGTTTGGGCTTTACCGTCATTTTGGATGTGTTGAAAAAGAAGAGGTTTAGCCGGTTGTCACTGCACAGCAAACTGGTTATTGCAAGTTCGGCGGTTCTGATACTTTTTGGGATGGTCTTCTTTTTCTTTACCGAATCCGGGACCTTGTGGAGCGGGATGGGGATAGCAGACCGTTTGACCAATTCGCTGTTTCTGAGTGTAACTTCCCGAGCGGCAGGTTTTACCACCGTCGATCTTACCGGGGCTGTTCCTGCGACCTGGATGATTCTCATTCTGTTGATGTTTATCGGGGCTTCACCGGCTGGAACCGGAAGCGGTATCAAGACCACCACCTTTGCGGTTCTCTTTTTGGCTGCCAAATCCAGAATGCAGTCCCCGGGAGATTTGGTGGTTTACAACCGACGCATCGATCAGGATACAGTTACCAGAGCCATGACCGTTACGGTGGTGGCAATCGGGGTCCTGTTCGGCGGCATTATCCTGCTCAGCTTGCTGGATTCTCATGAGATAATGAAGCTCATCTTTGAGGTCTTTGCAAGCTTCGGAACCGGCCTCAGTACCGGGATCACTCCTGAACTAAGCGCCGGGGCCAAGATAGTGTTGATATTTTTGATGTTCTTTGGCCGACTGGGTCCGCTAACGCTGGGGTTTGCCCTGCTTGAACGAACCGGCCGCAGTGAACACATAAAATTCCCGCACGGCAATGTAATCATCGGTTAGAAAGCATAATCGATGCGGATCAGAGCGGCATAGCGTGAAGGGTGAGTCGAAGTTATGCGTTGGCCTCGACAAGGAGCGGAAGGTTCCGATCATACCGATTCCAAACTGATTACCTCCCGGGACAATCCGGTATTCAAACTGGCCAGGAGTCTGGGGAGCCGTAAGGGTCGCGAAAAGACCGGTATGTTCCTGTTGGAAGGGGTAAAACTCGTCATTGAAGCCCTGGCGCGCCCTGAAATGGTGGAGACAATCCTGGTGAGCGAGGCTGCCAGGGAATCCCTGGTCAGTGATCTTGCCCGTTACCGGGTTCCCCTGGTAAGGATCTCTTCCGGGTTGGCCCAAGCCCTGGCGGAGACCGAAACCACTCAAGGGGTCTGGGCGATTTGCAGGCGTCCTGAATGGGGAGGGATTGAGGAGGTTGCCTCCCTTGATTTTGTACTGGTTATGGTCCAAATACAGGACCCCGGCAATCTGGGAACAATGCTGCGGACCGCTTGGGCGGTGGGAGTGCAGGCGGTCTTGTTAACCGCGGGCAGTGTCGATGCCTTTAACCCCAAAGTCATACGCTCGGCCATGGGGGCTACCTTTAATCTCCCTGTCTATACCGGTGTTTCATTGTCGGATATTGAATCCCTGCGGGGAAACGGCTTTAAAGTCCTGGCCTGTGACCCTCGGGGAGAGATGAGCCTCTTTCAGAGCAACCTGCAAGGCAAACTGGCGATTGTTATGGGCAATGAGGGACAGGGACTTTCAGAGGATTGGAAACAAGCCGCAGATAGCCTGATAAGAATACCGCTCCAGGCGGGGGTGGAATCGTTAAACGTTGCCGTGGCCTGCGGCATTATTCTGTATGAAGCTTACCGCCAGCGAAACCGCCCCTGACCACGGAAAGAAAGATAAGAATGATTTCCGGGAACCCCGGCGGTCAGGACCGGTATCGCTGGAAATGCCGGGCAAGAATAAAATAATAAGAATGATTTCCGGAAACTGACATTGAGATGAATCCGGCTGCAATAACGAACGGATGCCGATTTGGGGAGATGGGTGCTTCCTGAGGCGAAGGTATTGTTTCTTATTGAAGGAACGACCGACCTGGATGAAAATTGATAATATTTGGGACTTAATGTATAAATAAACAGTTTTTTCGGAGTGAACCTCGCGGTTCCTTGTACCTTGAGGATGCGTATGCTATAATCAGGGCAAACCAAAATAAAAGGGGTGGACCGGCGGATGTGCGGGTACGCCAAAGTATTTTGGGAGCTTTTTGAGTCCTCGGGTTTAATCGTTTACTATCTATGGTACAGGATGTTCATGTATCAATGAAAGACGAGGATCAGGAGTAGTAATCTGCTGGAAACCATCCAGGGAGACGGTGCCGTGACTGCAAGCACGTCTGGTGAAAGGCAGATGAATTCACCTGGGAGTTGGAGGCTGAACATTTAAAAGTAGGCTGTCCCGGAACCTTTCCGTTATCAGGGTTAAAGTGAGCCTTAAGGCTAAATAGGGTGGTACCGCGGAAGAGAGCTTTCGTCCCCATAGGATGAAAGCTCTTAAATTTATAGAGGGGGTTTGGTGGTGCATAACAGACTGGAGCAGATAGCAAAGGAAGCCGAAGAACGGATCAAGGCGGCTTCGAGCCTGGAAGCTTTGAAGAATTATCGGGTTGAGTACCTGGGACGCAAGGGCGAGATCACTGCCGTTCTGCGCAGCTTAAAGGATCTGCCTCCCGAAGAGAGGGCTGCGGTAGGACAGGCGGCCAACCGGGTTAAGGATCGCCTGGAAGAACTGATTGAGTCGAAAACTCGGGAGCTTAATGCTCTGGCCTTGCAGGAGCGTTTGTTGCAGGAAAAGCTCGATGTTACTCTTCCCGGTACTCCCAGGGTATCCGGGGGGAAGCACCCGTTAACCCTGGTGAGAGAAGAAATCGAAAACATATTCCTGGGTTTGGGCTTTGAAATCGTTGAAGGACCCGAGGTGGAGCTTGACTATTACAATTTTGAAGCCCTTAACATGCCTGCTGACCACCCGGCGCGGGATATGCAGGACTCCTTTTACATGAGTGACGAGGTCTTGCTAAGGACCCACACCTCTCCCGGCCAGGTGAGGACGATGGAGAAGAAAAACCCGGCATTGCCGGTAAAAATAATCATTCCCGGCCGGGTCTATCGACGGGATGACGATGCCACCCATTCCCCTATGTTTCACCAGGTGGAAGGGTTGTACATCGGGGAACGGGTGACCTTTGCCGACTTAAAAGGCATCCTGATGCTTTTTGCTCATAAGATTTTCGGGCAGGATGTCAGAGTAAGATTCAGACCCAGCTATTTTCCATTTACGGAACCCAGTGCGGAAATGGATATCTCCTGCGTAATATGCGGCGGAGTCGGCTGTCGCACCTGTTCCAATACCGGATGGCTGGAGATACTGGGCTCGGGGATGGTACACCCCAATGTGCTGCGAGCAGGCGGTTACGACCCGGAAAAGGTAATCGGTTTTGCCTTTGGCATGGGAATAGAGCGGATCGCCATGCTGAAATTCGGGGTGGATGACCTGCGTCTCTTCTTTGATAACGATATCCGGTTTTTGGCGCAGTTTTAAAAGAGCGTTTCTGCGAGCCCGTAAGGGGAGCTATCGGAGATAACTGGGGAAGGCCCCAACAAGATACCTTTATAAAGTCTTCTAAGGGGGAATTACCGTATGCGGTTGCCGCTGGAGTGGTTAAGGGATTACATCGAGGTCGATATGCCTGCCGAGGAACTGGCTCACAGATTGACCATGGCCGGGATCGCAGTGGAGAACATAGAGAAAGTGGAGAATGATACCATACTGGAGCTTGATCTGACACCCAACCGGGGTGACTGTCTGGGAATCATTAATATTGCCCGCGAGGTGGCGGCTTTAACCGGAAAACCCCTCGATTTTCCCCAGACCAAACTTGATGAGATCGATGAGGATATTGAAGAGTATGTCAAGGTAACAATCGAGTCCAATCTGTGCAAGAGGTACAGCGCCCGGGTTATGAAAAACGTACGGGTGGAACCGTCGCCGGCCTGGATGCAGGAGAGGCTCATAAAAGCCGGTATCAGGCCGATTAACAACATAGTTGATGTGACCAACTACGTCATGCTGGAAACCAACCAACCGATGCATGCCTTTGATTACGACTTGTTGGAAGGAAAACAGATCATCGTGCGCGAGGCCCGAGCCGGAGAGGAACTGGTAACCCTTGACGGCACCAGAAGAGAACTGCAGCCCGGAATGCTGGTCATCGCCGATGCAGTAAAGCCGGTGGCTCTGGCTGGAGTAATGGGAGGAGAGAGTTCCGAAATCAGGGACGGGACTACCACCATCCTTTTGGAATCAGCCATTTTTGACGGAACCAGCATCAGGAGAACCTCCAGGAAGGTAGGGCTTCGGACCGATTCCTCCATGAGATTTGAGAAGGGAGTAGACATCGGCGGGGTAATCCTGGCCCTTGATCGGGCTGCTCATCTGCTGGAAATACTGGGAGCCGGGGAAGTGGTGCGGGGAGTTTGCGACGTCTATCCCAACCCCCAACCGGGAACCACCATACGGCTGCGGCTGGATAGGGTCAACCATGTTCTGGGGACCGATATTTCACCGGCGGAGATTGAGGGATATCTAAGGAGACTGGGCTTCCCGGTGGAGGTTGGAGAATCCGAGCTGCTGGTGTATGTACCTTCATACCGTCCTGACCTGTCTATAGAGGAGGACCTGATTGAAGAGGTGGCTCGGCTGCACGGATATGACAATATCTCCTCGGAGTTGAAACCGGCCGTCCCCACCCATGGATACCGGACCGATTACCAGATATTCAGAGACAGGCTGCTGGGTTATGCCGCCAGTATGATGCGCGAGGTGATTACTTACAGCTTCATCAACCCGCGTTGGTTGGATATTCTGGAAGTACCCGAGGGCCATAATCTGCGCAGCACGGTTCGCCTGGCCAACCCGTTTTCAGAAGAGCAGGGGATAATGCGGACTACCCTCTTGCCGAGTCTTCTTGAAACCGCCGCCCGCAATTTGGCCCGCCGCAATGAGGATCTGGCCATTTTTGAGATGGGCAGCGTTTATTGGCCCCAGGAATCCGAGCTGCTGCCGCGGGAAGTCCCAATGATGGCCGGGCTGGTTACCGGAAGGGTCCCGGGCGGATGGCAGGGCAAAAGCGGTGAGATGGACTTTTTCTTCCTCAAGGGGATCGTTGAGGAGCTGTTCGCCAGGCTGCACCTTGAAGGGGTGAAGTTTAATCCGTCTATGCCGGAGCATTCCTATCACCCCGGGCGATACGCTGTCATCACCGCGGGTGACATACGGATCGGCAGTATTGGTGAGATCCACCCCCGGGTTCTGGAGAGGATCGATATTGAGAGCAGGGTTTGCGCTTTTGAAATCGATATAGACCTACTCTATGAAGCGGTATCGCTCTCGCACCATCGGATTCAGGGCATTTCCAAGTACCCCGCCGTAAAGCGGGATCTGGCCCTGGTAGTGTCCGAAGAGGTGAATGCTGCAGATTTGGCGGAAACCATAAAGGAATCGGGCACGGATCTCCTGATAAAGGTCGAACTGTTCGATGTCTATAGATCACCCCAGTTGGGTGAGGGCAAAAAGAGCCTGGCTTTTGCGCTTACCTTCCAGTCGTATCAGCATACGCTGCAGGATGAGGAGATTAACCGCATTATCAGCGGGATCCTGCAAAAGACGGCAGAAGTTTTTGACGCCCGCCTCAGGTAAACAATACAGGCTGTTTTCCTAAAGGAATCTGCAATGAAGGAATGGTATTTTTGACGCTGCTTTAGGTAAGAAGAGGGAGGGCTTTAAGCCCTCCTTTTCGATTGTCGGTGCCAAACAGACCGCACCGTGCTTGACACCACTGGCCGGTTATTGGAGGGATTTAATGAGGTATAGACCACATTGTGCTCACTCTTGATTGCTCCTTACCGCCTTGCCATATGGCAGCGTCCTTCCCCTTCAATCTCTTACCGCCGCTTCATTACCGGTGCGCTCTGATCTGTTTAATCCCCGCCTGCTCTGGCAATCCTTACTACTGCCGGTGCTGACCATGCTGTGGCCGCCCGCCGTTGTTGAGAACCGCTGTTTCAGCATTTGTGATTATGCGATTTACACTACCCGGTCGAACTCCGTCGTTAAGGACCCGGCGTAATGGGCTGATTTATGGCATAAAAAGGAGATTAATCTGTTAATATCGAAGCATAAAGACACACCATTTCTCGAGGGAGGTTTCCGGGTATGGTCAGCAGGAAGAAGGAAATAGCCAAAGTAACGGTGGAGATCTTCGGTGACAAATACGTTATCAAGGGCCCCGAAGATCCGGACTACATCCAGCTTTTGGCTGACAGGGTCGATCAGAAGATGCGTGAACTCTCTATAAGATTTCCTAACCTTGGTGTGGCCAAACTGGCAATCCTGGCTGCACTCAACCTGACCGACGAATTGAGCAAGCTCCAGGAGGATTATGATCAGTTGGTAAAGCTTTTGGAGGAGAGAAATCGGATTGACAGTCTGGATGGGGAGATGGGCAGGTTAAAGCAATCGCAGGCTACATAAGAGTACGTCAAAGGGGGTGCCTGATTGATTGATAACCGCGAAGTTGCCGCTATTCTGGAAGAGGTAGCCAATATACTGGAAATCTTGGGTGACAACCCCTACAAGATCAGGGCTTACCGGAAAGCAGCTCACTCCATTTGTGAGCTTGGGGAGGACCTGGAGGATTTATGGCGGCAAGGTAAGCTGCATACAGTGGACGGCGTCGGCAAAGCCATTCAGTCGAAGATAGAAGAGATCCTGCAAACCGGTTCGCTGAAGTACCACCAGGAACTCCTGGACCGGGTTCCCCGGGGCGTCCTCAGAATGCTGGATTTGCCGGGCCTGGGCCCGAGAACGGTAAGGGTAATCTATGAACACCTGGGCATCACCAACCTGAACGATCTGCTGGAGGCGGCCAAAGCACGCAAGATCCGCGAACTGCCGGGGCTGGGAGCCAAAACTGAATACAACATAAAAAAAGGCATTGAGATGCTTGAGTCCATCGGAGAGACCGTGACCCTGGGGACGGTTCTGCCCATAGCCCGGGACTTTTGCACCTTCTTAAGCGGTGGCGAAGGCATTGAAAAAGCGGAATTGGTGGGCAGTATCAGGCGCCGGAAACCTGTGGTGCACGACATTGACATAGTGGTAGCCTCCAATGAACCGGAAATGGTCAGGCAGCGGGTCGCCCGGTACCGAAACCTTAAGGATATTGATGAGACGGGTGACGCGGTTATCAGGGGCCGAATAAGCCTCGGTTTTAAATTCGAGGTAATTGTAGTCAGCCCTTCCGATTTTCCCATGGCGTTGTTGCTGACGACCGGCTCCAAAGAGCACAAAGAAATAATGCTAAGGCATATGCAGGAAGCAGGAGTGGCTTCGGGCAGGAGCGAAGCAGAGATTTACGAGAAATTGGGGATGCAGTGGATCCCCCCGGAACTCAGGGAAAATCGGGGGGAGATTGAGCAGGCTGTCGCTCGGAGGCTGCCTCTGCTCATCAACCAGTCTGAAATAAAGGGAGACCTCCACATACATACGGATTGGACCGACGGTGCCCATTCCCTTGAACAAATGGTGGAGCAGGCCCGCTCCATGGGGTACTCTTATGTAGCCGTTACCGACCATTCCCAGTCGCTCAAGATCTCAAGGGGGTTGGACGAGAAGCGCTTGCATGACCAATTGCGCTTAATTGCCCGCATGAATGAAGAGATGACGGACTTTCGCATCCTGAGCGGGATTGAAGTCGACATAATGCGCGACGGCACCCTGGATTTCCCTGATGAGGTTTTGGAGAAGCTGGACATTGTAGTGGCCTCGATCCACAGCGCCTTTCACCTCTCCCCGGAAGAGCAGACCCATCGTATTATAAGTGCTATTGAAAACCCCAATGTGGATATCATCGGACACTTAACCGGGCGGCTGCTAACCCGCCGTGCCGGCTATCAGGTCGATATCGAAAAGGTGATAAAGGCGGCCTCCCGCCGGGGGACCATCCTGGAGATAAACGCTCATCCTGATCGATTGGATATTTCGGAAGAAGTGGCCTTTGAAGCCCGGAAGCAAGGGGTAAAGGTGGCCATCAACAGTGATGCCCACCAGGCCGGTGACATGTCGTTAATTGAATACGGAATCTACAATGCCCGTCGTGGCTGGCTTCAGGCCGATGATGTGGTGAATACCTGGCCTTTGGACCGGCTGCTGCAATATCTCGAGAATAAACCTAAGTAGGTGATCCATACTAAGAGAGGGGGAATTGGCGGGGATAAATGTGTTTGCGTTTATCGTGCGGGCTGTAGCCATGTATGTGGTGGCTTTGATAGTGATCAGATTAATGGGGAAGAGAGCCCTGGGGGAACTGGGGCTTTTTGATTTTGTGGTTATGACCGGAGTAGGCCATGTACTGACGTCGGTGGCTTTGGACCAGAGCCTGCCTTTCTATGAGGGAGTAGGGGTTCTCATTACCTTGGCGATCATGGAATACGGTGTATCCTATTTATCCATCAAGAACCAGCGGCTCAGCCGTTTGATTCAGGGAAGCCCAGTGGTTATGATAAAGGACGGCAAGATCATCAGGGAAAACCTGGGCAAGGAGAAGTTTAACGTAGATGACCTAATGCAGGAACTGCGCAAGCAGGGAATAAGGGATGTGAATGAGGTAGAAACCGGGATTTTGGAACCTTCAGGGGGATTCAGCGTAATTCTAAAAGGGTCGGAAGAACCGGTTACCAGGGGTGAACTGGGCCTTGAGTGGCGCCCTTCCCCCAACAGCATCCTGACTAATCGGATGGCCAATCGGGAGGAAATATTTTCCTTGTCCCAGCGTCCGGAGGTACCTCAACCGCCTCCCCTGTCCCTGGTCAGGAGTTTGGAAGAGATTCAGCTCAAGCTGGATCACGTTCTCCAGCGCCTTGAAGCCCTGGAAAAGAGAGAATAGCGGTTATGGCGTTATGTTATAATTTGTTGGGGAATCGAGATTTTGCACTGGAAGCTACAAACAGTTTGGGGAGGCTGAATCGTGAAGCTTTACGAGATATACGAACTGGCTGTCAGATTGGGAATTGAGAAAGACGTGCGGGGGCAGGAGGAGATTAACCGCATATTGGAGAGAAACCGCCGGGAGTTTGAGCGGAAATCCGAGCGGGAATCGGCCTTCTTTGACCGGGAGACCTTGACCAACCCCTTTAGTGATACCAGAATTCTTTACGGAACGGGGCAGGAGGAGATCACGTCTATATTTTGCGGGATTGATATGGAAACCCCTGAGATTATCCTGGCGGACCGTCTGCGCGAGAAAGGCTGGAAGATCGACCTTATAATGGCCCATCACCCGGAGGGCATCGCGCAGGCCGCTCTGTTTGGGGTAATGGAACTGCAGGCCGACCTGCTGTTGAGGGCCGGCATACCCATCAACGTTGCCGAAGGGATTATGGATTCACGCATCTCGGAAGTCAGGCGCAACATGATGCCGTTCAACCACCAGCGAGCGGTGGAAGCGGCCCGCCTACTGGATATACCTTTTATGTGTGTGCATACTCCGGCCGACAACCTGGTGAACGATTATCTGCAGCGATATATCGATGACCGGAACCCCTGTTACCTGGAGGAGTTGCTGGAGGTGCTCCTGGAAATACCGGAGTACCGTGAAGCCAAGCGGTTAAAAGCCGGACCGGAACTGGTGGTGGGAGACAAGAAGAAACGGGCCGGACGGATTTTGGTGGATATGACCGGTGGAACCTCAGGGTCCGCCGATATGTACGAAAAGCTGGCCGCCGCCGGCGTAGGAACCGTCATCCGCATGCACTTGACCGAAAAGCACCGGGAGGAGGCCAAGAAACATCATATCAATATTGTCGTGGCCGGACACATGGCCAGCGATTCGCTGGGGTTGAACCTCTTCCTGGACCGGCTGGAGGAGCGGGGGATCACAATTATCCCGGCTTCGGGCCTGATTAGATACAGCCGCATCCAGAACAACGCGGATAAGGGCGATT
>JAKOVY010000069.1 GCA_029781825.1 Bacillota bacterium | reverse complement strand
GGAGAGGGCTACGGAAAGGGTGTACGACCGGGACATCGGGGAGTTTATCACCCGCGCCCGCCAGGTGCCGGTGCTGATAAATTATTCGGTGGGGAATAAGAGGTATGAGAAAAAGCCCGACGGGTACGACCTGGAATTGATCCGGAAGATCGAGGAGAGCGAGATACCGTACTGGTATCCTACCGACCGCATGCCGGAGGGATACAATACCGAACAGCCTAAAGTATCACATGGGATTACTCATGTTCACCATTTTTACACCAGGCGGAATTTGTGGGTGCTGGCGAGCTTAGTTAATCATGCCAAACCTTTATTAAAGCAGTTGTTTGTATTAAGCGCAGCTTTCTGGCACTTTACTAAGACGAGAAGATACCAACCGGTTAAACCAGGCGGAACACCGAACCTACCAGGAACACTTTATATTTCTTCTATTTTTGTGGAACTTTCTCCGTTTGATGGTCTTCCGCGTAAAATTCGCGATTGCACCAAAGCTAATAATGCTCGATGTAAGATAGTAGGAGAAATAGCAATAGCAACGGCAAGTGCAAGTCAAGTAGCTTGTAGAGATGCTAGCATAGACTACATCTTCACAGATCCGCCTTATGGTGGGAACTTGATGTATTCCGAGCTCAACTTCCTCTGGGAAGCCTGGCTCAGGGTTTTTACTAACAATAAGCCCGAAGCCGTTGAAAACAAAGTGCAGGGCAAAGGCCCCAGAGAATACCAGGAGCTCATGGAAAAGTGCTTTGCTGAGTACTACCGGGTCTTAAAGCCCGGCCGGTGGATGACGGTGGTGTTTCATAACTCGCAGAACCGGATCTGGAACGCCATCCAGGAGGCCATTCTGCGGGCGGGATTTGTCATCGCCGACGTGCGGACCTTGGACAAAAAGCAGGGGACCTTCAAACAGGTTACTTCGACCACCGCAGTGAAGCAGGACCTGGTCATCTCCGCCTACAAGCCCAATGGCGGTTTGGAAAAGCGCTTTCAGCTTGAGGCGGGAACGGAAGAAGGAGTCTGGGACTTTGTCCGCACCCAC
>JAKOVY010000028.1 GCA_029781825.1 Bacillota bacterium | reverse complement strand
AAGCTAAATACCCTCATAATCGATGCGATGGGAGCTGGGGGGCAGCTTGCGAGTCTCTACCCAGAGAAGGGCATCGATAATTATCCAGGATATGTCATGACCGATGCGGGCCAGCTCGCCAATCATCTGGTGAATCATGCCAGGTCGATGGGCTGCGAGTTGCACGAGGGAGAAAGGGCGATAGAGATCCAGGACAAGTCGTCGGTTCTTACATTCACAAACTGACCACCATTTAACGTATGAAAAACAAAAAAAGCTGGAAT
The DNA here is from genome assembly GCA_029781825.1 of Bacillota bacterium. GTDB lineage: Bacteria > Bacillota > Syntrophomonadia > Syntrophomonadales > DTU052 > DTU052. Next base: position 6,841 of record JAKOVY010000028.1, on the reverse strand, counting down.
ATTTTGAGTTTTCCCTAATAAGCTAGCAACTTTTTCTTCAATACTGTACACATTAATTGCACTAATTTTTCTTAAATCATAATAATAATTGGCGTAGCCATTTTGGACATGCGGCTGCGCCGCCTGACCGGTCTTGAGCAGATTAAGATTGAGCAGGAACACAAAGAGTTGACCGAGCGGATTGCGGATCTGAAGGACATCCTCGCTTCGGAGGCAAGGGTGGCCCAGATCGTGAAAGATGAGCTATTGGAGATCAAGGAAAAATACAATTCACCCCGGCGGACGAAGATCGATCATGATCCCGGCGAGTTCGAAATTGAAGACCTGATTACCAAGGAAGACGTGGTCATTACTATGACCCATTATGGGTATGTCAAGCGCTTGCCATTGTCCAGTTACAGGGCCCAGCGCCGGGGCGGCAAGGGTGTGGTGGCCCTGAACACCCGGGAAGAGGATTTCGTGGAACATCTGTTCATCACCGACACCCACTCCTACGTGCTGTTTTTCAGTAATCGGGGACAGGTGTATCGCCTAAAGGCCCACGAGATCCCCGAGGCCGGACGGACAGCCCGGGGTACGGCGATTGTAAACCTATTGCCCTTGTCGTCAGGGGAAACCATCAAAGCTGTCCACCCCGTGGCTACCTTTGACGAAGACCACTATCTGGTCATGATTACCAAGAATGGGCAGATTAAAAAGACGGTGTTAAGCGAATATGATTCTTCACGCAATTCTGGATTGGTGGGGATTAACCTTCGGGATGGGGATGAACTAGCTGGGGTATTCCTCACCGATGGGCATCAGGAATTTGGGATCGTGACCTATCTGGGCCAAGCCATCCGTTTCCCCGAAAAGGAAGTGCGGCCCATGGGCCGGGCTACCGCCGGTGTTAAGGGTATTGATCTGCGGCCAGGGGACTTCGTGGTCGCGGGAGGGATTATCATCGAAGAGGGTGACCTGTTGGTGGTGACCCAACAGGGATACGGCAAGCGCACACCCCTTGCGGAATACCGGGTCACTTCTCGGGGTGGAAAAGGGATTAGGACCGCCCACATTACAAACAAAACCGGACCCGTCGTTGGTGCCCGGGTGGTGGTCGAGGATCATGAGGTCATGATGATTAGTTCCGAGGGGATCATGATCCGGATGAAGGTAGCAGATATTCCTCGTCAAGGTAGGAGTACCCAAGGGGTGCGGCTGATGCGCCTCCAAGACAATGATCAGGTGGTGGCGGTGGCATTGGTGGCCGAAAAAGATGATGACGAAGATGATGGCCGCACGGTGCAAAATGAGGAGATTCCCTTCTAATTCAGGGACAAGAGGAGAGATTACCATGAGTGTGCAGAGGAAAATCATCGAGTTAGCCCAGGAGATTCAAGACACGGAGGAATTCAAGAAATTCCAAAGTGCGAAGGAACAACTGGAGCAGCGGGAAGCGGCCAAACACATGTTGAGCGATTTCTCTCGCTTCCAAAGGGAACTGATGGAAAAAGAAGAACGTGGTGAGGAGATTACTCCCGAAGAGGAAGCACAGATGGCTGAACGTTTCCAGATTCTTATGATGAACCCCTATGTGCGGAACTTTGTTCAGGCCCAGTACCAGGTGATGGAACTTCTGATCCAGGTACAGGAGGGGTTGGTTAATCACCTGGGTCTTGTAGAGAAACCATCGGAAGAGGCTCCGGAAGAAAAGGAGACCAAGCAGGACAGCAAGGTGATCCCCTTGAAAAAGCCCAAACTTTGGACTCCGAACGATTAACTGGTTGCACCCCAAAAAATCAGGAGGACTCCTAGGGCGATGATTAACAGTTTCTGAAGGGGAAGCTCACTGGAAAGGGCCCTTAGGGCCAATGCGTTCGTGATGATTAACACCACTGGTCCCACAAAGCCCAAGAACGCGTTGATCTTTAGGGCACTGGTGATCTTCCCTGAGCGCCACATCAGGATGGCTGCTATTAGTTCAAGGCTTCCGGTAAGCAGCCGGCACAGCACCATCATGTAGATTGTTGTTGGTAATTGTCGTTTCATGTTCGTCGGCTCCTGGTCCTAATCTATTACGGATTCATATGTCAGGATGCAGAGATTTAGACCGGAATTCCGCCACTGTATGAACCTGTGTTTGTGAACGACTTAGAAACGTCCGAGATAGGAACAATGCCTCCATATCAGGACGCAAGACAGCAGGGAGCTTTCCAGTGATGAAGGAACAGCCAAATATTGTTCTCATCATGACGGATCAGCAAGGGGCGGATTTTTTCAAGAGCGAGGGTTTTCCCCTAGACACCATGCCTTTTCTGGAATCCCTTAACGCCCGGGGAGTACGTTTTACAAGGGCCTATACCCCCATGCCCACCTGTGGTCCGGCCCGTACGAGCCTCTTTACCGGGCGATTTCCCAAGGCAACCCGGGTCCGCACCAACTGGACCCTGCATGAAGCCTACTACGGCAAAGATCTCATTGGTGTATTACGCAGCCATGGTTATTCTATTTACCTCTCGGGCAAGAACCACAGTTGCCTTCGGCCCGAGGATTTTGATTTCTATTCATCATACATGCATACCACCGGTGGCCGGCCGCAATACAAAACAGAACAACAAAGAGCCTTTGAAACTTGGCTGGAAAACCTTCACCACCGGGTAAGCACGGAACCCACACCTTTTTCCTTAGGGTGCCAGTTTCCTGTCCGGATTGTGGACGATGCCATCGAGTGTTTGAAACAAGAGCCATTCTCCCTTCTTTTTGTGGTTGAGTTTTCCGGAACCCCACAACCCTTATCAAGTGCCCGAACCGTACTTCAGTCTCTTTCCGGAGGAAGCAATTCCCCCGCGCCGGATTGGACCGGAAGGTGCTTGGAATAAGGGTCCCCACTGGCGGTGGTTGCGTCGCTTGATCGAAGAGAAGATTCCGGGTTACGATGACCTTTGGCGCCGGTACCGTGCCAACTACTGCGGTATGCTTCAGTTGATCGATGATCAGTTGCAGCGTTTTGTGACTTATCTCCAAGAGGCGAACCTGTTGGAAAACACCATTGTCATCTTCTGCGCGGACCACGGTGATTACGCCGCCGATTACGGACTGCAACGGAAGGGTGTTGGACTACCCGAATGCCTGGTGCGTGTACCGCTGTTGATAATGGGGCCCGGAATCCTACAAGGTCTGCGGGTGACCGAGGAGTTTGTCTCTCTGGTGGATCTGATGCCGACCCTTTGTGCAGCGGTGGGGGCTGAGATTCCTTACGGTGTGCAAGGCCGGAGTTTGTGGCCCTTGCTGACCGGTCAGCCCTATCCCAAGGAGGAGTTCCTAAGTGTTTACTGTGAGCTCGGTTTTGGTGGTTGGCCCTATGGGGAGCATGAGCGACCGAAGCTGCATTTTTCCTCTGCGGGGGACGAATACGATGAGTTAAACAGCGTCACCCAAAGCGGCAATTTGAAGATGATCCGTAAGGGAGACTGGAAGCTGCTTTATGATGTGATCGGTAGCGGAGAACGGTACAATATCGTGGAAGATCCCGCGGAGTTGAGGAATGTATACGGGGATCCGGACTATGGCGAAATCAAGATGGAGCTACTGGAGGAATTGCTGTGCTGGACCATTCGTACCGAAGACGATCTGCCCCGGGGCAAATATGTACCGAAAGAGGCGCCGAACAACTGGCATAGGGCTATGGAGCACCAATAGTAAGTAGTCTGCGGCGCCAGTAAGATGAGCCTTATTGGTGGGAACGGATCGGTTATTCTTTTGTCCCTGCATGACTACCTCTAGTCTTAACGGCCAAAAAGACATTCCTGATTGGGACAAGGTCTGGTCAATATATGGGCTAACCAAGGTTCTGTCAATGAGGCCACCCTGGCTTTTCGCTTGTTTCCCCCGTTTGTTGTTCTAATTCGCAGCATTAGGCTTTGCCGAGCTAGGCCAGGTTCTTGATCAACAAGGGAACCCCGTAGTAAAATCCCATCTTTTGCAGTTATAGTCAGAAACAGAGGTCTCAAACCCTTGGTACGAAAGGGTTTGCAGACCTCTGGCCATGTCGGCGTTATGTAGGGGAAAATGTCATTTTTTTACCTCGCCCAGAATTTTTTTGATGTCTCCCAGACGCAGACGTTTCTTAGCAAAATCAATGCCCAGGGCTTCTCCGATAGCGTCAGAGATTTCACTTCGGTAGTCGAACAGATAAACGTTTTCGTGTTCGAGGGAACAGGAGATCCTTTTCAGGCAATCGACGATTTTCTCTGCTGAGTATCGATGCCCGGTCTTCTTCTGTAGGATCCGCAGAATGGTTAGGGCAATGAAGCAGGTAAGGAAGTGGGCATTGATATGGTCTTCCACCGATACGTAGACCGGGCGGGTTTCTAGGATGTCTTTAGTAATCTTGAATGTGTCTTCAATTTGCCACAGGCCACGATAGGTTTCAATGATCTCCTCGGTGGGCATATCATCCAGCTCACTGGTAACAATGGAATAATATCCGTCGTATTTCTGCTCTTCGACGATCTTCTCCACGTCAATTACGGGCTTTTCCTTGGTAGTAAGAATCTCCCCGGTTTTGCTGTCGAATTTCATGTTTTTTATGTACTTGGCTGCGCCGTAGGAAGTGGCCTTGTTGTATTTTTGAGGGTTTGTCACCAGATCATGGGCTTTGGCCAATAGCTCATTCCTCTCGGCCCGGGCCTTCTCTGCATACTTCCTACTCCAGAAGACTACTTGCTTTTCGTAGACCGTCTTTTTGACCTTGGCCCCGGCAGGAGTTGTTACATTGATGTCCCTGGCAATGACCCGAGTCTTAACCTTGAAATCCGCGCTTTCATCAGCCGGACGACCATCCTTATCCAGATACCCTTCATCGGAAAGCACATACTCCTTGAAAGCTTTGGTCCCACCTCTTACAGAAAAGCCGAATACATAGCCATTGAAATTCTTACCCTTTTCCTTGCCTTGTAAGTAGAAGATATTGTCACCCGTCGTAATTCCCATGTCCGCAACAACGATAATCCGTCCCGTATCGTAATTCTTCCTTATTTCCCCAATTAGCGGCCTAAAGGTCTCCTTATCTACAGTGTTGCCTGGGAACAGTTGGTAGCATAGAGGAATTCCGTCTGCGTCCATGGCCAATCCCAGTTGTACAATGGGGTTATTACGACCTTCTTTGCTGTTTCCAAACTTCCGGAGATCGTCGGCCTCATCAGTTTCGAAATAGTAGTTGGTAACGTCGTAATAGATAACCTTGGTATTGCGACCATAGGTATTGGAAATCTGCGAGTGGAGGTAGCGTTGAAAGTCAGTGGCGATTTCTGAGAAGTGGGATAGAGCCCGGTATACATGGGTCAAGGAAAAATCAAACCGCTCAAAGTAACGCCCCTTTTCCTCATAAGCCTTCTTCTTTGAACCAGGAGACAGTATCCTGGAGATCACCAGCAACATCATGATGGAATTGGTGTTGTACTCGAACTTCTTGTGTCTAGCCTTATTCTTGAAAAAACGGTCCAGTTTCAGCTTATGGTAGATCTTGAGAATGGCGGCGTAGCCAAAGTTCTTTCGACTATCGGTACTTGGTTCCAGTTCTTCGTTCATATTGACCACCATAGTTACGTTTTGGCTAGCCTTTTCCTCTTCGGTCATCCTGCGCGCAACTTCTTTGAAATGAGCTATCGGGTCATCGTAAATCTTTTCCAGTTCGTCTAGGTAACCTAACGACTTAATGGTCTTCGTTCGTGGTTTACCGTTCGCATCGCGATAGGCCTTCTCGATTGTGAGGTATACTCTACCGTTCTTTCTTCGGGACTGTTTGAGGTTCATCGTATTCCTCCCCTAAGGCATAGATACCTTTTATTATACCGCAGTTTACCGTACTTTACTATACATAAAAATGATACAAATGCAAAAAAAATAAGCCCCTCAAAACTCGACGCGATGCGGGGTTCCTTGTGGTTCCTTCTTCAGACTAAGTGTAAAACAAACGAGGTTCTTGATCAACAAGGGAACCCCGTAGTAAAATGTAAGTAACTTTGAACGAAAGTTGGAAAAAGACATATTGATCCGTAGGTCGCATCTGTAAGTAAGTTCTTACTTTGATGGAAACGGTGGTTACATAAACCTGGAATACTAATCAAGATATATCAAAGATTGTTAGAAGTCCCTGACGAGCTTGGCTAGTCCAGGTGGCTTTGGGTACTCCGTGTAGTCTGCAATGACACGGAAATTGCATTTTGTCTACGGATATTCGCTTTGGGAGAACACCGCGGGTTTTCCTTCGATCCAAAGGGGGAGGCGGCAGAAATTGGGTATCGTATTAGCAACTATGTCATTGGTCTGTGTATTGATCAATCCGTACGTTGTGCTGGAGGCGGCTACGCTTCATAGTAGTTATCAAGAGGCTGTGGTTCGGGTCGTCTATCCTGATACAGAGGAGGAACTGCTCCCTGACTTGACTGGGATCCTGTATGCCCCGGTAAACTGGGCAGACCCTAGTGATGAGGGTTACCACGCTCTGTTTTACTCCAATCCACTAATTCCCTTGGCGCCAGATCCTGATCTGCTGAAAGCAGCCGATGGACGGTATTACCTTTACCCTACCGGGGGAAGTGGCTTTGATGTTTATGTCTCCGACGATCTGGTACACTGGACCCGCGGCGGCCGTGCCCTAGCGCCGGAGAACGTGGCCTGGGGAGGTAGCCGCAACTTTTGGGCTCCTGGTCCACTGGAGTACCAAGACCACTATTTTCTCTTCTACTCCGCGGAAGGACCTGACGGTTTGAAGCGCATTTCCGTTGCGATAAGCGAAAGTCCTTTGGGACCCTTTAAAGATCCGTTGACTGAACCCCTATTTAACTTCTCCTACGAAACC
>JAKOVY010000010.1 GCA_029781825.1 Bacillota bacterium | reverse complement strand
TGTCAGCATTTTCGTTAACCCGATTCAATTTGGAGAAGGAGAGGATTATGACCGGTATCCCCGGGACCTGTCCCGGGACCTCGCCCTTCTGCAAAAGGAAGGAGTTGATGCGGTTTTCACCCCTACGGTGAAATCAATGTATCCCGAAAAAGAGCAGACCATGGTGGAACCGCCGGCGGGAATGGAAAACAAGATGTGCGGCCGAAATCGACCCGGTCACTTCCGAGGGGTTACTACCGTGGTGAGCAAACTCTTTAATATCTGTTTGCCGGATATGGCATTCTTCGGGCAGAAGGATGCCCAGCAGGCCCTGATCATTGAAAAGATGGTGAAGGATTTGAACTTCCCTGTTCAGATTGTAAAGGGTGAGATTATCCGGGAACCGGATGGATTGGCCATGAGTTCGCGCAATGTTTACCTGTCGCCGGAGGACAGGGAAAAAGCTACGATCCTGTACCGCAGCCTGCTTATGGCCAGGGATTTGATAAACCGGGGAGAGAGAGAGCCTTCTAAAGTAAGAGAAGCCATGCTGGAGATGATTAATCAAGTAGACGGTGCGCAAGTTGATTATGTGGAGATTTATAACGCTTCTGATTTGAGTGAGCTTGAGGAGATAAAAGGCCAGGTTTTGCTAGCGCTCGCTGTAAGGTTTGGTACTACAAGATTGATTGATAACCTTCTAGTGGAGGTGTAACATGTACAGAACAATGTTCAAATCCAAGATTCACAGGGCCGTAGTTACTGGGGCAAACCTGAATTACATGGGCAGTATAACCATCGACCGGGACCTGATGGATGCGGCTGATATTTTGCCTAATGAAAAGGTCCAGGTGGTTAATAATAACAACGGAGCGCGCTTTGAGACCTACGTAATCGAAGGTGAAAGAGGCTCGGGTGAAATATGCCTGAATGGTGCTGCAGCCCGCCTGGTACAGCCGGGGGATTCAGTTATCATCATAACTTATGCGGTAATGAGTGATGAAGAGTGCAGGACCTTTAAGCCCAAGACGGTTTTTGTTGATTCCCAGAACAAGATCGTTGAATTGAAGACCGGAACTGAACCTGCGAATACTGTAGGGTGATATTCACTTGATGAGAATCTTGCCGGGAAAGGATATCGTGTTGCTCACCGGCAAGCACTGCAGTTGGATTTAATACATTATCAAGAGGGATTTTTATGCCTGACAGCTTGGTTCAATATATCAAGAAACGCAAAGAAGAACTCAATGCGGTAATAATGGCTCATTTCTACCAGCGTCCCGAGATTCAGGACCTGGCGGATATGGTGGGTGATTCGCTGCAGTTGGCGAGATATGCGGCCGGCACCGATGCCAGCGTGATCGTTTTCTGCGGCGTCAGCTTCATGGCGGAGAGTGCCAAGATATTGAGTCCGGATAAGCTGGTAATCATGCCGGAACCGGAAGCCGGTTGTCCAATGGCGGATATGATCACCGGTGAAAAACTGCGGGAATGGAAGAAATCCCATCCGGGAGCTCAGGTGGTCTGCTATGTCAACTCATCGGCTGAAGTCAAGGCGGAAAGCGATATCTGCTGTACTTCATCCAACGCCATCCAGGTGGTAAACTCCATTCCACCCGACAGCCGGATTCTGTTCGTACCCGACCAGAACTTGGGCCATTTTTTGGCCGGAAAAACCGGACGGGAGATTGAGTGCTGGCCTGGATACTGCCCGACTCACCACAATGTTACCGCTGAGGAGATACGGGAGCAGAAGGCGCGGCATCCCGGAGCCATAGTGCTGGTACACCCGGAGTGCCGTCCTGAGGTGATAGACCTGGCGGATGAGGCTTTATCCACTGGTGGAATTCTCAAGTATGTGGAAAAAAGTCCGGCGCGGGAATTCATCATCGGCACCGAAATCGGGCTGTTGCACCAACTGCAAACCAGGTTTCCCGATAAAGTGTTTCATATTGCCCGCGACGAATTCATTTGCCCGAATATGAAATTAAATACCCTGGAGAATCTGGCCCACGCTATGGATACCCTGGAGTATAAAATTGAAGTCCCGGAGGATGTAAGGCAAAAGGCCTATCGTGCACTGGAGAGGATGCTCAGTATTTCATGATTATCCGGGGATTTATATAATGGAAATACATGATTGGTGCTGACGGCACGGGAAAGTAATGAGAACATTATGCAGATCGGTCGATATATCTCGGAAATAAAACCGGATGTGCCGGTATTCAGGACAGATTATCTGGTGATTGGCAGTGGAATTGCCGGGCTGTTTACTGCTTTGAAGGCTTCAGAATTAGGCCAGGTGATAGTGCTTACCAAAAAGACCTTGAAGGATTCAAATACCGGTTTAGCTCAAGGGGGGATTGCTGCCGCCGTACACGAGGAGGATTCCCCCTTTCTGCATCTGGAGGACACCCTGGAAGCCGGTGCCGGTTTGTGCGACATTGAAGCGGTTAACGTGCTGGTCACTGAAGGCCCGGCTCGGGTAAGAGAACTGATGGAACTGGGAGCGCAGTTTGATACGGTGGACGGAACGGTGGCTCTAACCCGGGAAGCGGCTCACAGCAAAGCCCGTATACTCCATTCCGCCGATGCCACCGGGGAGGCCATCCGACAGGCCCTGGTCGCCAGGTGCCTGCAGGAACCGAACATAATTGTTCGGGAAAACCAGTTCCTGATTGATATTCTTACCACGGGGGCAGAGTGTCAGGGTGCTCTGGTGCTCGATAACACCCGGGGGAGCAAAGCCCTCTATCTGGCAAAGTGCACCATTGTGGCTACCGGAGGAGCAGGGCAGTTATTCAAGTATACCACCAATCCCGATATCGCAACTGCTGACGGGGTAGCAGCCTGTTTCCGGGCCGGGTGCGAACTGGCGGATATGGAATTTGTCCAGTTCCACCCGACGGTACTGGTTACTGATACCAGCCAGCGTTTTCTTATATCAGAAGCCGTCCGCGGCGAGGGCGCCCACCTGTTGAACAGCAAAAATGAACGTTTCATGCCCCGGTACCATCCCCTGGGGGAACTGGCTCCCCGGGATGTGGTGGCGAGGGCTATATGGAACGAAATGAACCAGACCGGATGTGATCGGGTTTTTCTGGACGTCACCCGTTTGCCCGATCCGGCGGCTCGGTTCCCCAATATATATCAAACGTGTTTGGGTTTTGGGCATGATCTTACCCGGGACCCGATACCGGTAGCACCTGCGGCCCATTTCATGATGGGCGGGGTCAAGACCAATACATACGGCGAGACCTCCATTTACGGCCTTTACGCCTGCGGCGAGGTGGCCTGCAACGGGGTCCACGGAGCCAATCGCCTGGCCAGCAACAGCCTTCTGGAAGGATTGGTGTTTGGACAGCGGATAGTGGAGGCCTCCCGGCCGATGGTTTATCGGCGGACGGTAGGCGTAGAGGAGATCATGGAGAACCTCCGCAAGGAAGACGACCTGTATCTCCCGGAGGGGAATAAAGAACCGGCGGAGATTCGCCGTGAATTGAGCAACATCATGTGGGAGTATGTCGGCATTATAAGAGATGAAGAGGGCCTGAAGACTGCCGCCGGCGCCATAAACAGGCTGGGGCGTGAACTGGGCAGGGGCCAAAGCGAACTGGAGTACTATCAATCGATTAATATGCTGACAGTGGCCCGGGTGATGGTCCAGGCAGCCTTGTGGCGCAAAGAAAGCCGGGGCGCGCATTATCGCCGGGACTATCCCGATCGGGATGATATAAGGTGGGCTCAACACCTGACATTTAAAAACTGGTAGGAGGGTGCCCAATTATGAACTGGATGCAAATCGATATGATTGTCAAGCAGGCCCTGATTGAGGACATAGGCCATCGCGACATAACCACCGACAACCTTATTCCCCCCGATCACCGCTCGCAGGGCGTCTTTTATGTCAAACAGGAGGGGGTAGTGGCCGGCATACACGTCGCCGAGCGAGTTTTTTCGCTCCTGGATCCGGATGTTGTCTTCACGGTATTGAAAGATGACGGGGAATTGGTTGTGGAAGGAGAGGAGATTGCCCGTGTTTCCGGTAAGACCCGAACCCTGCTGACCGGGGAGAGGGTTGCTCTCAACTTCCTGCAGCACATGTCGGGTATTGCCACCAAGACCTACGATTTGGTAGACCGGGTGCGCCATTTCCCGGTAAAGATCGTTGACACCCGCAAGACCCTACCCGGCCTTAGAATTCTGGAAAAATACGCCGTCCGAGTCGGAGGAGGCCATAATCACCGTTTCGGACTCTATGACGGGGTGCTTATCAAGGACAATCATATCCGAGCCGCCGGCGGGATTACCGAAGCCATTCAGACCATCAGGCGCAACACCCATCACCTGATAAAGATCGAAGTGGAAGTCGAAGATCTGGAGCAGTTGCGTGAGGCCTTGGCCGCGGGAGCCGACGTGATCCTGCTTGACAACATGGACCCGGAAATGATGAAGGAAGCGGTGCGCATAAACGGAGGGCAGGCAATACTGGAGGCCTCCGGCGGCATTACTCAGGAAAACCTGGTAGAGGTCGCCAAGACCGGTGTAGACCTGATTTCTATGGGCAGCCTTACCCATTCGGCGGCGGCACTCGACATCAGTTTTGACATCATCAGCCTGCGTTGATTCAATATTTATTGATCTGATAAAAAAGGTGGATTTCAATGCTTCCAAAAACCAGGGATTTGGCCTATGCTGCCGTCTTTACGGCATTAATCGCAGCCTCGACTGTTTTGACCAGGTTTCTTCCGGCAGCCGTCGTCCCCTACAGCCTGCAAACCCTGCTGGTTTTTCTGGCCGGAGGGGTTCTGGGCCGCCGCATGGCTCCCCTCAGCATGATGGCGTACATACTCTTGGGACTGGTAGGGATACCGATATTCGCCAGCCCGCCCTACGGGGGCCCCGGTTACTTCCTGTCACCTACTTTCGGGTTTCTGATCGGTTTTGTCCTCACCGCCTGGACGGTGGGCTTCTGCCTGGAGCGCTGGGGCAACACCCTGATCGCGCATGTGCTGTCAATCGCCACCGGAATTGCGGTTATGTACCTGATTGGACTCCCCTATCTGTTTGTAATTCTGAACTTCTATTTGGGACAAGGGGTTGACGTGGGGTACGTCATCAAAATCGGTTTCTTGCCGTTTATTGGTCTCGATCTCATCAAGGCCTCGGTGGCGGCCTTTATCAGCTACCACGTTCGCAAGAACCTGAATCTGAGCCGGGTGTAGGACCCGAGATTTACAGCGCATACGGCAGGATGATTATTGGGCAGGGTCGAGCGAATCAGTCTCCCCCACGGTCGGGGAGCAAACGAGAAGGCGGCACCGAAGGTTGGCATTAAACCTTAATTTACCCAAGGGAGGGATATTGATGATACTCGTTTTGGATGTAGGGAATTCCAACATTGTGACCGGTGTTTTCAAGGGGCAGGAACTGCTGACCCACTGGCGGATAAGGACCGACCGGTTGCGTACGGCCGATGAGTACGGCTTGATGATGCTGGGCTTTTTCCGGCACGCGGGTATTGATCCCCTTGAAATCAAAGGCTCAATTATCTCATCGGTAGTACCTCCCCTGGTGAGTGAACTGGAATGGATGATAAGCAAGTATTTCAACATTAAGGCCCTGGTCATCGAGCCCGGGATCAAGACCGGCCTGGCCATCAAGTACGAGAATCCTCGCGAGGTGGGGGCCGACCGGGTGGTCAACGCGGTGGCCGCTCTGGAGAAATACGGCGGTCCCCTGATTATTGTGGACTTTGGAACCGCCACCACCTTCTGCGTGGTCAGCGAAAACTATGAGTACCTGGGAGGGGCCATCGCTCCCGGAGTCGGTATCTCAATGGAGGCCCTGTTCCAGAGAACCGCCAAGCTGCCGCGGGTGGAATTGGAGAAGCCCAAGAGTGTGGTGGGCAAAAACACCGTTGCCAGCATCAAATCCGGAGCTCTGTACGGATTCGTCGGCCAGGTGGACGGTATAATAAGAAAGATCAAAGAGGAGATCCCCTGGGACTTCAAGGTCATTGCTACTGGAGGTATTGCCGATCTCATTGCCCCGGAGTCCGAGCACATACAGTTGGTGGATCATTTTCTCACCCTGGAGGGCTTGAGAATAATATACGAAAGAAACCAGTCGTGAGGCAGGTATGAGTTTCAGCATCGGAGGATATGTCTTTAAGAACAGGGTAATATGCGCCCCCATGGCCGGTGTTACCGATAAAGCTTACCGAATCCTGACCGCATCCTTCGGATGCGGTTTAAACTTCACCGAGATGATAAGCGATCAGGCGCTGGTTTACGGTCACCGCAAGACCATGGAAATGCTTGATTTATCGCAGGAGACCGTTCCGGCGGTAGTACAGCTCTTTGGCGGGCAGCCGCAGAATATGGCCCGGGCAGCCGCCATTGCCGAAAAGCAAGGGGCGGTTATCATCGACATAAACATGGGCTGCCCCACCCCCAAGATAGTAAAAAACGGCGAGGGAGCCGCACTGATGAAGGATCTTCCCCGGGCGCGGGAAGTGATACGGGCGGTGGTAAACGCGGTTGAGATTCCGGTCACGGTAAAAATGAGAAAAGGCTGGGATGACTCCAGCATCAATTACTTGGAGCTGTGCCGTATAGCCGAAGATGAGGGGGTCAAAGCCATCACCCTTCATCCCCGCACCCGTGAGCAGTTCTTTTCCGGTCGGGCCGACTGGAACGCGATCAGGGAAGCCAAGGCCGCGGTGAGCATTCCGGTTATCGGCAACGGTGATATATTTGACGCCGGGGATGCTCTGGAGATGATCAGGCTCACCGGCTGCGATGCGGTTATGATCGGCCGCGGCGGTATGGGGAATCCCTTTCTGTTCGCTGCGGTGGCGGCGGCTTTGGAAGCGAAAGAGCTTCCCCCCGCACCTACTTGGGCTCAGCGGATACAAACGGCTCTGCATCATTTCGACCTGATGCTGGAGCTGAAGGGTGCCGACCGCACGATTTCGGAGATGAGAAAGCACCTATCGTGGTACATCAAAGGAATACCCGGAGCGGCCCAGGCTCGCAACCGGATAAACCAGGCCGCCACTCGGGAAGAGATAACCGTTATACTCATGAGCCTGCTGGATAAAGCTTGATACGGCACCGGGGTGCACCTGCGGCGCTGGAGTTGCGGGAGCTTACCCTCATTGATCCTGGTCATCCTTAAAGATGTGGTTCGCTGTGGCCCTTCGATGTTGGAGGCGCTTACCCTTATTGACCCTGGTGCCGGTTTTCTGCCGGGGGAGTATAAGCAAAGGCCGAAACCTCGCTTACCCTCATTCCCTCACCCGGTTTTACCGGATCCCCTTGATCAGAAAATTTTCCAGTGGTAATATGTTTTTGTCCAACAATGTGAACAATATTGTGTACAGAGGTGACGTATGGATTTTTACCGGATTCAAGACAAGATGGTCAGCAGGGAGAAACTGATGGC
>JAKOVY010000158.1 GCA_029781825.1 Bacillota bacterium | reverse complement strand
ATGGTCGACATGGAGCGCGCCATTAGCGACCGCCTCTCCAGGCAGGTAAATGTGGATGACCTGACCGGCTTGTATAACCGCCGCTTTTTGCAGGAGGAACTAAAGCGTAAAATCGAAGAAGGCGACGCCGCCTCCTTTGCCCTAATCTTGATGGACCTGGATTACTTTAAATATTACAACGAAACCCGCGGTCACCAGGCGGGCGACCGCCTCCTTGTTGAAGTGGCGGAAGTTATTGCCGATACGGTAGGGAATTCAGGTGAAATTTTTCGCTCCGGCAGCGATGAATTTGCCGTTATTGTAGATAAAGGCAGCCGGGAGGAAGCGCTGGCCCTGGCGGAGTCGATACGAGAAAATATAAAAAATAACATTGTCATATTAGATAAGGAAGGTTATTGGGATTACGACTTAACCGCTTCCCTGGGTCTTGCTTTTTACCCGGCAGACGGGTCTACCAGGGAGGAGATTGTAAATAAAGCCGAACAGGCTCTTTACAAGGCGAAAATAATCAGCGGGAACAAGGTTGAAACCTTTTACTCTGTCCTGGAATTTCTCAAGGCGCAGGTCGATCCCTCGGAAGAGGAGATGTTCAATAAACTAACCGCTTTCCTGGCCATCATCAACGCCAGGGATAGCTACACCTATGGCCATTCAGAGAGGGTGCTGGTCTACGCCAGCATCATTGCTACGCTTATGGGGATGCCGCCTCCGGCTAAAAAGCATTTACAATACGGAGCCTACCTGCATGATATCGGCAAGATCGAAATCGACAGATCCATCCTGAACAATCCCGGTAAATTGAACAACTCTGAATGGGAGATTATCACCAAGCATCCTCTCTGGGGGGCCAATATTGCCAGGCAGATTAAAGCCCTCAATCCCGCTATCCCGGCAATTCTGTACCACCACGAACGCTATGACGGTAAAGGATATCCCTTCAATTTGTCGGGTAAAGAGATCCCTCTCGAAGGGAGGATCATGGCCCTGGCTGATTCGTTTGACGCAATGACGGTGGAACGACCCTATAAAAAGGCGATTCCGTATGCCGAAGCAATTGCCGAGCTGGACAGAAACAAGCAGATCCAGTTTGACCCCGAAATGGTAGATCTGTTCACC
>JAKOVY010000156.1 GCA_029781825.1 Bacillota bacterium | reverse complement strand
AACTTGGGAGGGGAAGAATTATGTTTGGTTGGATTGCCCTGGCAATCATCGTCCTATTGCTGATCCTGATTCTTTACCCGGGCAACCTATACAGATGGTTGATGCGTTCAGTACGGCGTTCGGCCGGTCTGAACTGCAGGAAGGTTACGGTTGGCCGGCATCAGATTGTTTACCTTGAAGGGGGCACCGGTCCCCACCTGGTGCTTCTGCACGGTTTTGGGGCCAATAAGGATAACTGGATCCGCTTCGCCAAGCACTTTACGCCTTCCTACCATGTGATAATCCCTGATCTGCCCGGTTTCGGTGACAGCAGCTATTTCCAGGACGAGGAGTACGATGTGGAGAGCCAGGCGGAACGGCTGATAGATTTCTTCAACGCTCTCAAGCTTGAAGAATTCCACCTGGTGGGGAATTCAATGGGCGGACAGATAGCTGTGGCCTATACCATGAAACGCCCGGGCCGTGTTCTCAGCCTCACCCTTTTCAATGCCGCTGGTGTTCAGGAGGATAAACCCAGCGAGATGAGCCGGCTCCTGGAAAAAGGGACAAACCCGCTGGTAGTCAGGGAAGCTTCTGATTACAGTGAACTGCTGAAATTTGTTTTTTACAACCCGCCTGATTTTCCGGCGGTAGTAATGAAAGGGCTGGCCGCCGATGCCGTGCGCCATACTTCGAGCAATGAAAGGATTTTTCAGCAACTGCTGGGCAAGTGGGTGCCGCTTGAACCACTGCTGCCAAAAATAGAGTCGCCGGTGCTCATTATCTGGGGTGATAAGGACCGGGTGTTTGATGTCTCGTGTGCCGATCGTTTTGAAAAGGGTTTGAAGTACTCGAAAAAGGTGGTATTTGAAAACTGCGGTCATATGCCGATGCTGGAAATGCCGGATAAAAGCGCCGAAGTGGTACGGGATTTTATCGGGAGCATTCGGTATTAGTCGGCCTCCAACCTTAAGTGTCGGGGCGGGAAGTGGATGCTCCTGGCAATGAGCTCGTTAGATGGACTTAGACAGGATTCAAGAAAAAGAAAGCTTGTAATTGATGCAACCATAGACCTCCACAAAGGCTTGAACGATTAGCCGCGGTAGCAGCATCATCTGCGCCGACATGAGACCATCGGCCTCCACAAAAGACTTGAACAGGATTTATAAAATAAAAAAGCGGGGTCACCCGGATAGGATGGCCCCGCTTTAGTTTACAGAACGCAGGTCACTGATTGTGTTTGCACCCTGATAATTTCGATGTTGGGATGCTGCTCGTTCATCTTTTGGGCTCTATCTGTTACGGCTTAGCTGCTGGTATAAAATCTCCGCCAGGCCCGTGGTGCGCGACCGAGCCATGATTTTGGCATACTCGGTGTCGAGCATGCTTTGAAACACATCCTGTCCGAAGCTTTTTTCCAGGAGACCGCCCTGGGGAATGGTCTTTCTCATCGACTTGAGCAGCTCATTCAGGAATATGGCTTCAAACTCGCGGCAGGCTTCCATGAGGCGTTTATCGTCCTCATTTGCAAGCGGGTTTTCCTTCCCTGCCGCGGTTTTTTCCGTCAAGCTATTGAGTTGACGAGGAATAGAATGACTGTAGAGGTTGAGGGCCAAATCGGATACTTTCATTCAGCATTCATCCTTATTAAACGTTGTTAAAGCCGATAGGCGGCAAACCTATCCGGCAAGTATATTCATGGGCATTATGCTATCGCTTAAGGTTGGCCGCCATGCCCAGCATCTCGTCCGCTGATTGAATTGCTTTGGAATTGAATTCGTATGCCCGCTGGGCGGTAATCAGGTTCACCATCTCTTCAACAATTTGAACATTGCTCATTTCCAAATAGCCGCCGTGTAATCTGACCGAACTGTCATCCTCCGGATCCCATTCTTCCGGCTCGCCGGATACTTCGGTTGCGCGGTACAGGCTCATGCCTACCTTTTCCAGGCCGTTGGGATTGATGAAGCGGACCAATTCCAGTCTGCCGGCTTCGATAACCTGATCATCATTTGGGAGCTTGTAGGTTATAGTCCCGTCAGGAGCAACCGAGATATCATGAGCACCCGGTTCAAAGGTTTCCGCTCCAATTACATAATAACCGTCACTGGTCACCAGATTCCCTTCGCCATCGATCATGAAGGCGCCGTTTCTCGTGTAAAGCGGTTCATCATAACCGGGGACTTCGACCTGGAAAAAGGCATCACCGCTTATGGCTACGTCCAATGGGTTTCCGGTGGGATTGAGGTTCCCCTGCGTAAAAAGGGTCTGAATCGCTGCCGGTCTTGTTCCCAGACCGATTTGGAGCCCTACCGGCTGCATGATTTCTTCGGAAGCAACCGGCTTGTGAATGGTCTGATACAGGAGATCCTGAAAGCTGACCCGGGATTTCTTGAAACCGGTAGTGTTGACATTGGACACATTGTGGGCAATGGCATCGATGTTTAACTGCTGCCCGTACATGCCCGTACTGGCCGTGTATAGAGCTCTGAGCATAAAAAATCCTCCTCTTGATGCCGGCGTATCAATCGGTCAACGCCGCGGGGCCCCTCAAGAAGAGTCCAGCCCCCTCTACATATTTCATAACTCTTATCGAGAAAACTAATTTAAAACTTTAGCATTTTTATTGATTCTTTTGCTGGAGGGAAGTTGGCTGTGTTCCGTTATGCATCAGCCGACCTGGTGCCCCCGGCGGGCAAGCAGAAAGAGTGGCTGCTCACCAATGGAATCGGCGGCTTTGCCGCCTCCACCATATCGGGGATAAACACCAGGCGTTATCACGGTTTGCTGATTGCATCTCTTAAACCCCCGGTTGACCGCCGCCTCCTGCTGGCCAAGCTGGAAGAAGAGGTGATCATTGACGGCAGAGCCTATAAGCTGTTCGCATCGGAAACAGTGGGAGGGTTTTCGGGGTGTGGCTTCAATTATCTGCTGGAGTTTAATAGATTCCCCTTTCCTGCATATATATACGAAATCGAAGACTGTATCCTGAAAAAGGAGATTATACTGGTATCGGGCCGGAACACGGTTTTGATCAGGTACAGCCTGATCAATCACAACGAGAGGCTGGTACGGTTGCATGTTTTTCCTCTGATTACGTGCCGTGATTACCACCATACGGTCCGCAGGAATGATTGGCCCTTCGAAGTAGTAGAGGACAACCAAACCAACGCGGCAATAGAGCCCTTTCCCGGAGCGCCCCGTCTTTATTTGGGCAGTGATGGGGCCCGCTGCGAAAGAACGGGGTTTTGGTATTATGACGTTTTTTACGAAAGGGAAGCTGCCAGGGGTTTGGATGCAGTGGAAGACCTGTACTGTCCTCTTTGTTTTGTGGCCGAGGGATCAAAGAGTACGGAGTTGTGGATATGGGCCGGTACGGAATGGGTAGAGGGCGACGCCAGTAGCCTGCACCGGTACCGGGAAGAGGAAATATCTCGTATTCATGCCCTGGCCGACAGCATCCCGACGGACAACAAATACCTTAAACTCCTCAGCCTGGCGGCGGACTCTTTCCTGGTCAAGCGTTCCGAGCTGGAAGGTCTTACGGTAATAGCCGGTTACCCCTGGTTCGCCGATTGGGGGCGGGATGCCATGATTTCATTGCCGGGATTAACCCTGACTACCGGTCGGTTCGAGGATTTCCGGCAGGTTATAAAGACTTTTCTAACCTTCGAACAGGATGGACTGATTCCAAACCTGTTTCCCGATAACCCGGGACCGCCCGCCTACAATACCGCGGACGCATCTTTATGGGTTTTCTGGTGTCTTTACAAGTATTATCAGTACACCGGCGATCTCGACTTCCCGGCCGAACAGTACCCGGTGTTGCTACGCATACTGGAGGGCTACATTAACGGTACCCGGCACGGTATAAGGATGGACAGTGACGGTTTGATAACCCAGGGGGAAGCTTTTTACGCCTTGACCTGGATGGATGCCCGGGTGAACGGTAAGGCGGTCACCCCTCGCTGGGGAAAAACCGTGGAAATTAACGCTCTCTGGTGTTTTGCTCTGTATTTTATCGGGTTTCTGGCCTCTTGTTTGGATAAAACCGCCAAGGCCCGCAGTTTAAAGGAACTGTTTTGTAAATCCCGCGACAGCTTTGAGAGGGAATTCTGGTTTACAGGCGGGGGTTACTTGTACGACCGAATCGGTGAGAATGAGCGGGATGAGTCAATCAGGTGCAACCAGGTAATCGCCCTGAGCCTGCCGGTACGATTGCTGACCCTTGACCGGGAACGAAAGGTGCTGGGTACGGTATGGCAGCACCTCTGGACCGGTTACGGTTTGAGGACCCTGTCACCCGCGGACGAAAACTACCGGGGACAGTGCACGGGCAATCAGCATGAGCGGGATCACGCCTACCACCAGGGTACGGTGTGGGTATGGCCCTGGGGACATTTTATTACCGCCCTGAACCGGGTTTACAGCGGGCACCCGGGAACCAACAAATTGATTCGCCGCCTGGTGTCTCCCCTCATTGCCCATCTCCATGAGGAGTGTATAGGGACGGTTTCAGAGATCTTTGACGGCGATCCGCCGCACCGGCCGCGGGGGTGTTTTGCCCAGGCCTGGTCGGTGGCTGAGCTCCTGCGGGTCATTTATGAGGAAATTGAGCAGCGGGTGCCGAACAGAACACTGCCTGATTGGTGAAAAAAGACCATTGCCTGACGGACGATAAAAGGGTAAAATTATGGGCAAGCCTTATGCTGGCTGACACAACAGGTCTGACTGCTCATGCCCGGCGCGGGCAGGTTTATATACCGTTACATATTTGCCTGCCAGGGAGGGAGACGAAGTGTTCGGTTTTATCGGCAATATTGGCCCATGGGAATTGATTCTGGTTTTGGTCATTGCACTAATTATTTTTGGGCCGGGGAAATTGCCCGAAGTGGCCCGATCGGTAGGGAAAGGAATCAACGAGTTCAAAAGGGCTACCAACGAGGTTAAACAGCAGGTCGAGGAAGCTGTCAGACTGGACGATAACGATAATAAAGCCTGACGAAGGGCGAAGCAACCGCATACTACTACAACTCTTATCAAGAGCGGCGGAGGGACTGGCCCAATGAAGCCCGGCAACCCCCGGAACGGGAAGGTGCCAATTCCTGCAGGACAGTGTGGTCCTGACAGATGAGAGGAGGATATCCAGGTGTGAAAGGCCTCTTCTGTGGAGGCTATTTTTGATTCTTGAGTCAGGAAGGGAGTGGGTGAGACTGTGAGCATAGATCTGTGCTCAGAACTGCAAAAAAGGATACTAATCCTGGATGGAGCCATGGGAACCATGCTGCAGCAGCGGGGGTTGGGGCGTGGTGAATGCCCTGAATTGTTTAACCTTACCCATCCTCATGTTCTGGAAGATATTCACTCCGCCTATATTGATGCGGGCTGTGATATTATACAGACCAACACCTTTGGCGCCAATCGTTTCAAGC
>JAKOVY010000137.1 GCA_029781825.1 Bacillota bacterium | reverse complement strand
TGGCCGAACTGCCGTACACCGGAGGAAATGTGGCCCTGTTTATTGGCACGGCTCTGTCCCTCGGCTGCATCGGATTAGTCATGCGCTATAAGCCCTAAGCATCATATATGGGCTGGTATAAAAATGACACGCAGCAGACGACATTCGGTTAAATGGAAAAGAATAGCCAACATAATAATTGTTACCGCAGCAGTGGTTGCTTTGTACCCACTGCTGACGGATTTTTATGCCTGGTACCAGCAGTCACAGTTGAGCAAGCAGTATCACATTGCCATCAACACAGATAATAGTGTGGCTGCTGCATCCGGTGAGAATGAATCGCCCGTCCTGGACCCGGAACTGGTCTGGGCCATGCTGGAGATACCGGACATCGATGTTGAATCTCCGGTCGTGAAGGGAACCAGTCAGGAGTTGCTGGCCAAGGCTCCCGGCTGGTACACGGAAACCGCGCTTCCTGGAGAGGGCAACACCGCCATCGCCGGTCACCGCACCATGTACGGTGCACCCTTCCGCAACCTGTCCAAACTTAAACCCGGCTCCATAATCATACTAACCTACGACCAAAGCACTTACCGCTACCGGGTAGTGGAGGTGGCTTTGATTTCCAGCAATGACTGGAGCGTTATTAAAGATGTCGGTTATCCGGCGCTTACCCTCACCACCTGCACGGGCAACGACGAAAAGCGCCTGGCGGTTAGAGCGCGGTTGATACAGGAAGAATAATAGCGGGTTAATAGAGGGTTATCACCGAAGCGGTATGAGTTTTGGCAAAAACCGCTTTGGAAGGCGCCAGGAACCTGGTTGAAGGTGCGGGTACAAAGGTGTTGTCCTTTGTATATCCGGCGTCCCAGCAGGTATCGACCGGTACCCACTGGCCGTTAATCAGCACCTCGTTCCAGGCATGGTTTATACGGGGACCACTATCTGATAGGCTGGCAGGTCCGTTTATAATCCTGCAGGGCAATCCGGCGGCCCGGCAGAGGGCGGCGGTTAAAATCGCATAGTGACTGCAGACCCCGTCCCCTTTTTGCAGTATGTAGCTGGCCTTTTCAAGGTTTTCACGACCGCTTTCATGATAACTGCAGTCGTATTTGATATTTGAGGTAACCCATTTATGAATGTTGCGGAGTTTTTCCATATCGCTCAACCCGTTCGGGGCCAGGGTTGCAGCAAGTGTCTTAATTGCGGGGTTATCGCAGTCCACATAATATGAAGGCGCAGTATTGCGGTTGTCCTGCATCTCAGTGTTTTCTACCAGAAAGCGTATGCTGCCGTCGAACTTCTGGGGGTGTGATCCCGCCCATATGGTGTATGTACCTTTTCCGTAACGAAGGTTGATATCAAGGGCAAAAGCGCCGTTGACAACTTCGGCCTGGTAGCCGGCCAACTCCTGATTGGGGCCGCGCACCGCAAAATAAACGGTACTCAGTTTTGAGGTCCCGCGTATGGAAACAACCCCGTTGCACTGGACTTGATTGGCGGAGGGTGAAGTTATACTGATCTCGCTGTTGCTAAAGGAAACCCGGTAATCTGCAGCCCATACCTCTGCAATACCGATTCCGGCAATTAATGCAACTGTAAGAACCATCGCCAGTAGTTTTTTCAGCTTTTTCATTGAGAACTTCTCCCCCACTGTACTTTGGCGGCCGTCAATATTGTCAAAACAAAAGACCTGCACGCCAGTGCAGGTCACGTTTACAAATTAACGATCAGCTACTGACCGGCAACTGGCTGGCATGGCGGTTTTACCGCTTTAGCCCCTATAGCTTTGCGTCACCACTTTTCAGTGGTTTTGCCCTTGGTCTATTAAGTTTTGGGTCCTAATTAGTTCATTTTTTTAATACAATTTAGGACCATCTACCACCTACTATATAACAAGAAAATTAATCCAACAAGCAGTTTTTTTGCGTTCGATGTTATTTTTTTTCGACATTTTATTCATCGGGTATTTTCAGGGAGGTTCAGCAGGTGCGTGCCTGGTTGCGGATTTATTCACTACAGGTACCGGCTCTAATGCTGGCAACGCTTTTATCCTGGCCGTGGTTAACCCCGTCACCCCTGTGGGCTGCCGAGACCGCTTCCAACATAACCGCGGTACACAGTAAACCGCTCCCCTATGATCGGTGGTATCAAACCGACAGGACTTACATGGCGGCGCTCCTTCAAGAATACAAGGGTAACAGCCGTGCCCTGACCAAAATCCTGGTCAGGGAATGGTATCAAATAACTGTGGCACTCAGAAGTGCACTAAGCGAGTGTTACCGAGAACCGGTAAGGCAGTACCTGGTATATGATGCCCCTGCCAGCGGCAAGATCCATGTCCTGAGCCTGGCCAAATATTACCGGGAGAAGGTGCTCTCCGATTTATTGGTTGGGATATACCCTACTCGTGAGTACCCTGACCGCTGGCGCAGCAACCCGGCAGGAATCCCATCATTTGTCTCCAACGGCTTCTCCCCTGCTGCCCAACCGCCTGACTTCGGGGTTGATGATGTGGTTGCGGTGGTAAATGATTTCGACCTGCCCCCTGGGGCCTTGCGGGGCTTGTCATTTTACATACTGCCGTTTAACCTGACCGGTTATGCGGGGTCATCCCACACCCGGCTGCTGCCCGGCCGCGAAGAGTCGATTTACCTGTCGGCCGGCATTAATAAGGAATCCCCGCCCCTGGCGGTTACCATTGCTCATGAGTTGGGCCATTATATCCATTACCAGTATATCGGTTCCTATGAACAGGACCCGGTAAAGTGGAGGTCCTTTATGAACTTGATTGGGCAGGATGATTTTCAGGTTTCATCCAGCCGATTCGAGGACAACACGGAAGAACATTTCGCCGAGTACTTTAGAATGGTCTACGGTTCCGCTGCAGCCAGAGGGGGCTCGAGGTTCAGAACCTCAGCACCCAACCCCCTCTACCGGCCTGACCTGTTTAACTGTTTCAAGCGGATGGTTGAAGGTCTGGTCAGCCAATCCGGTCCCAGCTACTACGATGTCAACAACATGTGGATCTCCGGCGTCGATTACCGGGGACAGCGGTTTTCATTCCCTGTCGGGGTGAGGACGGAGCAAATCAATACCGTTGTGACCACCTCGCCTTATCTCGATTTCTCGTCATCAGTAATACTGAACCCTGAAGACCCGTTTAATCCCCTGGTGGCGTGCTTTCGCTTCGATCCCAAAGCGGTATTGGTCGACTACTCGACTCCCCGGGTTGACCGGGGCTATATCGGCTGCCGGATTACGCTGCCCCGCCCCGGTATCTACACCCTTTTTGTGGGAGAGACTGATGGCTCGCGCAACATACTGACTCCCATGTCATTCAAAATAATATATATCGGAAACCTTTAACCCGCTTTTTGTCTTGGTTGCGGGAATATCCCCGGCGTTTCCGGCCCAACACCGTTTCCAAAGAGCGACCCCATCTCATCCACAACCAAGCAGTTTCGAGCGCCCGGTCCGCTTTTCATTTACAACCGGCCACCAACTCCCGGTATCACTCCCGATTTTTTTCTTGACGTCCCCAATAATTTGTCACTATAATAGTTCGTATTCTAACAGTTCTTATTCTAACCTTGAGGTGCCTATGGACTCGAGAATATCCCGCGAAATCCACGAACTTATGTTCGGTTTTGTCAGCCTATTTCATCAAAAGCTGATTCCCAGGTTTCGCCGCTATGACGACGAACTGCCCGGCTTGAAAAAGAATCATTTCAAGATACTGGGACAGTTGTTCCATCACAATTCCTTGACCCTGACCCAAATCGGCCGGATGCTGGATCTGGAGAAAGGAAGCGTAACCTCTCTGGTTGACCACCTGGCGGAAAAAGGCTTGGTTGTGCGGCAGCATGTACCCGGGGACCGCCGCAAATCCCTGGTAATGCTAACCGAAGCGGGCAATGCGGCTGTGAGAAACATAATCGAAAAGCAGGTCCGCGAGATAGAGCTTTTGATGGACGATATCGACGAGGAAGATACCCGGAAGTTTGTGGAGTGCTTGAGATACTGCACCAACATGTTGAAAAAACTGTAGGAGTTGTTCGTTCTGAGAGACAATAACGTTCTGTTAACTGAAAGCACCGGCAAACTCCTCTGGCAGTTTTCATGGCCGGCAATCGTAGGAATGGTCTGCAATTCTCTTTACAATATTGTGGACCGGATGTTTGTTGGCCGCGGTGTTGGCAGCCTGGCCATTGCCGCTACCACCGTAGCTTTTCCCATCATGGTCATCTCCATGGCCTTGTCTATGCTGATCGGTGTCGGTGCCACCGCTTTGATTTCTATCCGCCTGGGAGAACAGAAACGTGAGGAAGCGGAGATCGTGGCGGCCAACGGCGCCGCGCTGCTGGTTCTTATGCCTCTGATTTCCGTGGTGATATACTTTGCCTTTCCTGATCAGATTTTAAGGTTTTTCGGTGCCAGTACCGAGGTACTGCCTTTGGCCCGTGATTTCATGGACATCGTGATGCTGGGCTCGGTTATCGGCAGTCTGGGCATAGGAATGAACAATTTCATCAGGGCGGAAGGCAATCCGGTAAGGGCCATGTCAACACAGGTCCTGGGCGCATTAATTAATATTGTCCTCAACTACGTTTTCATTTTTAAAATGGGATTGGGCATTAAAGGCTCGGCCCTGGCTACCGTCATCGGTCAGGTATTCTCCTCCGCCTGGGTCTTAAGCTACTACTTTTCCGGACGCAGCGTGGTCAAACTGAGGCTGAAAAACTTTCGCCCCCACGTACCGATTATTCTCAGCATCATGGCTATCGGTTTTGCTCCCTTTGCCATGCAGTTGGCCAACAGTGTGCAGCAGGTAATACTAAACAAGACGGTTACGTTTTACAGCGGTGATCTTGCCCTCTCCGCCGTGGGTATCCTGATGAGCATAATCACCCTCCTCTTCATGCCCATACTGGGCATCAGCCAGGGCGCACAGCCCATCATCGGGTTTAATTATGGTGCCCGCCGGACCGACCGGGTCAAGGATACCTTGAGGAAAGCTATAATATCGGCCAGTTGCATCTCAGTTACCGGTTATCTGATAATGATGTTCTGGCCGGAGCAGATAGCGGGAGCATTCTCCAAAGGAGACACCGCGCTGATTAAGTTAACTGCCGAGGCCATGGTCGTTTATTTCGGCATGACTTTTGTGATCGGTTTTCAGATCGTGGGGGCCAATTACTTCCAAGCGGTGGGCAAGGCCCGGGCTGCAGCCGTGCTCAGCCTTTCCCGTCAGGTCCTGCTGTTTATCCCGCTCCTGTTGGTTCTCCCCCGTTTCTGGGGAATCGACGGGGTGTGGAGAACCGCACCCATTGCCGACGGGTTATCGGTTCTCATTACCGCCATCTTCGTGATTCGCGAGATGAAAAGACTGCCGCCCCCGGAACCTTTATTTAATGAGAAAGCGTCTGACCGGGTTGAAGGCCTAGCGCTCAATAACCCAGATCATCGTTGATTATCAGGACTCTGATATTGGCCTGGCTTGGTTTTCTGTCAAGAATGACCGTGGCCCGGCAGATACGGTCCGGGGAATTGCACTCACTGCATTGACCGGTAACCGCGCAGGGCAGTTTCAAGTCAAGGCGGCGGGCATTGGCCGGAGCGGCAATCTCTTTTATCCTCTTGAGGGCTGCATGCACATCTTCCACAATCTTGTTGCGTCCTACAACCACGATCACCTGCTTGGGGCCGAACATCATCGCACCCACCCGGTTGCCGACCCCGTCCACATTGACCAGTTGCCCGTTCAGGGTAACGGCATTGCTGCCGGTCAGGAAAAGGTCGCAGGTGAGCTGCCGGCGTCTGATGTCCAGCTTCTCGTCAGCAGACAATCCCGGTTTGTTGTGTTGCAGCAGTTCCGCCCCTGTTTGTTCCAGCTCGGGTTCAAGCTAAAGCTCGCGCACGGTCATAGAACCGCCGAAACCTATAGTGCGGGCGTTACGGGCTTCATCAATTATGTTCCGGCACGCTTCTTCCCTGCTCTTGCAATAGACCGCTTCGAAGCAGTTCTTCTGCAGAGCCGCAACCGCCATCAGGCATCTCTGTTCATATACCCAGAGCAGATTATCATCCATTACCGATACCTCCTAACCATATTACGAATTCCTCCTGATACTCAGGCCAATCGCCCCGTATTGAAAAGACTTCTCTTCTGGGAATGGAGCGCGCCGGTTTCAGTCCCGTAGCTGGCGTCCCGCATTGAAAAGACTTCAGCGGAGACAACCAGAGACCCTGGTTTTCATTCACTGTTTATCTTTCGAAAACGCTCGGTTCGACCGGTCTGTTCCAGCAGGATATTCATCAGTTCTCTGCTGTTTTTTGGTATGTCGGGAGCAGATTCTCTCGGTTTCATCGTCAGGGCCTCGCGGGGACAGACGGTTGTGCACAGTCCGCATCCGATACAGCGCTGCTGATCGACGGCTACGATGTCTTCGTAAGGCGATATGGCCTCCATCGGGCAGCGGTTTTCAGTACACAACAGGCAGCCGATGCACAGGGTATCATCGAAGCTGACTTCATAGCTGGAATTTGCTACCGTATTGGGTCGAGCCAGATCTTTTACGCTCTGCAGGTTGGAGCAACAGCAACTGCAGCAATTACAGATTGACATAGTCTGCTCAAAATTATTGAAGGAGTGCACCAATCCTGTCTCCTCCGCCTGCTGCAGGATCCGCAGGGCTTCATCACGGTCAATCCTACGCGCCAAACCCCGGTCGACCAGGTATTTGGCAATGCTGCCCACATTAATGCAGTTGTCAAGCGGATGGTCGCAATTTCTGGCAGAAGCCCGACAGGCGCAGGTGGTCACGGATATGTAATCAGCCTGGTTGATTACCTCGTAAACCTGTTGATAGGGCAGCAGACCGGTGCTCACCGGTATCGCTTCTTGAACCGGAACTATTCGGAACAGAGGAGTCGGTACCGCATACGCCTCCTGGGTCCAGCGGTGCCATAACCGGGCCAACTCATCGTAATCGGCCACCCGGTCTCGCCTCATGAGGGTAAACTCCATAAAGCCCGGTACTATCGGCAGCAGAGAATACTTGGTCGGTTGGTTTTTCCTGGTCAAACCCCGGATTACACCCCGGTCGGCCAGCCCCTCCAAAACCTTTTCCAGTCTGCTTTCCTTCCAGCCCGTTTTGGCTGCCAGCTCAGAAACCGATTGCAATGTAAATTTTAGATGGCAGCAAATTTCGGCTTCCTCCGGATTGAAAAGAAGTCGCAGAATCTTATTCATGGTTTCCGATGGAGGAGCTCCGGGAGGACAGGCATCCAGGCGCTCTCTTAATACCTCGTACACATCCATAAACTTCCCCTCCCCAACTGTTTAAATGCCAACACCCGCCCGGCATCAGCAAGCAGGACCTGACAACCAATCGCACATCATGCGGTTCAAGCCGCGGTTCACGAGCATTTGTCGTGCTGTTCTTAGTGTAGCGTTTTCCTGTCTGAAATACCAATATGGTCTCGGGTGGCAACGGATCAGCGCATCAGTCTATGCAGGCATGGTTTGGAGTTTTCCAAGCGGCAGGCTGCGCCATACCCAATTCTTTATTCGAAGCAGGTATTCGCCCAATTAATTGATTATAGCGGAGAGTATTGTAAATGCTAATGCCAATAAAGGTTTGAGGTGTGAGAGGTTTTGGAGAAGCGCAGTGCAGTGTATATCTTATTAAAAGCCCTGATTTTCCTGGGAGTATACTCCGCCTTTCATTTTGGCGGTGACGTTCTGCGCCTGCCGGTATTCACCGTGTCGGAATCACCCTGGGAGCACTTTAAAGCAGGTTTTTACGCAGCCAGCCTGCTGGTTATCCTGGAAGCGTTAAGGCTCGGGATTAAGCGTGAGGTGTTCTCCTGGGGACGATTCTTTACCTCCAGGTTAACCGGGGTTCTGATCATCCCGGTACTCCTGTTCCTGCTTTTCTACCTGTCGGTGGCATTGTGGGGCAAGATTATCCCGGCTTGGTTGGGAATAGCCTATGCAGTGGCAATTACTCTGCTCTCCGGCCTAACGGCGGCCTATGTAGAAAATGAGCTGCTGGACTTCCGCTGGGAACACAAGCCGATCCTGCTGCTGCTTGCAGTAATCGTCTATATCATTGCTTTGTATCTGTTTATACAGTTTACTTACCACGTGCCGTATTACCCCATGTTTACCGAGCGCTGATTCTGCACCGGCTGTCCCGGTTTAATCATCACCCGTTCTCCGGTAGCGGAACTCACCATAGACCCGCCAGAAGTCATGGTAGGCATTGCGTCCCCCTGCTAAAACTGAAGACTTTTCTCGGAACTGGAGGCGCTCGCCCCGCATGTTGGTAATCACCCCGTCAGCCTCGGTAACTATTAATGAAGCGGCCGCATAATCCCAGGGGGAAAGGCTCATCTCGTAGAAAAGGTCACACCTGCCGCTGGCGATATAACAGAGATCAAGGGCGGCTGAGCCGCTGCGACGGACATCGAGTGCTTTTTTATATAAGAACCCGGCCAGGGAAAAGGTGGCCTCCGCTTTGGTCTTGTCATAGGGTGAAGAGCCGAAACAAACCAGCCCGTCTTTCAATCTCCGTTTGCTGACCCATATACGGTTGCCGTTCAAAAAGGCCCCTTTACCTGCTTCAGCATAAAAAAGTTCATCCAGGTATGGATTGTAGACCAAACCCATAATGATCTTTTCGTTATAGGCCAGGGCTATAGAAACCGCACTGTGGCGGTAGTCCCAGGCAAAATTGGCGGTCCCGTCAATCGGATCGACGATAAAACAGTATCCCTTAGTATCAATTTCCTCCCGACTGCTTTCCTCGCCGATAAACCGGGCTTCCGGCAAAAGTCGCTTCAGTTCCTCACGCAGCATCTCCTGTACAGCAATATCAAAGGCGGTAACAAAATCTCCGGGGCTGGATTTTTGCTCCAGGCGGGTTTTGCTCATATCCGCGGACAGAATTATATCGCCGGCCTTTTTCACTATTACGCACAATTCTTCCAGCATTTAATTCCTCCTATGCCAACAGATACCAGGTCAAAAATGGCTTTCCATTTCTATGATCCGGTCATACAGGGTTTGGTTGACCGGGGTGGGAATGCCGTACTGTTGGCCCAGCTTAATAATGGTTCCTGCAAACAGTTCAACTTCGCTAGGTCGCCCGGCCTCCAGGTCCTGGCGCATGGACGGTTTGCCCGCCGGGTTCAGGGTACCTAGAAGGTCCAGCCAATAACACAAGTCATCCTCCGTCAGGATAACCCCTTCGTGCGGCGCCAGAGCCATAACCTCCCGCATGGCGGCAATCATCGTTTCCCGAACCTCCCCTTCCCGCTGAATAGTCCCGTAAGTGCCTTCATATACGGCCACCGTCTGATTAACCCCTACGTTCAGCATCAGCTTGCCCCACAGGCGTTTGCGCATATTAGTATCAACCTCATACGGGATCTTAACCCGCTCAAAGAAATCGGCCACCCTCTGAACCCGAGAAGAAACGATGCCCGGTTCCAGGTCACCGATACAGAGGATTCCCATGTTAACATACGTCATGCGGTTCCCCTCTTTGACCGCATCCATACCCTGGGCTACACAGTATATCATTTTCTCCATCCCATAGGTTCGGCCGATTACCTCTTCGCTGGTGATTCCATTGAGGACGGACAGGATAACGGTGTTATCCCCTACCTGCTTTCTAACCGCCTCAATGGCCTCCGCCAGCCCCGGGTACTTCACCGCAAAGATAACCAGATCCGCCGGTTCTCCCGGATCTTCTTCCGGGCTCACATAATTGAAACGGCACTGCTCCCCGTTACAGTATACCCTTTCAGTTTCGTACCTTTTAATGCGGGCGCGGTCGGCGATGATGCGCAGCCGTTCAAAAGGCATCACCTTCGACAGGTGATGGCCGTACATGATGCCCAACGCCCCCAGTCCAATAAGAGCCACCGTTTTTATTTCTTTCGTATCCATGGCAACTTCCTTTCAGGTGTATAATCAACTATCCCAAATACCGATTCTGATTATGCCATTCCAGGAATTCACGCCCAGGTCTCTCGATGACCCTCTCGGGTATCTCCCGGAGCTTTTTCCCATGCAGAGCG
Source organism: Bacillota bacterium (assembly GCA_029781825.1). Classification (GTDB taxonomy): domain Bacteria; phylum Bacillota; class Syntrophomonadia; order Syntrophomonadales; family DTU052; genus DTU052. The sequence continues at coordinate 3,018 of JAKOVY010000137.1, read as the reverse complement.
TAATAGTCTCGGCCGTTCCCAAAGTCCTCTTTTATTCTCTTGCTAACCTCTATACGGTAATCCAGTGAAATCGTCATGTAGCCCCGGTCAAACAAGGCATGAAGATCTTTGCGCAGGAGAATTCCATTGGCGGGATGGTGAGGACCCTGCAGAGAATAAGGCTTTATGTGAGCCGCTTCGAGAACGGGCAGCGTTTTTTCGCCGGTAATTGCACAACGCCGTTTATATGCTTCCGTTACCAGCACCCGAAATGCACCCTGTCCCAATCGCGGGTATACGAAATGTCCCGCCCCATACCTGTCACCCTCTCCCTCGGCCCAACCCGTATCGTGATTGAAGCCCGTAAATTGCAGACTGTGGAGCTTTTCCTCTATCCGCCTCATCAATGATCTGCCAACGAAAGAGTCGGTTTCATATGACTTGCCTTGAACAATGTTGGGCTTCCAATCAGGAGGAACGGGTATCCATTCCGAACGTTCAAAGAAAAATGGAGAGGTCAGAATAATACAGCCTATGACCGGGTCCGTTTCGATGTGCGAATTGCTGCGAGTACGATAACGCTGAATCATTTGCAAGAGGGTCTCATAATCAGGAGCTCCGTTCTTAATGCCAAACGCCTCCCAAGCGAGTGAAACCGGAAGGCGGGAATAACGTACAAAGAATCCTCCCCCCGCAATAAAGTTCAACGGGCTATGCAGTTTAAAAAGAAACAGCCCCCCGGGTTCCAACACATTAAAGGCCTGTCCACCCGGTCGCCAGAAATTAACCTCATCAGGCTTATGTCGGGCGAGAAACTCAAACCAGTCATTATTGGTTACACCGATGTAGAGTTTCATTTACGCCAACCAACCTCGAAAGGATCCTGAACTGCAGCGGTATATTCAACATAATTCATCCATTGAACATTTATATTTCGCCAAAAGAAATGATTTTACCTCTGCGCCATTTGAATCCGCAAGAAAGCCCATTCTATACCCAGTTATGGTTGGACCCGTGCTCAATTTGACGGTTAGGTATAAAATTAATGAAAAAAGAATGGAGAAATATGGAGTGAAGAAGTTGGAAGTCATCAACAAAGGGCTGGATGAGGCGCTCTTCCAGAAGATGTGCTCCCGGTTCCCGCAGATTCCTACCTTGCAGACTCTGGGCGTTACCCTGGTCTACCTGGGGCCGGGAGAAGCCAGCATGAAACTCACGGTAAGGCATGAGTATACCACGGTTAAAAACCGGCTGCACGGCGGAATCATCGCCACCCTGGCGGATAGCACTATGGGATGGGCGGTTGCTTCCCTGGGCAGGGAAGGCTCGGTAACGCTTGATATGACTGTAAACTATTTCGCCCCCATCTTCGAGGGCTCCGAACTCATATCGGAGGCTTACGTCATACACGCGGGCCGCACGACCGTGGTAGCGGAAGCCAACCTGTACAACCAGGACCGGAAACTGCTGGCCAAAACCAGGGGCACCTTTTTTGTAACCGGCGATAAAGCGATAACCGGTGCCCATTAATACGCAAAGACAGCTTCAAACCGGATGTCGATTAATCAGTTCCCAGGTAAACGCGGTAGCCGATGCCCGGGCGGTAAGCGGACCACCGGCTTCCATCCTCATCGGCTTCGACAGTTTGGTATTTATAGATATCGGCATCCATCATATCAGCCAGATGCAGTACCCGGGCCTCCAGGAACTTTGGGCGCTTGGGTGATTGCCATTCGTATTCCCCATGATGACTGGCAATCATGTGCAGAATGCGGGTGCGAAACTCCTGATCCCCGATCCCGTTTTGCCGCAGAAGGTCACTGGTAATCTCGATCCCCAGCACGATATGTCCCAGGAGTCTGCCTTCGTCAGTGTACTCGATCCCGGGGCTCATGGCCATCTCTCGCACCTTGCCGACGTCGTGGAGCAAGGCACCGGTAAGCAGAAGATCAGTGTTGATGCCTTCACGCTGTTCCCCCATGGCACGGCAGATCTTCATAACCCCCAGGGAGTGTTCCAGGAGCCCGCCCGGGTAATTGTGGTGTATGCTCTGGGCGGCCGGTGAATAACAGAATAGATTGAACCACTCCGACTCCAGAAACGCGTCCGCCAACTGCCGGCATGGGCCCGGCCGTATCAATGCTACAATCTTCCGCAGTTCGGCCGCCATCGCGCTGATGCGGCCTTCATCCACCACCACAAAATCATCCCGGTTATAATCCTCAGTCTCAGCAATATCGGTGATGTGTATTTCAAGGAGGTCGTTAAACAAGACAACCTCTCCGATAACATGAACAACGCGCCCGCTCCGGAACCTTTTTCCCTTAACCTCAGCCTCATCCCAGATTTTGGCCTGTATCTCTCCGGTCTTATCTGCCAGGGTAACCACCAGGTACTTGCCGATAGCTTTCTTGAAATTGAAATACTTCTTGTTTACCACCAGAAACTGGCTGTCTACAATATCCCCCGGCTGTAAATCCTTAACAAATTGCTTCTTTTTTATCCCATCCATCCTCCCGGCCTCACCGTCACGGCATATAAAAACGAAACCACTGGGGTTAATAAGAATCATTAACAATTAAATTACACAACTGCTGCCATTATCCTGCCTGCGAGGTTTTTGGTGAGATAAAGAGGAGATTAGGTATATTTAGAGAATCTTGCAGTATATTGCCAACAGTTTTCTTATTTTTCAGTAAAAGAGGAAAAACAACACTCGAATAATCAGATTTAAAAGGAAGAATAGTTCATTATGTCGAAAATACCTTAGATAGTCTCAGGAGGAATGCTGAGTTAAGTCCATATAATTGTGTAAAATAAAGAGCCATAAACAAGGCCTCTGGTTTAGAATGGTAAGTGACCAAAACAAACCAAAACCGGAGGTGACCTTGCAATGGCTCAATACCATGTTACCATCGACTCAGAATTACTTCAGCATCTATTTTTGTCGGATGCCAAGGATTCCAGCGTATCAAAACTGCTGGAATCAATCCTGAATCAGATTTTGGAGGCACAAGCCACGGAACAACTGCGAGCTGC
>JAKOVY010000133.1 GCA_029781825.1 Bacillota bacterium | reverse complement strand
ACGTGCCAGCAATATGTGTTCCCGGGTCTGCGGCATGGGACCGTCGGCTGCCGATACCACCAGGATGGCTCCGTCCATCTGGGCCGCCCCGGTTATCATGTTCTTGATGTAGTCGGCGTGTCCCGGACAGTCTACGTGCGCATAGTGCCGCTTTTCGGTCTCATACTCTACGTGAGCGGTGTTGATGGTTATTCCTCTTTCTCTTTCTTCCGGAGCCTTGTCAATTTCATCGTACGAGGTGGCCTTCGCATTACCCTTCTTAGATAATGCCAGGGTTATTGCCGCCGTTAATGTGGTCTTCCCGTGGTCTACGTGACCGATTGTCCCTATGTTTACGTGCGGTTTTGTCCTTTCGTATTTCTGCTTTGCCATTACCTGCTCACCTTTCCTTTCAACTTTAAAAAATGTTTTTTAAAGGCCATATCTTCTGGCCACAATTTCCCTTGTGATATAGTCGGGTACCTCATCATAATTTGAAAACTGCATATTAAATGTTCCTCTTCCCTGGGTCTTCGAGCGCAGATCAGTTGCATATCCAAACATCTCCGCCAGCGGCACTATGCTCTTAATTACTCGAATCCCCTGGTGCTCCTCCATTCCCAGGACCCGTCCCCTCCGGCTGTTAAGGTCGCCAATTACTTCTCCAGTATACTCCTCAGGTACCATTATTTCCAGATTCATCATCGGTTCAAGCAGCACCGGCTGAGCTTGACCCATGGCCTCCTTAAAGCCCAACGCCGCCGCCATCTTGAAAGCACCTTCGGAGGAGTCGGTCTCATGGAATGACCCGCCGATCAGACGGACACTGATATCAACCACCGGGTAACCGGCAATAATCCCCGCCTGTAAGGACTCACGGACACCGCTTTCCACAGCAGGAATATACTCACGAGGAATAACGGAGCTGTTCGTCTTGTCTTCAAATACAAATCCCTGCCCTCGGGGTAGAGATTCTATCTGAAATACAACATGGCCGTAATGGCCGCGGCCACCGGTTTGGCGGATAAACTTGCCTTCCGCTCTCGCCTTACCCTTCACAGTCTCCTTATAGGCTACCTGTGGTTTGCCAATATTGGCATTCACCTTGAAGTCCCGGAGCAGACGGTCGGTAATGATCTCCAGGTGGAGCTCCCCCATTCCTTTGATAATCGTCTGCCCGGTCTCCGGGTCGGTGTGGGTCATAAATGTAGGGTCCTCTTCTCCCAACCGTTTCAGAGCCTCGCCGATCCTGTCTTCGTCTTCCTTGGTGCGGGGCTCGATGGCTACGGAGATCACCGGTTCCGGAAACGTCATGGCCTCCAGCAGGATGGGGTTATCCTCTGAACAAAGGGTATCTCCGGTAATGGTTTCTTTCAATCCAACCCCGGCCACAATATCACCGGCATAAGCCACATCAACTTCCTCGCGGTGGTTGGCATGCATGCGCAGTATCCGGCTTAAGCGTTCGCGTTTCTGCTTCCCGGCGTTGAATACCACGCTCCCCGCTTTTACAAACCCGGAATACACCCGGAAATAGGTAAGTCTCCCTACATAGGGATCCACCACAATTTTAAAGGCCAGGGCGCTCAAAGGTTCTTCAACACTACTGCGGCGCGTTACAATTTCTTCAGTGCGCGGATCGATACCCTCCGCCATCGGTACCTCCAATGGAGAAGGCAGGTAATCAACCACTGCGTCCAGGAGAGGCTGAACACCCTTGTTTTTGAACGATGAACCACACAAAACCGGAACCAGTTGACTGCTAAGGGTAAGCCGGCGTAGACTTCTCTTAATCTGCTGCTCATCTATGGGCTGCTCTTCCAAGTACAGATTTAGTATCTCTTCATCCAGCTCCGCCATGCGTTCAATCAGTTCGCCGCGCCACTCTTCAGCCAGCTCCATCTCTCCGGGCGACAGCTCCCTTTCCTCTACCTTGAGCCCAAGTTCATCCTTATAGATGAAGGCTTTAAGTTGTATAAGATCCAGTATTCCCTGAAAACTGTCTTCTGCTCCTATCGGCAGCTGTATGGCAACCGCCTTGTTCCCCAGGTCTCGGTTGATCATGTTGAGGGCCCGGTAAAAATCGGCCCCAATTCGGTCCATTTTGTTAATATAGGCAATTCTCGGGATCTTGTACTTGTCGGCCTGCCTCCAGACCGTCTCCGACTGGGGCTGCACCCCGGCCACCCCGCAGAAAATGGCAATGGCTCCGTCCAACACTCGTAAGGCTCTCTCTACCTCAACTGTGAAGTCCACGTGCCCGGGCGTATCGATAATGTTTATACGATGCCCTTTCCACATACAGGTGGTGGAAGCAGAGGTTATTGTAATTCCCCGTTCCTGTTCCTGCGCCATCCAGTCCATGGTAGCCGTGCCTTTATCGACTTCGCCCATCCTGTGTACTCTGCCGGTATAGAAAAGAATTCTCTCCGTTGTTGTGGTCTTGCCCGCATCGATATGAGCCATTATTCCTATATTTCTCGTATTTTCAAGTGGAAAAATCTCTGCCATATCTCCTAACACTCCCTGCAGGCGACCGGAACTCTGTTACCAGCGATAGTGGGCAAATGCCTTGTTGGCTTCCGCCATCTTGTGCGTGTCTTCCTTTTTCTTAAAGGCTCCGCCGGTGCTGTTGTAGGCATCCAGGATTTCGGCGGCCAGTCTCTGTTCCATGGTCTTTTCCCCGCGCTTGCGGGCATAGCTGACCAGCCATCTTAAGGCCAAGGTTTGGCGGCGGTCAGGGCGGACCTCAACCGGAACCTGGTAGTTGGCTCCTCCAACCCTGCGCGGTCTTACCTCCAGAACCGGCATGATGTTTTTCAAGGCTTCTTCGAAGACTTCGAGCGGGTCCTTCCCGGTCTTCTTGCCTATTATCTCTAATGCCCCATAGCATATGCGCTCGGACAGGCTTTTTTTGCCGTCCCACATAACCTGATTTATCAGCTTGGTTACGGTTTTGCTATGGTATACGGGATCTGCAAGTACATCACGTTTAGGCACAGGGCCTTTTCTCGGCAAATTGCTTCCTCCCTTCGCAAAAACTGGTCACATGATATTTTGCCAATTATGTGACCGACAAGAGCAAATGTTTATTTCCATAATAGCGGGGTTTATTAACGCTTTTTCGGCCGTTTGGTACCGTATTTGGAGCGGCCGCGATTGCGGTTTTGTACGCCGGATGCGTCCAGCGTTCCTCTGACAATATGGTATCTAACCCCGGGCAGATCCTTGACCCTTCCTCCTCTGATCAACACCACCGAGTGCTCCTGTAGGTTGTGTCCGATGCCCGGGATGTAGGCAGTCACTTCAATGCCGTTGGTCAATCTGACCCTGGCTACTTTTCTCAAAGCTGAATTCGGCTTTTTGGGAGTGGTGGTAAACACCCTGGTGCATACTCCCCGGCGCTGCGGGCAGTTCTCCAACGCGGGTGAATTCGATTTCTTCTTTACATCCTTGCGCGACTGTCTGACCAGTTGATTTATTGTGGGCACTAACTCTGCACCTCCTTCCCCTGTTCAGTAAGCAAAGCCACCGCGGCTGAGCCTACCGCGATACCACAGGCTTTGCCCAATTCTGCCATGCTGTCGACATACTGAATCTCAATGTTTCGCTCCTGACACAATTCTATTAATGGTTTGGTTACGTGTTTTTCAGCATCCTGTGCGATGTAGACCCTTTCTGCTGTTCCTTTCAGGATCGCTTTTTTCACCTGCCTGGATCCCACCGCCTTGTGCGCATGATGCCGCAAACTGTGCACGTTTGCTGACCTCCTTCTGTTATCTGTCAAGCACGACTATATCCAACCAAAACGTGCCACTTTACGCGCACTTAAATATTTTAGCATCAGGCAATTCCTATAGTCAATTGGTATCCACCGCTTCTTCAACCGTCAGGTTTTTGTAGCGGGAAAACCCGGTTCCGGCTGGAATCAGCTTCCCGATAATGACATTCTCTTTCAGTCCGATCAGGTCGTCCACCTTGCCTTTGATGGCGGCTTCCGTCAGGACTTTGGTAGTCTCCTGGAAGGAGGCTGCCGACAGGAAGGATTGGGTATTCAGTGACGCCTTGGTTATTCCTAAAAGCAGCGGCTGAGCCACCGCCGGCAGTCCATGCCCCCGCTCAAATATCTTGGAGTTTTCTTCCTCAAAGTCGGCGATATCGGCATAGGAGCCGGGCAGAAGCGCCGTATCCCCGCCTTCCTCAATCTTGACCTTCTTCAGCATCTGCCTGATCATTATCTCAATATGCTTGTCGCTGATATCTACTCCCTGCAGGCGGTATACCTTCTGCACCTCACGCAGGAGATAAATTTGAACAGCTCTCATCCCCTTGGTCCTAAGGATATCATGCGGGTTGAGGGGTCCCTCGGTCAGTTCGTCGCCGACTTCCACAAAGTCCCCGTCCCGTACTTTGAGCCGGGAACCATAGTGAATGATATAGCTCTCGAGAACCTCACCGTTCTCGTCGAGGATCTGGGCTTCACGACGGCCTTTGTTGTCACCGATTTTGACATACCCCCGTCGCTCGGTCACCACTGCCTGCCCCTTGGGTTTGCGCGCTTCAAAGAGCTCTTCTACCCGGGGCAGACCGCGGGTGATATCATCACCGGCCACACCGCCGGTATGGAAGGTGCGCATGGTCAACTGGGTACCGGGTTCGCCGATGGACTGGGCGGCGATGGTTCCCACGGCTTCTCCGATCTCCACCAGGTAGCTGGTCGCCATGTTGCGCCCATAGCACTTCTGGCAGACCCCGTGCCTTGCTTTGCAGGTAAGCACCGATCTTATTCTTACTTTATCTATTCCCAGGCTGACAATCTTTTCAGCCGCTTTTTCATCAATCTCATGATCATCGGCTACAATTACTTCCCCGGTTTCCGGGTTAATAATGTCGCCAACGGCAAAGCGTCCGATAATCCTTTCTTCGAGGCGCTCAATAACCTCTCCGCCTTCGCGGATCTCGTCCACCACAATCCCTTCATGGGTGCCGCAGTCCGCTTCACGGACAATAACATCCTGGGAGACATCCACCAGCCTCCGGGTCAGATATCCTGAGTCGGCAGTTCTCAGAGCGGTATCGGCCAGACCTTTCCGGGCTCCGTGAGTGGATATAAAGTATTCCAGAACGGTCAGGCCTTCGCGGAAATTGGCCTTAATCGGCAGGTCCAGGATTCTACCCTGGGGATCGGCCATCAGTCCCCGCATCCCCGCCAACTGACGTATCTGCTGGAAGTTTCCGCGCGCACCGGAGATGGCCATCATATAAACGGGGTTGTACTCATCCAGGCACTTCTTCAATTCCTCGGTTACCTTCTCGGTAGCCTCGTTCCAGGTATCAACCACCTGGCTGTGGCGCTCATCCTCGGTTATCAGTCCCATCTGGTAGTCTTTTTCAATTTCGTCAACCTTCGCATCGGCTTCCTTGAGGATTTCGTATTTCGCAGGCGGAGTCTCAAAATCGGTCAACCCGACGGTTATTCCTCCCTTGGTCGCATAGTAGAATCCAAGACTCTTTATGGCATCCAGGGTCTCAGCCGTAGCCTTGTTTCCGTATTCCTGATAACACTTGTAAACGATCTCGCCCAGTTCCTTTTTGCTGATAACCTGATTGTAGAATGGAAAATCGCTGGGCAGAGCCTCATTAAATATCAACCGCCCCACGGTGGTTTCTATGATCTGGTTGTTGAGTTTTACCTTTATCTTGGCATGCAGTGAAATGTCCTCATTCTCCAGAGCCATCCGGGCTTCCTCCGGTGAGGAAAACGCCCGGTTCTCGCCTTTCTCGCCATTCTTCATCAGGGTGAGGTAATAACACCCAATAACCATATCCTGAGTAGGAGTTACCACCGGCCGTCCGTCTTTAGGGTTGAGGATGTTGCCGGTTGACAGCATCAGCAGGCGAGCCTCCGCCTGGGCCTCGGCCGAAAGAGGAACATGCACCGCCATCTGGTCACCGTCAAAGTCGGCGTTGTACGCAGTACATACCAGGGGGTGGATCTGCAGGGCCCTACCCTCTACCAGCACCGGTTCAAATGCCTGAATTCCAAGGCGGTGGAGCGTGGGGGCCCGGTTCAGCAGGACCGGGTGTTCCTGAATAACATTCTCCAGTATATCCCAGACCTCGTCTTTGCCTCTTTCCATCATCTTTTTGGCAGACTTAATGTTGGAGGCGATATTGCGATCAACCAGCTTTTTCATAACGAAGGGCTTGAACAGCTCCAGGGCCATCTCCTTGGGCAAACCGCACTGGTGCATCTTCAAATTGGGACCCACGACTATAACCGACCGGCCCGAATAGTCAACGCGTTTGCCCAACAGGTTCTGGCGGAATCTCCCCTGTTTGCCTTTCAGCATATCGCTGAGGCTCTTCAAGGGACGGTTCCCGGGACCGGTTACAGCGCGGCCGCGACGGCCGTTATCAATCAGGGCATCAACGGCTTCCTGCAGCATCCTCTTCTCATTGCGCACGATAATATCGGGCGCACCCAGGTCCAGGAGCCGCTTGAGCCGGTTGTTGCGGTTGATAACCCTGCGATAGAGATCGTTTAGGTCAGAGGTGGCAAAACGACCACCGTCCAACTGCACCATCGGACGCAATTCCGGTGGAATAACCGGCAGAACATCAAGGATCATCCATGTAGGATCGTTGCCGGAGAGGCGGAAGGCCTCTACCACCTCCAGCCGCTTGATGGCGCGGCTGCGGCGCTGGCCGGTGGTGCTGGCGATCTCTTCCTTCAGCCTCAAGGACTGCTCTTCCAGATCAACCTCCGCCAGCAGTTCTTTTACGGCCTCAGCTCCGATCCCCACTTTAAACTTGTTCTCATATTTCTCGCGATAGTCGCGGTATTCACGCTCGGTTAACAGTTGTTTCTTGAGAAGCGGTGTGTCGCCGGGATCCAGAACAATATAGTTAACAAAGTATATGACCTTCTCCAAAACCTTCGGGGATATATCCAAGAGCAGCCCCATGCGGCTGGGGATTCCTTTTAAATACCAGATATGTGATACGGGGGCTGCCAGCTCAATATGTCCCAAACGTTCCCGCCTCACTTTGGAGGTGGTTACTTCAACTCCACACCGGTCACACACTATACCCTTGTGACGCACCCGTTTATATTTACCGCAATGACACTCCCAGTCTTTTACCGGACCGAATATTTTTTCACAGAACAAACCTTCCTTTTCCGGTCTCAGGGTCCTGTAGTTAATCGTCTCGGGTTTTTTTACCTCCCCACTACTCCAGGATCTGATCTTTTCGGGGCTTGCCAGAGATATCCTGATGCGTTCAAAATTGTTTACATCTAACAAGCTTAAACTCTCCCTTCTCTAGTGAGTTAAGCGGTCCTTAGAATTCGTCCTCCATTTCCATATTGATCAGTTCGCCGGCCTCATCTTCGCCCAGGTCCTCTTCGGAGAAAAGCTTTTCGTCTTCTTCGTCATAATCATCATCCTCCTCCGCATCGTCTGTGCTCTTCTTGGCACTGGCTGCACGCGGATTTCTTGGCGGCAAGGGAATATCCAAGCCAAGATCACGCACCTTATCGGTCTCACTCAGTTCCTCATCGACGTCTTTTATGGCTATTTCGTGATCGTCTTCGGAAAGAATGCGCACATCCAGGCAAAGGCTCTGCAGTTCCTTGATCAATACCTTGAATGATTCAGGAACACCGGGCTCGGGAATGTTTTCTCCTTTGACTATTGATTCGTAAGTTTTCAACCTGCCTACCACATCGTCGGATTTGACCGTCAGGATCTCCTGGAGCGTATAGGACGCTCCGTAGGCTTCCAGAGCCCAAACCTCCATTTCGCCAAACCTCTGCCCGCCAAACTGCGCCTTACCTCCCAGAGGCTGTTGGGTAACCAGTGAATACGGTCCAATGGAGCGGGCGTGTATCTTATCATCAACCAGATGTGCCAGTTTCAGCATATATACATATCCGACAGTAACCGGGTTATCAAATTTGTGTCCCGTTCTCCCATCCCTCAGCTCGATCTTGCCATCCTCGTTCAACCCGGCCTGGCGCAGTAACTCAAATATATCCTCCTCCCGGGCACCGTCAAATACCGGGCTGGCCACATGAAAACCTAGAGCTTTGGCCGCCCATCCCAGGTGGCACTCCAGAACCTGACCGATATTCATCCGGGAAGGAACGCCGAGCGGGTTCAACACAATCTCCACCGGGGTACCGTCGGGCAGGAAGGGCATATCCTCCACGGGTATAATCCGAGAAATTACGCCCTTGTTGCCGTGGCGTCCCGCCATTTTGTCCCCTTCGGAAATCTTCCTTTTTTGAGCCACATATACCCGGACCAGTTGGCTTACCCCGGGCGGCAGTTCATCGCCGTTCTCACGGGAAAACACCTTAACATCTACGATCTTACCGGATTCTCCGTGGGGAACCCGTAAAGAGGAATCTCTAACTTCCCGGGCCTTTTCCCCGAAGATGGCTCGTAAGAGGCGCTCCTCGGGGGTGAGTTCGGTCTCACCCTTGGGGGTAACCTTGCCCACCAGGATATCATCGGCCCTGACATCGGCCCCGATCCTTATGACCCCGCGCTCATCAAGGTTTTTCAGCATATCCTCGGAAACATTGGGGATATCCCTGGTTATCTCCTCGGGCCCCAATTTGGTATCGCGGGCTTCGCACTCATATTCCTCAATATGGATGGACGTAAACACATCCTCCATCACCAGTTTTTCGGAAATCAGGATGGCGTCCTCATAGTTGTACCCTTCCCAGGGCATGAAGGCCACCAGCACATTGCGGCCCAACGCCAGCTCCCCTTGATCGGTTGAAGGCCCATCAGCGATAACCTCTCCGGCCTCCACTCGCTGTCCTTCAGCGACTATCGGCCGTTGGTTTATGGAAGTGCCGTGGTTGGAACGCGCAAACTTCAGGAGGTTGTAAGTTTCCTGGGTTCCGTCATCATTGCGGACTATGATCTGGTTGGCGCTGACCTTTTTGACTACCCCCGGTTTGCGGGCCAAAACAACTGCTCCCGAATCCTTGGCAGCTTTGTATTCCAGGCCGGTTCCAACCAGAGGCGCCTCAGCTTTAATAAGGGGAACCGCCTGGCGCTGCATGTTGGCCCCCATCAATGCTCGGTTGGCATCGTCGTGTTCCAGGAATGGTATCAGGGCTGTAGCAACACTGAATACCTGCTTGGGAGAAACATCCATAAAATCGACCCGGTCCACGGTGGTTTCAAAGTACTCCGAGCCCTTATGGACGTTGACCCTATCCTGGGTGAAATACCCGTTCTCATCAACCGGGGCGTTGGCCTGGGCGATTATATAATCCTCTTCCTCATCGGCAGAGAGGTAAACGATCTCATTCGTCACCCTTTTGGCTTCCTTATCTACTTTGCGGTAAGGGGTCTCAATAAAGCCGAACCGGTTAACCCGCGCATAGGTGCTGAGTGAACCGATCAGCCCGATATTGGGACCTTCAGGGGTCTCAATCGGACACACCCGGCCATAGTGAGAGTGATGAACGTCGCGCACCTGGAAACCGGCTCTTTCCCTGGTCAATCCTCCCGGTCCCAAAGCCGACAGGCGCCGCTTGTGGGTGAGTTCCGCCAGCGGATTGGTCTGATCCATGAACTGGGAAAGCTGTGAACTCCCGAAGAACTCCTTAACTACAGCGGTAATAGGTCGTATGTTGATCAGTACCTGGGGGGTGAGGTTTTCGACGTCGTGAATACTCATTCTCTCCTTCACGACTCGTTCCATCCGAACCAGGCCGGTTCGGAACTGGTTTTGCAGGAGCTCTCCCACCGACCGCAATCTCCGGTTACCAAGATGGTCTATAATGTCAACCTTTCCTTCGCCCTTCACCAGCTTGAGGAGATAACCCACGGTGGCGGTTATATCTTCCACAGTCAGATGGCGTTTATCGTCAGGAATGTTCAGTTCCAGTTTCTTGTTCAGCTTGTAACGACCCACGGCCGCCAGGTCATAACGGCGGGGATCGAAAAACAGGTTGTAAAGCAGCTGATCGGCTCCTTCGACGGTAGCCATTTCCCCCGGCCGCAGGCGCCGGTGAAACTCAATCAGGGCCTCTTCACGGTTGGTAGAGGTATCTTTTTCCAGAGTACGGGCAATGGTCGCATCGTTGTCGTAGAGACGCAGAATATCATCGTTAGTTTCGTATCCCAGGCACCTCAACAATACGGTTACCGGGATCTTCCGCGTCTTGTCTATACGGGTATAGACGGCTCCGAAGGCGTCCATTTCCAATTCAAACCAGGCGCCGCGATTGGGAATGATGGTGGCGCCGTAGAGGATATTCCCGGTCAGATCCACGCGTTCGTTGAAATAAACCCCCGGAGACTTGACCAGCTGGCTGACCACGACCCTTTCGGCTCCGTTGATGATAAAGGTTCCCTTTTCCGTCATTATAGGCAGATCGCCCATATATACATCGGATTCCCTCAGCTCCCCGGTTTCCTTATCCGTCAACCGGACCTTCAGCTTAAGAGGAGCCTGGTAACTGGCATCACGTTCCTTACACTCCTGAACATCATATTTGGGTTGACCGAGTTGGTAGCTAACGAAATCGAGTTGAAGCTTGCCGGTGTAATCTTCGATAGGAAAAACTTCCTCCAAGGCCTCACGCAGGCCCTCTTTCAGGAACCACTCATAGGAATTGGTTTGTACTTCGATGAGATCAGGCAGATCTATAACCTCAGTGGTTCTGGCATAGCTGATCCTTTCCCGCTTCCCGCATTTAATGACACGAGCCATTAAGTTTGTCTCACCCCTTTTCGTAATCGCAAAAGAGTGAAAAGCAAGGTCTTAAGTCTACCTCGCTTTTTATTCCCCGATTAGCGTTATTCCCGGTTTCATACCCCTTCGGCATTTATATAAATCGCAATTATTGATTTTATCATAGCACTTTAAGGCAGTCAAGGAAACTGTGCGAAATTTTCGTAGAACGACCAGAGTTTCGTTCACAGCACTTTATTCGGTTAAAAAGAACATTGAAAAGGGTGGGCATCCCTAAGGTATTATGGTTGTGGCGAAAAACCAAACCTGAAGGGAGAGTACCCACCCAATGACATTATACAATCAACTTGTGCTTTCCGGATATTAAAAATAAACAGCGATAATGTCATGTATAGCCTGATACCTCGGCATGGGGAGAAATTTTTCCTGCAACTGACGGAAACTTCTCCCCCTGGAAAATAGATAGCATATTTCAATTATAACCGTTTTCCTGGAAAGCAAACAGCGAACCGGCAATGCCGATTTCGGTACGACCCCCGGCGGGTAAAAATTTATCCGCAAGCCCCGTCGCCTAGCGGGCAAACCGAGAAACACCCGATCCAACCGGTTAAGGGAAAACGGGTTCTCTCACCGGGATAAAAAAACACGCTTCTGCAAGCGTGTTTTTTTGCTGACATTTCCTCATTATCCTTATTTGATCTGGACGGTTCCTCCGGCTTCTTCCAGCTTGGCCTTGATCTCTTCGGCTTCCTGCTTGCTGATCTTTTCCTTGATCGGTGCGGGTGCGGAATCGACCAGATCCTTGGCTTCCTTGAGTCCGAGAGCGGTTATCTCTCTGACCGCCTTGATGACGTTGACCTTCTTATCCCCAACCGCAGTAAGTATTACATCAAATTCGGTCTGCTCTTCAACCGGCTCCGCAGGAGCAGGTCCGGCCGCCGGTGCCGCTGCTACTGCTACCGGAGCAGCTGCGCTTACACCAAACTCCTCTTCCAAAGCCTTAACCAGTTCCGCCAGTTCCAATACGGTCAAACCTTTAACCAGTTCAATTATTTCCTGCACTTTACTCATTCTTTTTACCTCCCGTTGATTTCAATTCTTATGATGCTTCCTTTTGTTCGCGTATGGCATCCAGAGCCCTGACCAAGCCTGAGAGATTGGCTTTGAGTACGTAGGCCAAGCCATACAGCGGTGCCTGCAGCCCTCCCAGAACCTGAGCAACCAGCACCTCTCTTGGCGGCAGGGTCGATAAATTCCTGATCTGTTCAGTTTCGATTACTTTGCCCTGCAAATAACCAACCTTTACCTCCAAATTCTTGTTGGTCCGGGCAAAGTCAAAAAGTATCTTCGCGCTCTCCACCGGGTCACTGCTGCTGAACAGCACGGCATTGGGGCCCTCTATATAAGGAAGAAGCTCATCCAATCCGACATTCTTCAGGGCGATTCGTGTCAGGGTATTCTTGACCACCTTGTAATCGGCTCCTGCAGCCTTGAACTTGGCGCGCAGCGCGTTCATCTCTCCGACAGTCATGCCCCGGTAATCGGTGAAAACGACCAGGTTGGCGTTCTGCAACCGTTCCTGGATATCCTGAACCACTTGCTTTTTGGCTTCAAGGTTTGACACTGTTAATTATTCACCTCCCTTACACAAACTAAAAACCTCTGCGCCAAGGTATAGCACAGAGGTTGCCATGCTGTCATACAACCTGAGCGTTAACCTCGGCGGGTTATTAAGGCAGTGCCTCCCGCTGTCTGCAGCTAACTTTCACTATTTGATTCCGGTTTATTTAATTCAGTTTAAACTCTTATTTGCCCCTTTGCATAACAACTATCGGGTTTACCCGGATACCGGGTCCCATAGTGGAACATACGCTGATCGATCTCATATACTGCCCTTTGGCAGCAGCCGGTTTGGCCCTGATCAGGGCGTCGGTAAAGGTATTAAAATTCTCTTCCAGGGCGTCCAGGGAGAAGGATACCTTCCCAAGGGGCGCATGAACAATGGAAGTCTTGTCAACTCGGAATTCAATACGACCGGCTTTGAGTTCTTTTATTGTACGCGCTATATCAAAGGTAACGGTGCCTGATTTCGGGTTGGGCATTAAACCGCGGGGTCCCAGGATTTTACCCAGCCTGCCGACTACCGACATCATATCCGGGGTGGCCACGGCTACATCAAAATCCAGCCATCCCCCTTGAATCTTTTCCTGCAGTTCTTCGGCGCCAACCACATCGGCACCGGCCTGCTCGGCTTCCTTGGCTTTTTCGCCTTTGGCAAAAACCAGTACCCGTCGGGTTTTCCCGGTACCGTGGGGCAGGCTCACCGTACCCCTTACCTGTTGATCTGCATGACGGGGGTCAACCCCCAGCTTGACGTGAACCTCAACGGTCTCATCAAATTTTGCCTTGGACAGTTCCTTAACCTTTTGCAGAGCCTCCCGAGGCTCATACATCCTATCCTTGTCGATCTGACTTAATGCTTCCTTGTATTTCTTTCCTCTCTTCATAATCTTACCTCCTGTGGTATTTGCGGACCAAATCCTCCCACCATGGAATCCTAAGCTTACCCTGTAATCTCTATGCCCATGCTGCGGGCTGTTCCTTCAATCATTTTAATAGCCGCCTCGATATCATAGACGTTGAGATCCTGCATCTTCATCTCGGCGATCTCTCTTACCTTGGCGCGGCTGATGGTGCCGCTTTTGACCTTGTTGGGCGTTCCGGAACCTTTCTCAATTCCCGCCGCCTTCTTTAAAAGATCCGATGCCGGAGGGGTCTTCAGCACAAACGTAAAGGACCGGTCTTCAAAGACCGTGATTTCCACCGGTACTATGTAGCCGGCTTGATTGGCTGTTCTTGAATTGTAGTCCTTACAAAACGCCATTATATTAACTCCGTACTGTCCCAATGCCGGTCCAACCGGGGGAGCCGGAGTGGCTTTTCCTGCGGGTATCTGCAGCTTGACCAATCCTACTACCTTCTTTGCCATCCAGTGCACCTCCTCTTAGATTTTCTCTATCTGCTCGTATTCCAGTTCGATGGGAGTTTCTCGACCAAACATTGATATGTTAACCCTGATCTTGCCGCGTTCAGCCAGCACTTCCTTAACCACCCCTTCGAAGTTTTCGAAGGGACCGCTCTTAACTCGCACATGCTGACCCACCTGAACATCTATCTTGGGCTTGCCGCCAATTAACCCCATGTGGCGCAAGATCTTATCCACTTCCTGCTTTTGCAGGGGAATGGGTTTGGTACCGCTGCCAACAAAACCGATTACTCCCGGAGTGTGCCTCACCGTCATCCATGAGTCGTCGGTTAAAATCATATCCACCATAACATAACCCGGAAAAATGCGGCGTTTGGTGACCTTTCTCTGACCACCCTTGTATTCAATCTCATCCTCCTCCGGAATGATCACATTGAATATCTGATGCTCCATGTTCATCGATTCCACGCGTTTTTCCAGGTTCGCCTTGACCTTGTTTTCATAACCGGAATAGGTGTGCACCACATACCACTTGCGTTCAGGAGATGAGGTCTCAGCACCCTCGTATTCGGTTTCTTCAAAATCCAGTTTCAAGAAATCTCCATCCTGAATAGTATAACACCACCTATCCAACTGCCTTAAACAACAAGTTTAACAGGAAACTGATGGCGTTATCGAAAATCCATAACAGACCGCTGACAATAGCTACCGCGACCAGAACAACTGCAGTATAAGCTACCAATGTCCGACGATCGGGCCAGTAGACTTTCTTTAATTCGTTATATACACCAATTAGATAATCCCGAACTCTTGCCCACAAATCAGCAGCCTTTGATTCCTCGGCTTTCTTCTTGGGTGTGGTTTTGGGAGTATTCTTAGGAGTATCTTTCACGTTTCCCCTATTGATATTCTTCTTTTCATTAATGGCCACTTTAATTTCACAACCTTACCGGTTACTTGCCTTCCCTGTGAAGCGTATGCTGATTGCAGAAACGGCAATATTTCCTGAGTTCCAGCTTCTCTGGATGTTTCTTCTTGTCCTTGGTGGTCATATAGTTTCTCTGCTTGCACTGGGTGCAGGACATACTAACGGTGACCCGCATTTCGGCACCTCCTGTAAAACAATCGCAACATTTAATCTATCACAATCAAATCCGGTGTGTCAATATCAAGGACAGGGTTTGACAAACCCTGTCCCGGTTCTACACAAATTGATTTGTGCGGCTTTCCTTGGGTTTATTCGATGATGCTGGTAACAACCCCGGCGCCTACGGTCCTTCCGCCTTCACGGATCGCAAACCTCAAGCCCTCTTCTATGGCTATCGGTGTTATCAGTTCGATCGACATCTGGATGTTGTCACCGGGCATTACCATCTCTACGCCTTCCGGCAGCCTGATTACCCCGGTTACGTCCGTGGTACGGAAATA
>JAKOVY010000129.1 GCA_029781825.1 Bacillota bacterium | reverse complement strand
ATAGACATAATGTCAGATATGGAGGCGACAACATTGCGGACATGGCTTAAAAACATACGAACAGAAAAGAATTTAACCCAGTCAGAAATAGCCAAAATGGCTGGTGTTGATGTAACAATGATTAGCAAGATTGAACTCGGCGAACGTCGGCCCTCTGTTGAGGTAGCCAAAAAAATAGCCGCCGTCCTCGGATTCGATTGGACAAGGTTTTATGATGATTAGCAGGCGGCTAGTAAATAGGAGGACTATAAACCGGCACTGAAAAAGGAGATGGCAGCGTAATGGTCAGCTGGACATGCCCGTACTGTGGCAAGTTAATGTACAGTGCATGGGATCGACAGGACGAAAAAGTCCTGGTGTGTCTTTGCTGCGAGGGCACGTTTGAAAACCCATATTACAGAAAGGAGGGGAGGGGAGCAGATGAAAGTAAAAGTAATAGCAAGCTTCATCGGCAAGAACCGCGATTTTAGGGCCTGGCTGGCGGCGCAGAAGCAGCGGCGGACTGCGGAAATGATCTACATGCAGCGTTGCGAACTTTGCGGCCAGCTGGCGAAGGGGGCTATCTGCCGGAAGTGCGAGCCGTTATTCCGGCGGTGGACAAAAAAGATAGCGACCGAAATGGCCGCCGAGAAAAAACATCCCGATCCCAGTATAGCATAAGCGAAATGCAAAAACAACTGCTGCCCCGCCCGCGACGGGAGAGCCAGACCTTCGGGTGGCCGGGACCAGGGACGCCTGACACCGGCTTCGGCGGCGGGGCGGCAAGGTTTGCAACTGCTCTCTCTGCAGTAGGCGGGGGTGCAAGTTCCTGGCCCCCCGCCAATAAAAACGAAAGGATGATTAACATGGCATTAGCCAGTTCTGATTTGATTTTACGGAAAATGGAGGAAAGCCAAGAGCGTTTCGATCCCACACATATTAGACCTTCTGCAATTTCCTCGTGCGCCCGGAAACAGGTATATGCAGCCCTGGGTTATCCTGCAAACGAGGAAGCCATGCGGGAACTAGAAGGTATTGCCTTTCTGGGCAACCTGTTGGACCGCAGCCTGGCGGATTTCTGGAGCAAGATGTATCCGGGCAGAGTTTACAGACAGTTTGAACTCCGCACACCTTACGGTATTGTGGCCCACCCGGACATCTGGGTCCCGGGCCTGAACCTGGACGTTGAAGTCAAAAGTGTTTCGGTAGGTGCCAAGTATTATGGCCTGCCGAAGCCGGAGCACGTTGACCAGCTACAGTTGAGATTGCACTTCCACCACAAATACCGCAAAAGACCTGCCAGAGGTGAAATAGTTTACTTCTTCCGGGAAACGTTTCTGGACCCGGAAAGCTGGCAACCCCTGAGTTTTACTGTTGAATACGATCCCGACCGGGGGCAGGAGCTTGAAGTGCGCTTAAACCGT
>JAKOVY010000120.1 GCA_029781825.1 Bacillota bacterium | reverse complement strand
TGATGCGGTTGTGGAGATAGAAGACCTGGCCTCCTCTTTCCACCTCCGCAAGTATTGCTTCCCTCACCAGTTCCGGGTTGTACTCCATGACATAGGTGTTGATGGGGTACCTGTCCGGGGGCGGGGTTTCGATGACCGAGAGGTCACGCAGTCCCGTCAGAGCCATGTGCAGGGTCCGGGGAATGGGTGTAGCCGTCAGGCTTATGACATCCACCGTCCGGGCCAGGGTCTTGATCCTCTCCTTCTGCCGCACGCCAAAGCGGTGTTCCTCATCTATGATCAGGAGCCCCAGGTCCTTAAACTGAACATCACGGGAGAGCAAGCGGTGGGTGCCGATTACAATATCAACCACCCCGCGGCGCAGGTCCTCAATGACCCTTTTCTGCTGCGACACGGTGCGAAAGCGGCTCAGGTTCTCAATAACCGCCGGGTAGGGCGCAAACCTTTTGGTGAAGGTGCGGTAGTGCTGCTCGGCCAGTATGGTGGTGGGAACCAGTACCGCCACCTGCTTGCGGTCCATAATGGCTTTGAAAGCTGCCCGCATCGCCACTTCGGTCTTCCCATAGCCAACATCCCCGCACACCAGTCGGTCCATAGGGCGAGGTTTTTCCATGTCGGAAAAGACCTCTCGGATTGCCCGGGCTTGATCGGGTGTCTCCTCGAATTCAAACCCCTCGTCAAATTCCTTCTGCCAGGGGTTATCCGGCGTGAATGCGAAACCCCTTATCTTTTCCCGGGCGCTGTAGAGTTCCAGCAGTTCCCGGGCCATTTCCTGGATCGAAGATTGAACCCTTTTCTTGGTACGCTCCCATTCGCTGCCCCCCAACCGGTTGAGCCGCGGCTCACCGCCTCCTTTGTATTTCGTAAGCAGACCGAGTTTGTCGATGGGCAGGTAGAGCCGGTCGGTACCGGCATATTGTATAGTCAGGTACTCCTTCTTTATGCCATCGATCTCCTGCTGGGAAACCCCCTGAAAAATCCCGATCCCATGGTGCTCGTGCACTACATAATCGCCAATGGCCAGCTCGGCCAAACCTATTCCCGGGCTCTTGGCGGCCTTGTGATAACGGCCGCTCCTCTTGCGCCCCAATTCCTTTTCCGTCACCAGGACCTCTCCCAGGGTTGAGCTGACGAACCCCTGTTCCAGACGCCACCGCACAAACTCGTAACCGCCGACTACCATGTTCTCTTCCAATTCCCGCCTGATATGATCCTGGACCTTCTTTTCCGGTATCGCCAGGATTACCTTCCATCCCCGGGACCGCCACTCCTTGATGCTTTTTGACAGTTGCTGGGGCTTTACCCAGAGGGGCTCACACTCATGCTGGGCGATGTGCTGCCGCAGATGCACCGGGATTTCAACAGGAAGGCTCCTGGCAAAGAAGGAATGGTAAACCGCCGGACGCCGCCGCAGTTCGCATTCAAACTCATCCCACTCGAAGACTTTAAACCGCTCCAGTCCCGTCTTGCTGCGCGTCTGGCGCAGGAAGTTGCGGTAACGGCGCAGGTGGTTATGCCATGACTCCTTAAACTGTGCGAGGTCATCAATCCAAAGGGGCCAATCATCCGCCAGGTATTGCCATACCCTTCCCCCTTCTCCTGAAACCTCCCGAACCGGCCAGATGTTGACGCTTTTCAGCTTCCCCGTAGACAGCTGAGTTTCAGGCGCAAAACGGCGCAGGGAATCAATCTCATCCCCAAACAGCTCCACCCGTACCGGCTCACTCATTCTGACCGGAAAAACGTCAATGATCCCGCCCCGGACTGAGAACTGCCCCGGCCCTTCGACCAGGGCCTGCCGTCTATACCCGCTGTCAACCAAACGGGCAAGCAGTCCCTTCACATCGACGGCATCGCCTACGGTGAGCTTGATGGCCGATGCCTGGTAGAGATCGGGATCAATCGTCTCGAAGAGCAGTGACGGGGCCGACATGACCAGGACCTCAGTCCTTCGGGGGTGCTCCAGTATCTCACTGAAAAATGTCATCCGTTCCAGGTTATCGTGAGAATGAGCCTCCGACTCGCGGGCAATATAGTTATTGGGGGGCAGGACCTTGACGGCATCGTTGCCCAGGATACCGCGCAGGGAACGGGCGGCATCATAAGCCTGTTCAATTTCGCCGGTCATGAAAACAAGCTTTTGACCCAGGCTCTGCACAAGCTTCGATATTACATAGGTTTTGCACGAACCATCCAATCCGCTTAAAAGGCAGTTGTTGCCCTGCTGCAGTGTCTCGGCGACCTGTTGAACCACCGACACGGCCGACCCTCCTCCAACGACAAAGGGTGGACGTCCTGATGTAAGGACCTCCACCGGTTACACCATCCGATACTCTTTATTATGAATAAAAATGATTGGTGAATCTCATTTCTCCAGAAGGATATAACTCCTCCGTGCAATCCGGACACAGAGCATCAACCGTAAGAATGCCTTCTTCATCGCCCAGTTTGCCTTCGTAAAAAAGCTCCTGGCAGCTCTCGCAGATATAATATATCTTCATGTGGGCTCTTCCTCCTGGATCTATTGTCTCCGGAACAACCCACAGGCTATACCTGAATTATATTGAAACCGGGCCGTATCTATGCCGCCGACGCCGGTTCGTTTGCGCCCTATTACAATATACCACTTCCCGCGGCCAATTGTGCTCGCCGGGAAACAATCCCCAACTCAGTTTACGCCTTACGCCGGATTGGTCAGGGTGTTATCCTGCGGACTCCGGGCCCGGGCATCTATTTCCAGCAGCACATCGTGTTCTCCGGCCATCATAAGGATATCCCCCGCCCGAAGTATGGTTTTCCCCCGGGGCGTAATCATCTTTCCCTCCCGTTTAATCATCATAATCAAAACATCCGGGGATATATCAAGATCCATGATGGCTTTCCCGGCCAAAGGACTGCCTTCGGGGATCGCCACCTCCAGCAGTTCAGCATATATATCACCCGAGTAATCGGTAAAGGTTCGGAATACGGTTCTTTCCGGTTCCACCAGATCAAGTTTTCTCGCAATCGGTATAAAGAGGGTTCCCTGCAATAAAACCGATACCAGAGCCACGAAGAAAACTATATTGAAGATCTGTTCAGCTACGGGCAGCCCAACCGTCAAAGGATAGGTAGCAAAAACGATGGAGGCTGCACCGCGAAATCCTACCCATGATACCAGCAGTTGTTCTTTAAACGGTCGCTTAAAGATGCTCAGTACCAGGAATATGACTAACGGGCGGGCGACAAAAATCAGGAATACGGCAACCAGAACACCAGCGATAATTACGCCCAACAGCTGAGAGGGAAAGACCAGCAATCCCAGGGTCGTGAACAGCAGGATCTGCATCAACCAGGACAGTCCGTCAAAGTATCGAACCAGGCTAACCTTTTTTACCAGCCTGCTGTTCCCCATGATAATTCCGGTAATATAGCCGGCCAAAAACCCGTTCCCTCCAAGCATGCTGGCCCCGGAATAAGTCAATAAGGCCATCCCGATGACCATAATCGGGTAAAGACCGTCGATATCAAGATTTATATTGTTTATAAGCCATACCGCCAGCTTACCCACAAAAACTCCGAAGAGTGTCCCGACGACAATCTGGGTCAACAGCAGTAACCCGATATTCTGACTCTCACCGGTTAACAGACCGAGAAAGATGACAGTAAACATATAGGCTGCCGGGTCGTTGGACCCGCTTTCCAATTCGAGCATCGGCGCCAGGTTGTTCTTCAGGTCGGACTGCTGCGAGCGCAGGATAGAAAACACGGAAGCGTAATCTGTTGAAGAAATGATGGAGCCCAATAACATCCCTTCGAGCAGGGTAAAACCCAGAGCAAAATGGGCAAAGATTCCTACAAAAGCGGCAGTAAGAAAGACTCCTAATGTAGCCAGGATTCCGGAAGCCAGTGCAACCGGCCGAGCCGCTTTCCAGTTGGTGTCAAACCCCCCTGAAAAAATTATTATCAACAAGGCCAGGTTACAGATGTTTTTGGCCAGTTCGGCGTTGTCAAAATAGATCCCGCCCGGGCCTTCCGAACCCATCAGCATACCGATGCTTAAGAACACTATCAGTATCGGTATGCCAAACCGGTAAAGCACTTTGCTTGAAACGGCACATATCAGGAGCACTACAGCTGTAATGAATGCTACATTCATCAATCTCCCCCTTTCTGTGGACATCGCGAGCAAAAGGCCCGCCGGCAGGGCTTATGAGCCCGAACTTTGTTAAAGCTTTACAATTGCTGAATACAGGTTTTTTAAATCGATCGGCTTGCAGCCGAGGCATCAGGTGCTGGTTAACGCCCTGTAATCCGGGCGGTAAGACAATGCATCAGCGTATTTAAGACGGGACTTTAACCTGTCAAGCCGGGAAAAACATCCCTTGACGGCTTGTAATTCAACGGAGCCGGCCGCAGCATTAAGGATAGGCTTTTAATGATATCTGCGTAACAACCCGGTCTTGATGTTATTTTAACGCCGAGCGGGGCTGTCAAGGTCAGTTGTACTGATTCATGGCCTTTTCTATGCCGGAAACCAGCCAGAGCTTCAAGGCCTTCACTGCCCGGTCGATAGCCGGCTTAATCAGCGGCTCTTCATCCTGTGTGAACCGGGTCAGAACCCAGTCAATGACGTCCTCGTCGGGAGGCCTTCCGATTCCTACCCGCAGTCGTGGAAAATCCTTGGTTCCCAGACAATCAATAATGGATTGCAGTCCCTTGTGTCCGCCGCTGCCTCCCCGGGCCCGCAGGCGAATCACTCCGAGGTCCAGATCCAGGTCGTCCAACACTACCATTAATTCCGAGAGGGTTATATGGTTGGCTTTTACCATCTGTTGAACCGCTTTCCCCGAGAGATTCATAAAAGTAAGCGGTTTGGCAACCAAAACGGTCTCCCCGTGAAACCTGGTCCACCCCACTACTCCGCTGTGGATGTATTTCTGCTTAATCACCCTCAGCTCACGGGCTAACTCCTCAACCACCATAAAACCCACATTGTGGCGGGTGTTTTTGTACTCCTGGCCGGGGTTCCCCAACCCAACAATCAACTTCACCTAAACCATCCTATTCCCCGGGGGTTGCGCCTCCGCCTTCTACCTCTCCTCCGGTCGCCTCTGCGGTTTCATCGGTCTCCTGAGCTCCACGGGCCGGGTGTGTAATAACCAGCGCTACGGCATTGGGGTCGGTCAGGATCCTTACCCCATCGGGATGTTGCAGGTCCTCGACGAGAACAGTTTCCCCCACGCTTCTTCCGGAAACATCGAGTTGCAGGCTGTCGGGCAGATCACCGGGCAGACACTCGACTTCAACCTCTTTAACACCGGCCTGCAGTATGGCCCCCTGTTTCACCAGTTCTTCTTCTCCGACCACCACAACAGGAACCGGCGCGGTAATTTTTTCTGTCATCTTTACTTGCATGAAGTCTACATGGACGATCTCACCGGTCATCGGCTTCCGCTGTACTTCGCGCAGGAGTGCCATGGCTGGTTTTTCTCCGCTGATATTCAGGCGGTACAGCCCGCCTTTGGTGCGGAGCACCCTGTTTAAATCGGCTCTTCTGAACGCCAGGGGCATCGGAGAAACGCCTTTCCCGTAGATTATCCCCGGTACCATGTCCTGCTCACGCAGTTTTTTTAGTCTCCCCTTGGTGGAGATTTCCCGCTTTATGCAGTCCAGGTTAATGCTCTTAGCCAATTCTGCCACCTCCTATGCTCTATTCCCCAACATCTCCCGTCCCGGTTTATGTAACCACGCAGAATCAAACCAAACTTGTCGCCCCGGCACAAATTAATCAAAAAGTTTGCTGACCGACAGGTCTTCATGTATTCTCAGGATGGCCTCTCCTATCAACGGTGCTACCGAGAGAATGGTCATGTTTTTCAGCCGCTTGTCCTTGGGAATGGGAATAGTATTGGTGACCACGATCTCCTGCAGCGGCGCTTCAGAAAGCCGCTCGAGAGCAGGTCCCGACAGCACCGGGTGAGTCGCACAGGCGTACACTTCCTTGGCCCCCCGTTCCAGCATAACGCGGGACGCCATGGTAATGGTCCCGGCTGTATCTATCATGTCATCGACAATGATAACCGATTTACCTGCAATGTCACCAATAACATTCATAACCTCGGCCACATTCGGCTCCGGCCGCCATTTGTCAATTATGGCAATCGACGCGTGCAGGCGATTGGCCAGATCCCGGGCCCGGGTAACGCCGCCCAAATCCGGTGACAGAACCACCACATCCTCTATGTTGCGATTGCGAAAGTACTCGGCCAGCATGGGAACCCCCGGCAGGTGATCAACGGGAATATCAAAGAAACCCTGAATCTGTCCCGCATGCAGATCCACTGTTATCACCCGGTCGGCACCGGCCGAAGCTATCAAATTTGCCACCATTTTGGCGGTTATAGGATCGCGAGCCCTGGTTTTCCGGTCCTGCCGAGCATACCCGTAGTAAGGTATGACCGCGTTGATACGAGCCGCGGAAGCCCGGCGAACCGCATCGATCATGATCAGGAGTTCCATCAGGTAATCATTGACCGGTGCGCAGGTAGGCTGGACAATGTATACGTCCACCCCGCGAACACTCTCGTCAATGGCCACGCTTATTTCCCCGTCGGAAAACGTTTTTACTTTGGAATCTGCGATGTGAACCCCAAGGTATTCAGCAATCTCCTGGGCCAGTTCCGGGTTGGCATTGCCGGTAAACACCTTGAGTCTCCACCTTGAACCGTTCATTTCAGCCCCATTCCCCCCCGATACTCACTCATCGTTTTGCTTTTTCTTCCGGTGACGCCAGTTATCTATCACCTTTTGTGGTGCTCTCTCAACTCCCAATGAGAAGGGAGGTACGTCCCGTGTAATGGTGGACCCCGCCCCGGTAACGGCCCTTTCTCCTATCCTTACCGGTGCCACCAGGTTGGTATTGCTGCCTATGAAAGCCCCATCTTCTATAATTGTCGGGTGCTTTTTCTCTCCATCATAATTACAGGTAATGGTCCCGGCGCCTACGTTGACATTGCAGCCAATGGTTGCATCTCCTACATAGGACAGGTGTGGTATCTTGCTGCCGGAACCGACTACGGATTTCTTAACCTCAACAAAATCGCCGATCTTTACGTCCTGGTGCAGTTCGGTTCCCGGCCTTATGTATGCATACGGTCCGATATCACAACCGTCGCCTACCTGGCTCTCAATTATCTTGGAATTGTCAATGGTAACCCGGTTGCCGATCCGGGAAGAGATGATCCTCGTACCAGGGCCGATGACACAGTTTTCGCCGATCACGGTCCGCCCCTCAATCATGGTGAACGGCAGGATGGTGGTATCGGGTCCTATCTCAACCTGCGCATCAACAAAGGTGGTGGCCGGGTCCAGTATGGTTACTCCGGATAGCATGAGTTCATGACACTTCCGCCGGCGCAGAATTCTCTCCGCCACCGCGAGCTGCACCCGGTCATTGATACCGTAAATATCCTCCTCCTCGGCCGCCGGCAGAGCAAGAACCCGCTGTCCGTTTTTTCTGTAGTACAGCAGGACATCAGTTAAGTAATACTCCCCTTGTGCATTGTCAGGTTTAAGATTCTTTAGAATCCGAAAAACCTCGCGGTCAAAGCAATAAATCCCCGAATTTATCTCTTGAATCTCTCTCTCCTGCGGAGTGGCATCCTTTTCCTCCACTATACGTACAATATCACCCTGATCATCCCGGATTATCCGGCCATATCCTTCGGGGTTTTCTATTTTCGCCGTGAGCACCGTTGCCACCGCCCGGTTATCCCGGTGGAATTCAATCAGCTTCTCCAATGTCCGGGCTCTGAGAAGAGGGGTATCTCCGCACAAAACTACAATCAAGTCTGATCCCTCGGCAGCCGTTTCCGCCTGCAGCAGCGCATGCCCGGTTCCGAGTTGTTCTTCCTGAACAACAAATTGAATCGTATCATCCGCTATGGCACTGACCACCTGCTCCCGACCATGCCCGACTACAACCACCAACCGGTCAATTCCGGACGCTCGGGCTGCACCGACTACATGGCTGATCATCGGAATTCCAGCCACAGGATGCAAAACCTTGGCCAGGCGCGACCGCATGCGAACGCCTTTTCCAGCCGCCAGAATAACCCCAGTTATCGTTGACAAATCTTCACTTCCTTAAAACAGTAACTCGTCTTGAACACGTGTTCCGCGGAGCGAAATCACATAAATCCCATTTCATTTTATACAATAACCGGGGCTGTGTCCAAATTCTAAAAACCCGGCGAATTCTGCCTGGCCGAATACAAGCCAATCTATTAATTGTTTAATCACAGGGACAACACGGTTAACGGTATGCCGGTTCTGGTTAGGCTGCAACCCGTCACTTGGCCCGGGAATCATCAAGCGTTCCGGTTATCGCGAGGAGTCAAGATCCACGGTAACGCCAATGCCGAGTTCATGCGTACTGCGGACAATGAGCAGGAGAGGAGATCGTGTTGACAACACCGCACTCAGCCGGATTGATCAACCCCGAACCTTTCATTAAACTCCTGAAGAAAGACATCGACCGTCGGACTGTCGATGATGGTAAAGCGGATGTCGCGCAAGGTACTATCCGGGTACTGCACGGTAAAATCCAAGGCTGCCGAAATGAGAATGGAGGCGCATGGTTTCTTGGGAAACCCGAAGATGCCGCTGCTGATGGCAGGAAAAGCAATGCTTTTGAGACCGCGCTCATGCGCCAGCATCAGGCTGTTCCAGGCTGCGGATCTGAGCAGTTCATCCATGCGGGGATCACCTTCTCGGTAAACAGGACCCACAGCATGTATCACCCACCGGGCTTTCAACTTGCCGGCTCCAGTAATGGCCGCCTTCCCGGTGGGGACCGGAGCTACGCGGTTGCTCTCTTCCTGGATCACCCGGCCTCCCCGGGCTACAATAGCCCCCGCCACCCCGCCTCCATGGAGCAGCCTCTCATTGGCCGCGTTGACGATGGCATCGACGTCCTCTTCTGTCAGATCGCCCTGAAAAAGACTTATAGTCTGCCCCGAAGGAGCAGTGTATCTGTATTTCAGTTCCGCCACGTCGCTCACCCCTTTTTCCGCATTAAACCACGACTTTCCTGGCTTTAAGGTCTTCGATCTCGCTTTCGGAATACCCCAATTCCCGCAGCAGGTCAACCGTATGCTGTCCCGGGGCCGGTGCCGTGCTTTGGGTCCTGCCGGGAGTAGCTGAGAGCTTTACCGGCAGTCCCATTGCGGTTGCCCGTCTCTCACCGTCATTAACCTCCACCAGCATCTGCCGATGCCGGAGCTGTTCATTGTGGACAGCTTCTTCGTATTCCAGCAAGGGGGAGAAACAGACATCAACATCGGCAAAGAATTCTACCCACTCATCCCGGTCCCTGGTCTTGAACATCTGACTGAGTTCGTCGATGATCCGGGACTGGGCTGAAGGATCCATATGATACTGTATATAATCGGGACGACCGATCTTCTGGCAGAATCCGGCCCAGAATTTGCCCTCCAGTGCTCCCAGGCTGACGTACTTGCCATCCCGGGTCTCGTAAATCTGATAACAGGCATAGCCGCCCTTCAAAACCGCCTGCTGCCCCGAATTCGCACGCTGGTCCCGGGTTTGCCAATGGGCCAGTTCGAAGGGTGTCCAGGCAAAGGCTCCGTCCATCATGGATACATCGCAATACTGTCCCCTGCCCGTGCGGTTACGTGCCTGCAGGGCCAAAAGTATGGCGATAACCGCCCACAGCGATCCGCCGCCCACATCGGCCAACTGTAACCCGAGAATAACCGGTTTTCCTTCCGCTGTCCGCGTCAAGCTGGAAATCCCGGTATAGTTGAGATAATTGATGTCATGCCCGGCCCGGTCCCGGTAAGGTCCATCTACGCCATAACCGGTAAGGGAACAGTATATTATGCCCGGATTAATCTCCGACAAAACCGAGTATCCCACTCCCAGCTTGTCCATAACTCCGGGTCTGAAACCTTCCAGAACCACATCCGCACTGGCTGCCAGCCGTAAAAATATCTCCCGGCCGGCGTCTGATTTGAGATCCAGTTTGATGCTCTTCTTCCCCCGGTTTATGCTCCAAAAAAAAGTCCCCAGGTTATCAAGCAAGGGCAGGGACTCTCGCAGGTAGTCACCGGCACCCGTATCCTCTACCTTAATCACCTCGGCGCCGTAATCGGCCAGAACCTGTGAGGCAAACGGCCCGGGCAGCAGGCGCGAGAGATCCAGGACCCTGATTCCCGTCAGCGGCATGTTTCCACCCCCCCCATTATTCCTTTCCGGTTGCCGCCATCAGTTTGAAACCTCGTTTTGTATTTTTTCTCTCAGGATTCACCATGTAACCCCAGCACACGGTCAGCAAGAGGCCGGTTTCTGGAAAAGAGGAGTCCCCGGAAAGAGCTTGGAATCACGGAAGCCGATAGAACTTATACTTTTCCCAGGATTTCCTCGGCCAGTTTAAGATCACTGGGTTTGTCCACGTCAACCCCCACCTCAGCATAATTGGAGATGATCGCTTTCCCCGTCAGCTTCAGGGTTTCGTAAAAACGCTCCTCAACCTCTCTGATAGAGAGCCTGCCGGTGAGGTACTTCAAAACCAGGTCCATGCCGAACAAACGGGCCTGGGCCAGGGGATTTTTCCGGTTGGCCACCAGCTTTTTGCCCAATTCTATTCCCTGCGAGGCCACGGCGGTACGGATGAGGAAGAGGTTCCCCCCGGTAAATACCCCCTCTCTTAATTTGACATACGTCCTCTTCACCCGGGGAAAACGCTTCTCATTCACCTCCCTGGGGACGATCGCATAATAGACATCCGCATCGTACTTCTCACACTGGTCCAAAAAATCTTCAATGGCTTCCGGGGTAATAAAGGGGATATCCGCCGGCATAATCAGAATTTTCTCGGATTTGACAAGTCCCAGGGTATTGGCAAAGCTGTCTATGGCGTCCTCTCCGGAATTGGTGAACATAAGGCTGTCGTCCTTGCCGAATATCGGACGCAGGGAATCACAGGGCCCGCTGATGATGACATTCCCCAACCTCGGTGTATTCTTTACCGCCTGATAGACATAGTGGATCATGGGATATTTGCCTAAAATAATAAGGGCTTCATTCTCGTAAGGCGCATACTTGCGCAGTTCACCGGAATTGACACCCCCGGCCAGAATAACCGCATCATAACTTGTCATTGCTTTCCTCCTGCAAGCTAGTTACTGCCGTTCCCTTTTCTCTAATCGCTTCCAGAATGCTGTTCTGCGCATTTTCTATGTGTTCTTGTGCCAAAGCCTGGGCCAGACTGATGTTCCGTTCAGATATGGCTTCCACTATCTTCCGGTGTTCCTCCAGCGCTTCCTTCATTCTGCCCGGCGAGGCTAAAGAGGTGCTCCGAAAACGGTGGATCTGTTCGCTCAGGTTGTTGATGATTTGTACCAGTTTGGTATTGCGACTGGCTTGGTACAGACATTCGTGGAACCGGGTATCAATCTCAACCAATCGGTCCAAATCATGGGCTTCGATGATCTCAGCCTTTTTGACCAGTATCCTCTCCAATTCCTCCAGTTCTTCAGGAGTTATGCGTTCAGCAGCCAAACCCGCCGCCAAAGCCTCCAATGCGGATCGTATCTCAAAAACATCAGCAATATCCTTCAAGGAGATGCTGGAAACGTAAGCCCCTTTGTGAGGGATCATCACCACCAGGTCCTCCAGTTCCAACTTCCTGATGGCTTCACGCACCGGAGTGCGGGAGACCCCCAATTCCTCGGCCAACTGTACCTCCATCAGGCGTTCCCCCGGTTTTAAGATCCCCCTGATAATGGCATCTCTTAAGGCTTCAAATACCAGTTCACGCAAAGGCCGGTAGTTTTCAAGATCGATTGGTATCAGTCTTCTCTCCAACTCTATCCCCCGTTTTCCGTGTATGACGAACAGCAGATGGTATGGGGATGAAACCCTTTGATGACCTGAAAGGCTCGGCGGGCCGCTTCAGCATCAGAAAACAACCCGAATACCGTAGGGCCGCTCCCCGACATCAAAGCCCCCGCAGCACCCGCCTGTACCAGGATATCCTTGATTCCCGCCACCTCTGGATGCAGCTTAAAGGTCACCTTCTCCATAACATTTTTCAGCGAGGAAACAACCCCTGTAAAGTCGCCGTTCGTCAGAGCCTCGGCCATCCTCAAGGTATCCGGACGGTCGGTTATGGTCTCTTGATCGATCAGGTTATAAACCCGGGCGGTCGAGACCTGAAAACCAGGGTTAACGAGAACCAGATGCAACTTAATCCTTCGGTTAACCCTGGTCAACAACTCTCCCCTTCCCCGGGCGATAGCAGTATCACCGAAGAGGCAGAAGGGCACGTCCGAACCTGCCTGCTGCCCGATCTCCAACATGTCATTGAGGTTAAGGTTTATCCCCAGGAGCCGGTCTATGGCCTTGATCACCGCGGCTGCGTTGGTGCTGCCGCCGGCCAAACCCGCACCCAGTGGTATATTTTTCTCTAGAAAGATGCGAAATCCTGTTTTGATTCCCAACCCGGAAACCATGGCCTCGGCCGCCCGGTATGCCAGGTTGTTTTTTCCCCCCGGCAGGCCATCTCTATTGCTGTAGACTTCGATGCCCTCCGGGATTCGTGTAACAGAAACCAGATCACACAGGTTAATCTGGTGCATCACCGACTCTATGTCATGGTACCCATCCGCCCGCTTCCCCAGTACATCCAGGGTAAGATTGATCTTGGCCGGAGCGGAAACGGTAATCTGTTTCATCCCAGCACATCCCTTTGCCAATGGATACCTTGATTATATTCTACGCCGAAAAAAATGCCAAAAACAAAACGGGAGACCCGGCATCGTCTCCCGTTTCCTGGCTTACCGGCGCCCGGCGGTCCTGCTCAGCCAACTCTTTTCTTTAAAGATTTCCACCACCTTAAGCTTCACCTCCACACCCCTGGCCCCGTCGCGGTCCTGATTCAAATCTTTTAAGCACAGGGGCGGGAAAAGCACGCACCACCAGTTTTGTCCCCGGCCTTCTCCCAATACCACTCTTACTGCAGCATACTCACCGGGGGGAAAGACCTGCGTCCCGTAAAAGCGCGCTGGAAAATCGAAGTTCCCTACCGAAGCCGTTACCTGGTAATCGATACCGTTAGCGGCCAGCGTTTCCCGGGCTGTTTGCTCGATATCGTTTATGCTGTCGGCGGCAATTTGGTAAGCGGCATCTGCGCTTTCTGCCTTTTCAAACCGCTTCTCCATCAGTTTTAAGATCGAGTCGCGAACCTTCAGCTTCACCGTTTGGTCCTCCAGGCTGTTGCTGTTGGCCACCACATGCAGGCGCAGGACTTCATAACACGGGTTCTGATGAATCTGGTACCGGTGAAATCCTAACAGCAAGGCTACCAGAACAGCCGCCGCAATAAGGGGATGAAACCTCAACAATCTATTATAGCCCTCCTTCGAGACGATCGCCCTGTAACATTTCAGGCTTGAGTATGGCGATTTTCGATGTTGTTACCATATCGTGTTAGTTGATTATTCCCGTAAAGCAGCACCTTTAACCGGCTGTATTAAGCTCAGTATTTCTGATTCCTATTATGAGATAATCAATGTTTGTTGTCCTGGACCGGAATTCTGTCAGGGTCTGCTTTGTCTGTTCCATCGGGAGATAATCAATGTAGTTTTTCTGATTCCCCCCTAATTTTTAGGGCAAATTTTTTATTTTTACACTTTTAAAACCTGAGTTCATATCATAAAATCATAATAAGATAATTGGTCTGACCACCTGATTACCTGGTTGTATTACAGATTGTCCCTAGGCTTGTTCTCCCTCCGGAGATGATGCGGCCCATTAACGCAAAAAGCGGCATCTACGGGAGACGCCACCGGCAACGGGGTCGTTAACAGCCAGAGAAAAGGTTGCCCAGGTCTGATACCTTCTTACGGAGATTATTGGAAGATAAATCCGCTTTCACTGGGGGTCCGGACCAGATTTACCTTGACCAGAACGGAGGAACAACATGCTGGAGATACGGATCAACGGATTTGGCGGGCAGGGATCCGTTACCCTGTCTCACCTGTTGGCTCAGGCCGCCTTGGAAAACGGCGAGTACGGGCAGGCCTTGCCTTTTTTCGGGGTGGAGCGGCGCGGAGCGCCGGTGCGGGCGGCAGTGCGCATATCCCCCACCACTATCTATGCGCACAGTCAATGTGATCTGCCGGATTATGTGGTGGTGATGAGCGAAAAGCTCGTCGAGGCGGCGGTCAGTGAAGGCATATCCGAGTCAGGTACCGTAATCGTAAATGCTCCCCACCCTGTAGTCGTAAAGAATCACCCTACCTGGCAAGTGGACGCCGATGCCATCGCCCGCGAAGCCGGGTTGATTTCCGGCGACGGGCCCCTTATCAATATTCCGCTGTTCGGTGCGGTGTGCCGGGTGCTCAACATTCCGCAAAACATCGTAGAGCAAACCATATTGAATAAATGGCCGGGCAATAACGCCAAACGCAATCTGGACGCTGCGGGCAAGGCTTATTGCTCCGTAACCCAAATCAGAGTATAAAATCTTATCCTGGATTGGCGAAAGGAAGGAAAACCGATGCAATCAGTTACCAAACCCTACCGGCCAATTTCCTGGCCGATGAAGGGAGCCGGCGGGGATACCGGTTCCTGGAGAATACACCGTCCCATCGTTGATTATAGGATATGCAGCAAATGCCAGTTCTGCTGGGTGTTTTGTCCGGAAGCGGTCATCGATCGCAAAGAGATAACTATTGATTATCGCTACTGCAAGGGCTGCGGGGTGTGCGCCAAGGAATGCCCTACCGGCGCCATCAGTATGGTAAAGGAGGAATAGCATAATGCATACAGCGCAAGTTGTAATGGTTACAGGTGCCCATGCCGCTGCGCTGGCCGTAAAAAGCGCCCGAGTGGATGTAGTGCCCGGATACCCCATCACCCCCCAGACCAGCATTATGGAAGCTGTGGCCGCCATGGTTGAGAATGGCGAGCTCAACGCCCGCTTCATACCGGTTGAGGGCGAACACAGCGCCATGGCCGCCGCTGTAGCGGCGTCTGCGGCCGGCGCCCGCGTTTTCACCGCCACCTCTGCCAACGGCCTCCTGTATATGCACGAGGTTTTACATATGGCTTCCGGCGGACGTCTGCCGGTGGTAATGTGCAACGTAAACCGCGGCATATTTGCCCCCTGGACCCTGTGGGCCGATCATCAGGACTCATTTGCCCAGCGCGATACTGGCTGGATCCAATATCACTGCTCTTCCAACCAGGAGGTTTTTAACACCATACTGCAGGCCTTCCGCGTGGCGGAACAGGTTAATATCCCGGTTATGGTCAACTTTGACGGCTTTTCCATCTCCCATTGCCTGATGCCGCTAACGGTACCGCCGCAGGAGGACATTGACCGTTTCCTGCCCCCGTACCAACCGGAATGGCGGCTTGATCCGGCTCATCCCTCTTCCTTCAGCAATGTGACCAATGCTCCCGAATACGCAGTCTTCCGCCAGATGCTTGCCAGCGATATCCTGGCCTCCATCCCGGTGGCAAAGCAGGCAGCGCAGGAGTATAAGGATATCACCGGCATGTGGGACGGCGACACCATCGACACCTATCGGCTGGAGGACGCCGAAGTAGTGGCCTTTGCCGTCAACAGCATGGCAGCCGAACTAAGACTTTCTATCGACATCCTTCGCGAACAGGGGATCAAGGCCGGCCTCCTTCGACCGCGCCTGGTTGTGCCTTTCCCGGCCGAGGATATAATAAACGCACTGCCCCGCAATGCGCAGGTTATGGTACTGGATCGCAACTACAACTTCGGCCACCCCGGAGGCATTCTGGCCGCAGAACTGAAAAGCGTCCTCTTCGGCCGCCGCAGCGATATCATTGTTAAAAACCGGGTAATGGGCATTGGCGGCCTCGACCTGACCCGCCGGTTCATGGCCGCCGAGATCCGCGCCATGATGGATGATTAAACAGAACCGACCAGGAAAGGAATGGATGGGATATGACGACGAGCATTAAAAAATTGCCGGATACCGAACAGGTTTTAAGCGGTAACGGGTCTTGCGGCGGCTGCCCCGCCACCATGGCCTTGCGCATTGTGGGAAAGGCGCTGGGACCGAACGCCATCATGCTGCTGACCCCTTCCTGCGCGGTAGCCAGCATGGGCATGACCCCCAAACTGGGCTACAACTGGCCCTGCATTAACATCTGCTTTGCCACCGCCGGTTCTTCCGCCGCCGGTATTGCTCACGCCCTGGAAATAATGAAAGAAAAGGGACGCCTGCAGGGCGAACTGCCCACCGTATTCAGCTGGGTGGGCGACGGCGGCACCTATGACATCGGCTTTCAGGCCTTGTCGGCGGCAGCCGAGCGCAATGACAACTTCATTCACTTTTGCTATAACAATGAAGCCTACAGCAACACCGGTGTGCAGCGCAGCGGTGCCACCCCGCGCGGCAGCTATACCACCACCACCCCCGCCGGCAAGCGTCAGCCAAAAAAGAACATGGCCCTCTTGATGCTCGAGCATAATATTCCTTACGTGGCTACGGCGACGGTGGCTTACCCCGGGGACCTTTACGACAAGGTAGTAAAAGCCAAGAACATACCGGGTATGAAATACATCGAAATCCTGGCCCCCTGCTATTTGGGATGGCAATTCGATATGTCGGAAACCGTGCAGATGAGCCGTATGGCCGTGCGCTGCGGCGCCTGGTTATTATGGGAAGCTGAAAATGGCAAAATTACTTTTAATAACCCCACATCACTTATAATAAGTGGGAAGAAAGACCCCGCACCCGTAGATGAATACTTAATGAAGCAGGGGCGTTTCAACCGTTTTCTCAAAGGCCCCGACGCTTCGCAGCGCATCGCGGAAATTCAGAATGATATCAACCTCGAAATTGCCTTTATGCGCGAACGGGCGAAGATTGCGGTTTAGTCTGGGCCTTTTTCTGCAAAAGGAGGTCGTTATGGGAGAGTTCAAGCCCATCAGGACGAAAAAAATTTACGAGGAGATTGTTGAACAGCTGCGAGAATTGATAAGCACCGGCACCTTTAATCCCGGTGACAAGCTGCCTTCGGAGCGGGACATGGCCCAGATGCTCGGGGTCAGTCGGGCCTCGGTTCGGGAAGCCGTTGTGGCTCTCCAGGCTATGGGGATACTCGATGTAAAGCCGGGGGAAGGCACCTTTGTGAGTGCCAGTGTAAACAATGAGATGATAGAGCCCCTGGCACTGGTGCTATCCGTGGAACGCAACCCCCTGGCGCAGTTGATGGAAGTCAGGAGGATTTTGGAGGCCGAAGCTGCAGCCCTGGCCGCCCAGAGGGCCACCGAGCAGGACCGGCTCAAGATGGTCGAGGTTTTGAACGATATGAAGGCTACTGCAGAACGCCGTGAGCAAGGCGTAGAATTCGACCTGTACTTTCACTTCGCGATTGCCGAGGCCACGAAAAACCCGTTGCTGCGCAGGATCATTAAAACCCTGGACAATATGATGCACCAGACCTTCCTGGTAAACCGCACCGAGATGTATTCAAATCCCAAAACGGCCGAGCGGATATTGAACGAGCACCAGGTCATCCTGGATGCGATCCTGAAGGGGGACCCTGAAGCCGCCCGGGAAGGGATGCTGCAGCATCTGAAACATGTGGAATCAGGGCTGTCCGGTGGTTAGTCCTGGCGGCGGACACCGGTAACCGGGTAAAAGAAACCAAGGCCGCCTGCAACTCCAAAACAGCCCATCCTCACCGGCTCCACCAACAGAAAAAGACGGAAAGCTCCGTCTTTTACTGCATTTTTAACCTTATTAACAACCGAACCGGTTTATCCTCACTCCCGTTAAGCGGACCTCCTGCGGAGGACGCTCGGCCATGAGCTAAAGCAGCATCAATTTTTTGGCTTCAAATCGGAGTTCATCTCGGAAATCCGGATGTGCCAGGTTGATCAAGGCCTCGGCGCGCTGCCTGACATTTTGGCCCTTAAGCTGGGCCGCTCCATACTCGGTTACGATCCAGTTAACTTCGGTCCGGGGGGTGGTAACAAATGTTCCCGGCGCCAGGGTGGGAACGATCTTGGACTTCCTTTGACCGGATTTATCTGTATAGGTTGAATGCAGGGCAATAAATGATTGTCCGCCTTTGGACAGCCAAGCGCCCTGCACAAAATCCAGTTGTCCGCCGGTCCCGGTATACTGCCGGTGTCCTATCGACTCGGAGGCGCACTGTCCCGTCAGGTCAACCTCCAGGGTAGCATTTACCGAGACCATGTTATCGTTCTTGCCGATGATCGAGGGGCGGTTTACGAACCCCACGGTGTAGAAATCGATCATCGGGTTTTCATGGATGAAGTCATAAAGCCTCTGCGAACCAAGAGCAAAAGATGCCACCCATTTATAGGGTATGAAATTCTTCTTCCGGCAGGTAATAGCGCCACACTCCCAGAGATCCAGCATGCTGTCGGTTATCATCTCGGTGTGAACCCCGAGATCCTTCTTGTCCTTCAAAAACTCACCCACCGCATTGGGAATGCCCCCGATTCCCAACTGAATACAGGCACCGTCCGGTACGTGTTCCACTATGTACTCCGCAATTCTTCTGTCTTCCTCAGTAACCTTAACCTCGGGCAGGGTCTTCAACGGAACGTTGTTCTCGATGATAATATCTACTTCGCTTATGTGGAAAAGGTTAACCCCAAAAGTTCTGGGCATGTATTCGTTAACTTCCAGTATCAGCAGGCGCTTGCCGGGGTGCATTCTGGCCAGGCCATACCCATAGTCCACATTGATTCCGCAGCTGAAAAACCCGTTGCGATCCATAGGAGACACCGTCATGGCCATAACCGATCCGGGACGCAGGTTCCTGCGAGCGATCAAATCGGCATCGCCCAGCTTTACCGGGGTATAGGTATACAAACCCTGCTGCACGAAGAAACGCTCGATGGGGCCCAGGTAGGGACAATCGAATTCAACCTTGTCTGCGATTTCGGGGCTGTTCAACAATGTTGGGCTCAATCCCAATCCGGCGAACACCTTTATGTCTTTCAATTCCCCTGCCAACACCCTCTTGGCCAGTGCGTTGCAGAAAGCCTCCGGCCGTCCGTTAGCCAGCGAAAAGCCGATTCCCTCCCCGTCACGGATCTCGGCCACCGCTTCATCGGGTGTTTTGAGCTTTCTCTTATACATCTCTTTCCATCTGTTTTCCATACCTAAGACCTCCAATCCGTTCGCATTCGATCCCTAATGTTAATTTTAGACAATCTTCGACAGACTGACAAGCTGTCATTTCCAGCTAGTCGGCCTTCAATTCTTATTTATCTTTTCCACCATGCGGACTTTTGAACCACCCCGAGATAAAAAGACCGGCTATCAGCATGCGCTCATACCGGTCTGAGAGCATATATTGCTATTTTTCAGTCAGGCTCCCCGGCAATAACCCGGGACAAGAACAATGAACATCCCGATTACCAGTCCTATCCCTTCGTTATCGGAGGGAAGATCACCTTGAAGACGGTGCCTTGCGCACCGGTTGTCACCTTGATTACGGCGTTATGCCGCTGGGCAATGCTGTAGCATACGGCCAGTCCCAATCCGGTACCGTCAGGCTTGGTAGTAAAGAAAGGGGTGCCGATTTTCTCCTGCACTTCAACGCTCATGCCCGGACCCTGGTCGTGGACGGCTATCGTTACCCCGTTTCTATCTTCGTAGGTTTTAATAGTTAATCGGCCCTTGGGCGACATGGCCTCCAGCCCGTTACGGACCAGGTTTAAAATCAACTGCCTGATCTCGCCTCTATCGATCATTATGTCCGAGATATTCCCCAGCTCCAGATCGATGTACATATCTCTTTTCGTGGCATCCGATTGCAGCAAAGGCCACAGAGCCTTTATTCTTTCGTTCAGGTTTTCCGGTTTTTTGTCTATCGGTTTATTCTTTGCCAGGGACAAGAATTCGGTTATTATGGCATTTGCCCGGTCGAGTTCCTCTATCATCAACTGCATATACTCACTGTCTTCAGCGTACCGATCCTGACCCTTCAGCAACTGCAAAAACCCTTTGACAGTGCTCATTGGATTCCTAATCTCGTGTGCGATACTGGCCGACATCTCACCGATCACGTTTAACCGGTCCAAACGGGCCATCTCCTGCTGGTGTCGCCTCAATTCGGTTATGTCGTTGACTATCGACAGGACACAGGGCTCATTTTTCCAGCGTATCGCAACCCCCGAAAATAAGACAGTAAATACTTGTCCCGTATGCAGCCGGGTGCGGGCTTCAAAATTCCGTACCACTCCGTATCTCTTGATCATTTCGATATAACGTTGCCGCTCCTGGGGCTGAACCCAAAAACCTGTATCTATAATATTTCGTCCGATCAATTCTTCTCGGGTACAGGCATTTTGTTCCAGAAAAGTATCATTAACTTCCAAAATGGTGTCATCGTTCATTGATACGATGAACACGGCATGGGGATTGGTGTTAAATGCTTTGTAAAAGATGTCCTGGGAGGATCGCAGTTCTTCGGCTGCTTTCTTATGTTCGGTAATGTCGATTGCCGAACAGAGCAAATACTTTTCCTGGTCCAGTTCAAAGAGGTTTGCCGCCACTAAGGCGTAACCAATCTCTCCCGACTTTTTACGGAACGAAACTTGGTAATTACTGACGAAGCCATACTCATTAATATGCTGCAGCATTTTTTGCTGGTCATGAAGGTCCCCCCAATGCGGCAGTTCTTCTACCGACCTGCCCTGGAACTCCTCCCGCTCGTAGCCCAAATTTCTTATGAATTCCCGGTTAATATCCAGCAGCATGTTATCCCGAAGCCTGGTTATCGTCATCATGGCCTGGTTGTATTCGAAGGCCTTGAAGAACTTCTCCTCTGACCAGCGCAGGCTATCTGCCAACTTCTTGCTTTCACTTATGTCTCGAACAATCATGGCTGATCGTGTGCGGCCGTCAGAGTCCTTAAATAAAATATGGATTACCTCTCCCTCGAATCTGGTCCCGTCCTTATGCAACAGGGTAATCTCACCATGGAAACTCCCGGGCTGTTCTCTATCCCCAAATGCTTCCCAGGAACGGGGATCATCAGAATCGATGATAGCGCCTCTTCCCACGGTACACATTTCCTCTGCGCTTCTCCCGAACATGCGGCAGGCAGCGGCGTTAACGGCCAGTATGGTGCCATCGGGAAGGCCAAATATTATCGCATTAGGACTGTTGTCAAATATCGCCTGATGATACAGGTTGGCGTCCTCGTTTGAGAAACTAACCCTGTTTCCTGAAACGGCAGGTCCGGCAACTTTTCCGGTCGATATTGCAGCAGCCATTGAACTCTACCTTTCAATAAAGTTCCGCGATGTAGATGCTCAATTCTACTTACATTCGCATTATTCCTGCTTAAATCTGGTGTTACTTGAAAATACAGTAATAATGTGACAACGTGAGCCCCTCCTCGACCTTAAATCCCATACACAGACAAAAGGCACCCTGAATAAAGGTGCCTTTTCGAAATCGGGATGGTGTCGGTTATAAGAATTAATACTTATTCCACCGGGTCAAACATGTTCTTGGGAGCGGCACATATTGGACAGACATCCGGCGGTTCCGGACCCTCATGTATATACCCGCACCGACGGCATTTCCACTTGTCGGCCTTTACCCTACCGCCCCTGCCCACCGCACGCAGGGCTCCGGTTGCCTGAACCTTGGGAGCAATAATAATGGCTCCAATCAATACTCCATCCTTGATAAAGTATTTTTTGTACGAGCCTGCCTCCGGGTCACTGCTGGTCACAATACGGCAGCCTTCTGGGGGCTGGTTGACGTCGCCCACTGAGAATATCTCCCGGCCAAATACCGCCAACATGGTGGATAGCTTCGGAGGATCGTATTCCACCCAATCCCCGGCCGCGTTGGCTCCGGCTACGCGTCCCATTTCTACGGCCACAGTCCATAATCCGGCTACAGCCCCGTTGTATTCGGCAACGTCACCGCAGGCCAGGACGTCATTGGCACTTGTCCGCATAGCGCTGTCGACCACTATGCCGCGGTTGACACTAATGCCCGCCGCTTGGGCCAGCGCGGTATTGGGCCGGACTCCCGTGGAAAGCAGCACAAAGTCGCAGGGTATCTCCCGTCCGTCGGACAACCTGACGCCCGTGACCCGCTCCGGTCCCAATATCTCGCCGGTTGACGCGCCCAGGAACAGTTCGATTCCGGCTTTGGTCAGGATTTCCTCCAGGCGCCCTGAAGCCTCTTGGTCCAACTGCCGCGGCATAAGCCGGGGTGAGGCTTCTATTATGGCAACCTCAAAGCCGCCTTCCTTCAGTTCATAGGCCGCCTCCAGTCCCAGGACTCCGCCGCCGATGATAACGGCCTTCTTAAGCCCCTTGCTGTATTCCCTGATGCGGTCGGCATCTTCCAGGCTTCGCAAGGTAAAAACCCCCTGCAGGTCATTGCCGGGAATGGGAGGAACGAAGCTGTAAGCTCCGGTAGCGATAATCAGTTTGGAGTATGAGACCGGCGTACCATCCTCCAGAGTA
Source organism: Bacillota bacterium (assembly GCA_029781825.1). Lineage (GTDB taxonomy): Bacteria > Bacillota > Syntrophomonadia > Syntrophomonadales > DTU052 > DTU052. The sequence continues at coordinate 14,987 of JAKOVY010000120.1, read as the reverse complement.
ATTTTCTTTTCGCCGGGGTTTATCTCCGCGACTTTTTGTCCAGTAAATATTTCAATGTTGTTTTCCCGGAACCAGGATTCCGGATGGATGAACAAGGCCTCATCAGCCAGCCTTTCGGTCATGCATTCGGCCAGAGCCGTACGGTAATATACCGGGAAGGGTTCCTGGGTATAAATTTTAATCCTTCCGGTCCGGTCACGTTTGCGGATAGCTTCGGCAGCGGTCAGGGCGGCAATTCCCCCGCCGGCAATTACATACGTGTTCTGAGAGTCGTTGATAAATTCATCTTCTGGCTGCACCCTAACGAAGTTTTCGCGGCTGACTCCGCATGCCGGGCATACATTGGGCGGCTCCTCACCCTGGAAAACCTGCCCGCAGACCAGACAGCGCCAGCTGATTTTGCTCTTTGGCGTTAGAAAATCGTTCAACCGGCGTCCAAAGTTGACGCCCCACTCAAATGCCTGCTCCAGCTGAGCATCCGAAGGCTTAAAATTGATCTTCAAGCCGGGCACTACCTGCATTCGGAGTGCGCGCAATCTCGCCTCTATATTGGGAACCGCTTCGCCGCTCCATCCGTAGGATCCGAAAGCACCGGCCAGCTTGCTGCCGTGGACCACCGGGGATAGGCTGTAAAGCAACTGCCAGATGGGAGGCGGCGCATCACCCACCAAAGTCGGCGACCCCACCAGCAGGGCATCGGCACCCTCAATCTTTGGCAGCACTTCTTCTACCGGGGTTTCCACCAGATCGTAGCTTTGGATGTCAAAATCGCCCATCATGGATACGCCTTCAATTATCGACTTCGCAATACTCCGGGTGTAGCCGTAAGCTGAGACGTAAGGGACTATTATTGTCGGCTTCTCACCCCGTTGCAGGGGCTTGGTCCATTCCCGGTAACGATTTATATACTCGTCCAAATTCGCCCGCAGAATGGGGCCGTGACTCGGGCAGATAATATCAATAGTCAGACCTTCAATCTTGTCCAATGCCTGTGCGAGGTAGGACTTAAACGGTCCGAGAATCATCCGGAAGTAGTATTCAAAGGCACCTGAAAAGTCGGCGTCGATAAGATCGTTGAACAATCGCTCGTCACTGTAATGAGACCCAAAGACATCACAACTGAATAGCACCCGGTCTTCTTCACAATAGGTGAAAATGGTGTCAGGCCAATGCAAAAACGGAGCATCAATAAAGCGCAGGGTTTTGTCCCCCAGAGAGATAACATCCCCGTCTTTGACGGCCATGCTTCGAAACTCACGATTGGCAATCTCGGACAGAAACGTAAGCGCGATTTGACTTCCAACCACAGTCATCTGCGGGGCGATTTTTAACAGCTCGGCAACGGAACCGGTATGGTCAGGTTCGGTGTGGTTGAGGATCAGGAAATCGATGCTGGACGGATCTACAACCTCTTTGATCCGCTCCAGGAATTCGGGTAAAAAGCCGTCCTTAACCGCTTCTATAAGAGCAGTCTTTTGCGATCCCTTAACCAAATAGGAGTTGTAGGTGGTTCCAAATTCAGTGGTCATTACGATATCGAAGACCTTGAGATCCGGGTTAAGGGCTCCCACCCACCAAATGCCATCCTTAACAGGTACTGCGTGTTTCATGTTTTCCCTCCCCTATTCCCAAAAAATATTGGAACGGATTCCACCCTGGAGTTATCTGTTACCGGGGTAGCGATCCGCTCCCAATGGCCTGACTTATCAGTCCGGTGCTTTTAGGCCGGGAAATAACGCTTTAACAAGCCGGCAAAGGCTGCACCATGTCGGGCTTCATCTTTGCACATTTCATGAACGGTATCATGTATAGCGTCGTAATTAAGCTGCTTGGCCCTGGTCGCCAGGTCTTTCTTGCCCTGGCAGGCGCCGAATTCCGCTTCCACCCGCATCTCCAGATTCTTTTTGGTACTTGCGGTTACAACCTCGCCCAACAGTTCTGCGAATTTGGCGGCGTGCTCCGCTTCCTCCCAGGCAATCCTCTTGTAAGCCTCAGCTATCTCAGGAAAACCTTCCCGATCAGCCTGTCTGCTCATGGCCAGATACATACCAACCTCGGTACATTCCCCCACAAAGTTTGCCCTCAGGAGTTCCACTACTTCCGGATCTACGCCGGCACCAACTCCAATTCGGTGTTCATCAGCCCAAACCAACCTGTCAGACGACAATTCCGAAAACTTTTCCCTGCTTGCACCGCATTGGGGACATTTTTCCGGAGGTATAAGTCCTTCGTGGACACAACCGCATACCCCACATACCCATTTTTTCATAAAAACAATCCCTCCTCAATACATTAATGAAATTAAAATTTTTTACACTGCTCCGGTTTTAGGCGCTGAGAAGGCCGTCCTCTAATATGGGCAGTTCTTTGGAGGCTTCTGCGCCCAAGCCATAATCGTAACAATTACATTTTTGTAATCATTATAGTTTGATAATAATATTTCAGTCCATATTCGTCAAGCGCTTATGTGCTGTAAAAATATGTATGTTTTCAAAAAGCTGTTCTACGGGCTTCGGATGCGAGGTATTGGGTTCGAGAATCGCGCCTGCACAAGCACCAACGTGCGGCGCTGCAAACAGCGTTTCGGTGCACATTCCGGCACGCTGTTCCTGAGTATATTCAGCTCTGTGCAAACGCTGCAACCAGCGCTTCGGGGCCGGTACAACTGACGAGAACTCTTAATGGCTACGGATTACAAATTCAAAAGGAGAATTTAATTACGAAGATATTTTTTCATATCACAGTAACGGCGTGTGAAGAAAAAGAAAGGAATGTTTGCGGATTATAAAGATGCTCATTCATCCCTTTGATTCAGCAGAAACCAAGAGGACAGGCGTTTCGTTTGCTTTGACGTTTTATTGCGATACGAACGAACTTTACCCGGCGATCCCTTCCCGTGGCTGTAAAGCCCGGATGACCTGCCTCGGTCAGCGGGTTTCACCAAGATAAGCCTCCCTGACAGATTTGTTCTCAATCAGCTCGGCTCCGGGACCGTCAAGCACAATAACCCCGGTCTCGAGAACATAGGCATAGTCGGCCAGCTCCAGAGCGGCTCGGGCATTTTGTTCGATCAGAAGTATGGTAACGCCCTGCCGGTTGATCTCTTTAATGATCTCGAAAATGTTTTTTACCAGAAGCGGTGCCAGACCCAACGAGGGTTCATCCATCATTAACAGCCGGGGGCGGGACATAAGCGCCCTCCCAACGGCCAGCATCTGCTGCTCGCCCCCGGAAAGAGTACCGGCGCTCTGTTTCAGTCGTTCTTTCAGCCGGGGAAAGAGTTCGAAAACCCTCTGGAGGTCTTTTTCCACCTCGCGGTCTGCCCTGCGGGAATAAGCTCCCAGGTAGAGATTTTCCAGAACCGTCAGGTTTGAAAAAACCCGGCGGCCTTCGGGCACCAGCGTGATACCCTTCTTAATGATTTCATGCGTGGGCTGGCCTTTTATCGACTGGTTCTCGAAAATAATTTCTCCCTCCTGGGGGGTAACCAGGTTGCAGATTGATTTGAGAACGGTGCTCTTGCCTGCGCCGTTGGCTCCTATCAGGGAAACAATTTTTCCTTCGGGCACGCTGAAGCTTATACCTTTCAGGGCATGGATGCCGCCATAATAAACATGTATATTGTCGAGTTTAAGCACCGTTGTCCACCCCCAAATATGCCTTTATTACCCGCGGATCATTTTGAATTTCGCGCGGAGTACCCTCGGCAATGGTCTCCCCGTAATCCAGAACCATGATACGCTCGCAGACTCCCATAACTACGCGCATGTCGTGTTCTATTAACAGAATGGTCAGGTCAAACTCTTTTCTGATTCTCTGGATGAATTCCATTAGGGACAGACCTTCGGCGGGATTCATCCCCGCGGCCGGTTCATCCAAGAGCAACAGTTTGGGTTTGGTGGCCAGGGCCCTGGCAATCTCCAGCCGCCGCTGCTGCCCATAAGGGAGTGAGCTGGCCTTTTCTTTCATGTACTGGCCAAGCCCCAAAATATTTAACAGTTCTTTTGATTCTTCTCGAATACGCCTCTCCTCGCGCCGGTAACGCGGTGTGCGCAGTATGGCTCCCACCGGTGAGGAAACAAGACGCAGATGGTGTCCCACCATCACGTTTTCCAACGTGGTCAGGTTGGGAAACAGCCTGATGTTCTGAAAGGTGCGGGCTATCCCGCGATAGGTTATTTGGTCGGGTCTGAGCCCGGTAATTTCCTTTTCCTTAAAATACAGCCTTCCTTCGGTGGGCTTGTACACACCGGTTATCATATTGAAAACGGTGGTCTTGCCCGCGCCGTTAGGACCAATCAGCCCCACAATTTCTCCCGGAGCAAGTTTCAGATGAAATCCTGAGACTGCAACCAGCCCTCCAAAGTGCATGCTAAGTCCTTCTGCCCGCAATAATTCGCTCATGATTTCACCTCACTGCTCCTACGCCGGAAAAGCGAAAAGATCCATTTCCAGCTTATTTCCCTTCTCCCCATCAAACCTTGCTGATAGTAGATAATAACGATAATCAGCAGGAAGGAGAATATCACCATCCGCATACCTGAAATGCCTGGAATATACAGGGCTCCCAGGGTGATGGGGCTCTCAACAATTCTCAGCCATTCGCTTCCGACCGTAACAATAGCCGCGGCAATGACGGAACCGGTGATGCTGCCCAAACCTCCCAGTACGGCGATCAGCAGAATATTAAATGTCAGCATGAAAGTAAACTGGGAAGGATCTACGGTGCCCAGATGACCGGCCAGGAGTGCACCTCCGATTCCCGCCAGGAAAGCGCTCAAGGTAAAGGACATGAGCTTGTGATAGAAGAGATTCACGCCCATGGCCTCGGCCGCCACTTCGTCTTCGGTGATCGCCTTTAACGCCGTACCGTAGCTGGAATTGACCAGGCGTTTCATCAGCAAAACGGTAATTATGACCGTTCCCCAGATCCACCACAGGGAAGTAAAGGTGGGAATGGCTTTGAGGCCCAGTGCACCATTGGTAATCGGTTTAATATTAACAATAACGACTCGGATCACTTCCGCAAAGCCCAGGGTAGCAATGGCCAGATAGTCCCCTCTTAACCGCAAAACCGGGATACCGATCAGCAAGCCGAAGATGGCAGCCATCAGGCCTGCCATCAACATGGATGGGAAAAATGGCCATACAATATTGGCCAGGAAAGGAGCCTGCGGAACCATGAAGAAATTCATCTGTTTTACGGCTACCGGCATGGTCAGCAAAGCCACTGTATAAGCCCCCACCGCCATGAACCCGGCGTGCCCCAAACTGAATTGCCCGGTGAAACCGTTGATGAGGTTCATGGAAAGCCCCAGAATTATATTAATACCTACCATGCGCAGGATGGTAACACTGTAGCTATCCCAGGTACTCTGCGCCCAGTTGAGAAAAATTACCACAACCACTATGGCTGCCAGATCGAGCCACGACGTTTTTTCCATTTTTTCACACCTTTTCTGCCACGGTCTCGCCCATTATTCCGGTCGGACGTAAGAGCAGTATGAGGATGAGGATGATAAAGGCAAAAGCATCGCGATAGCCTGATAGGGCCGGAAAGAAGGCCACCAGCATTATCTCCAGTATGCCGAGTATAAATCCTCCGATAACCGCCCCGGTAATGTTGCCGATACCTCCAAGAACAGCCGCAATGAAACACTTAAGTCCCGGGAATATCCCCATCAGTGGATTTATCTGCGGGACCTTCAGCCCCCACATGATACCGCCTACCGCAGCCAATACCGAACCAACAACGAAGGTGAGAGTAATTATGTTGTCAACGTTAATGGCCATGAGCTTTGCAGTCTCAAAATCCCTGGCCAAAGCGCGCATGGCCATACCAACCTTGGTGCGGTAAACCAGAATGACCAGGATAAAGAGAAAAACCAAAGTAACGGCAGGGATAAAAAAGGTCAGGCTTTGAACAGTAACCCCATTGATGTCAACGGCCTGGGTGAACAGTTCCGGTCGCGGAAAACTCTTGGGACGGCCGCCGAATACCACCAGTCCCAGATTCTCGAGGAAAAAAGAAACTCCGATAGCCGATATCAACAGCGAAATTCTAGGAGAATTGCGCAGAGGTTTGTAGGCCCCTCTTTCGATCAAGGCCCCGCAGAGAGCGGTTAAAACTATAGCCAGCGCAAAGGCCAACCACCAGGGAAGAGTGAACACCAATATGCCGTAGAACGCGATATAGGCCGCCACCATAAAGATATCGCCATGGGCGAAGTTTATTAACCGCAGTATCCCGTAAACCATGGTGTATCCAATGGCAATCAGCGCGTACAGACTCCCCAGAGAGATGCCGTTGGCAAGGTGCTGGAAGAATTCGACTAGTGACATCAATAAAAAAATCCTGCCTTTCCTAATTCATAGATAAGCTGGAACGTGAACTTGCGGGCAACATCCAACATTTATTAAGCCGACATCCCTGCCCGGTCAAGGTGACCGGGCAGAATACCGACTTGCTTAAAACTTTTTATTGGACTTAATGTTGGTTGCTGCGGGCAACCATCTGACAACCATCAGTCAGGGTGCACGGTGGTCAAATATACGAATTGCCCGTTCTCCACTTTCAGGATTACAGCACTCTTGTTGGCATCCCGGTTCTCGTCCATAGTAATTATACCAGTAGCGCCTTCAAAATTCTTGGTTTCGGCCAGCGCATCCCTGATCTTTAAGGGATCCGCGGAATTGGCGCGCTGAATCGCATCAAGTATTACCAGATAAGCATCGTAACCCAGGGCTGCAAAGGCATTGGGTTCTTTATTGTATACTTTTTTATACTCCTCAACAAACTTCTTGGAAGCTTCGGTAGCCGGAGCCTGAGCACTGTAATGGGTCGACAGGGCTACTCCCTCAACCGCCTGTCCTCCAACTTCGATGAATTCAGGAGCCTCGAGAGTATCTCCGCCCAGGAACGGAGCGTTGATCCCCAGTTCGCGAGCCTGCTTGATTAAGAGGGCAACGTCTCCGTAGTTGCCGGGAGCAAATACCACGTCAGGGTTGGCCTTCTTGACTGAAGCCAGCTGGGCAGTGAAATCCTGGCTGCCGGTCTGGTATTCCAGTTTGGCCAGGATGGCATTCTCATTGCCGGTCAGTTTCTTGAAAGCCTGTTCAAAGTAGTTGGAGAGTCCAACTGAATAATCGTCGGCAACATTGGTGATGATGCAAGCCGTCTTGGCCCCCTGGGTATTAACCGCATACTTGGCCATTACTGTACCCTGGAAGGGGTCGATGAAACATACCCGGAAATAATACTCGTTACCCTGAGTAACCAGAGGATTGGTTGGTGAACATCCAACCGTCGGCATTTTTGCTTCCTTGACAGCCGGTCCGGCCGCCATAGACATAGCGCTGCCGTAACTGCCAATGATGGCATTGACTTTATCTTTTTCGATCAGACGCTTAACGGCGTTGTAAGATTCCGTCTTGTCGCTTTTGTTGTCAACGATAACGATCTCCACTTTTTTGCCCAGAACTTCAGGGAACAACTGGTTGGCCAGCTTGATCCCTTCAACGGTCATCTGCCCGCCGGAGGCCTTTTCACCGGTCATGGGTTCAAACACGCCGATCTTAATCACATCAGTGGCAGTGCCTGCCCCCTCTTCACTTTGGGATTTTCCGCAACCCCCGGTAATGAGAGCCATCAGCAGCAAAGCGGCAAGCAGAACGGCTAATGTTTTCCGCCTCATGGGTTTTCCCCCTTTTAATATTTTTCATTTTTCCGCCCGTATCCCGTATAAGTATAATGTGGTGGTCTTCCTATCCTCCTTTCCCTGGAATTGCGCTAATGAGAGCTTAAATTCTACCAACATTTTTATTTTCCTGCAGGAAAAAGGGGGTTGCTTAATGCCAATAGTCGACAATTCAGTCCTGGATTAACCGTCGGCCAGAATAAATGCCTTACAGCCCCGCCGCTTACCCCGATATGGTGAAATCTGGTGCTTACAAAGCACAAAGACTCTAAAAAAAGTTATGCCATATTGTCGGAGGCAACCCCAACAATATGGCAGTATGAGTCTGTGATTGCTTTACCCTGCAAATTGGGGACGCTTGTTCTCGAGGATATTGCGGAAGCGCTGTTCTATCCTGGGACGTGCTTGTGACGTGGTCTGCGCGTAAAACTGGTCTTTTTCCAAGGCTTCAAAAAGCATATCTATCGCTTGCTCCAACTCAATGCCATGGGGTACCGCATATTGCATCATACCTTGTTTCTTCTTGTAGTCCTCACTCTGGTAATACGGGTCATTGGGGTCGTTTTGAAGTTCCGGGGGACGATTGCGATGTGATTCATGCAAACGAGTCTTAACATATCCGGGACAGAAGACAAAGGCCTTAACTTTGCTCTTTTTCTCCTGCAACTGCAGTTCCAGGGACTCGGTTATGGTGACTACGGCATGTTTCCCGCTCAGGTATATAGGTGAAAAAGAGCCTGAAATCAACCCGGCCATGGAGGCGGTATTGATAATTATTGACTCCTCTTCCTGTTTGATCATTCTGGGAACAAAGCATTTTATCCCATGGATTACTCCGAACACATTCACCCCGTATACCCATTGCCAGTCCTTGATTGACAACTCCCAGACACAGCCTGATATTTCCACGCCGGCATTATTGAAGAAAAGCGCTACCTCCCCGTAAGTAGCAAAGGTTTTGTCGGCAAATGCCTGCATGTCCTCAAATTTGGAAACATCCGTTACCATGGTAAAGAAGTCCGCTCCCATGGCTTTAAGCTCTTCTTCCAAAGCAGCCAAGGCCGGGGCCTCAATGTCGGCTAAGGCCAACTTGGCTCCCAACTTATGACATCTCTTGGCCATTCCCAAGCCAAGACCGCTGGCAGCTCCGGTTATCGCGACAGTCCTTCCTTTCAAATTGACCATGATTCATTTCCTCCTTTTTTCGGTTCAACGAATAGCTGCTAAATCTTGATAAATACCGTTTTGATGGTCTGTTTGTAACTACGATTGCGGCGCTTGTCTGACTATAAATTCCATGTTATGGTCTTTAAACATATTAATCTGATCGAATAAAGGCTCAATCGACCCTCCGGCAATCCCAAACAACCTGGCATCACGGAAGAAGCGCTCCACACCGGTTTCTCGAACTACGCCCAAGCCGCCGAAAATCTGGACCGCTTCGTTGGCACACAGCATGGCAGTTTCGTATCCTTTGGTCTTGCACATGCGCGCCAGGGCCAGAGGATAAACACCGGTATCTCTGATCATAGCTGTACCGAAGGTAAGTGCCCGCAAAGCTTCAATTTCCGTAGCCATACGTGCAAATTTGTGCCTGATAACTTGATAGTTGTCATAAAGCGATTTGCCTTTTTGCATTCTGCTCTTGGCGTAGGCCAGGGCTTTTTCGTAACATGCTTCAGCTATACCCAAACCGGCAGCACCACAGGACATATATTCATCGCAGGCGCTGAGAGCAAAAGCACCGACACTTTCATGCAAAGGTCCCAAAATGTTTTCTTTGGGCACTCGCACATTTTTGAAATACACCGGTCCGGTATTTGAACCGTGCCATCCGAGTTTGTTCTCGATTTTACCGAATTCCAATCCCGGAGTATCCTTCTCCACGATGAACATGCTGAATCCTTTGCGGGTTACCGGATCATATTGCTCGGCAGTTCTGGCGGTAACGATGTAAGTGTCGGCAACCATAATATTTGTTATAAATATCTTGGTGCCGTTTATGACCCACTCATCGCCATCCAGATAAGCTCTGGTTTGGAATTCTTCCATGTTGAAACAACCTGCAGACTCGGTTGAAGCCAGTGCTAAAATCTGCTCACCTTTAACCGCCGGTGTAAGGTACTTTTCCTTTTGCTCATGGGTTCCCAGAAGGTTTAAAACACCGCCGGCCAAAGAGCTGTGGGCACCGATAACTACGTTAAGGGTCGGAGAACCTTTGCACAATTCCTCGGTTATCAGCATTTTCGTTACCCAGTCTCCGTCCAATCCGCCGTATTCCTTGGGGTATACAACCCCTATTAATCCCAATTCTCCAGCTCTTCTGAAGAGATGCCGCGGATATTCATCATTCATGTCCAATTCCTGAGTAACCGGAATAACCTCTTTCTCGACAAATTCGCGGGCAATATTACGTATCAATTCACGTTCTTCATTCATGAACCACATCATAGTATTCCCTCCCTGAAGTTTTTTTGACCTGTACAGCTTTCGTGCTTGGTTGCTTGAACTCCGAGTCACCTCCTCAAAGTAAATTCTGCGCGTAGTACTGGTGGTGTCTGCACCTAACCAATACTCCTATCTTCCATGGCGAATCTTCGTTTAACTAGAAACATGCAATTACTGTGCCAGAGAGGGGGGGTAATAGCATTATCAAATGTTGATAATCGATTATGCCTGAATAACAAAAGAAAGTTCGCCGGCAGGGTGATTATCACATGACAGGAATTGGGGTTTATTGGCGGGCCGGCAATTGAGGGTACCGGTGGCAGTGTATATCAAAGATACTGTGTGTAGTAAGTAAACATTTATCTGCCTAAAGATGTTTTTTCCGCCTATCGAAGATTGGGGGCATCAAGGATCAGATCCTGTACCAATGGAATTCAACCGTTGGCAATCTTCTTCATCTTCCTGTACAGAGTTTTCCGAGTGATCCCAAGTTCCCTGGCAGTCTTGCTAATATTCCCATTATTCTTCTGCAGGGTTTCCTGAATCACTATCTCTTCCACCTGATGAAGTTTTCCGGCTTTAGCTGCAGAATTACTGTCTTCCAACAAATAAGAGGGTAAGTCATCGGAGGTGATTACACCATCATTGTCTTGAACAAGGCTGCTTTCTATTACATTTTGCAACTGCCTTACATTTCCCGGCCAATCATAATCACAGAAAACATTTATAACCTGCCGGTCAATTTGTGCCCTTTCCAAATTGTTTTTTAAACAACACTGTTGTAACAGCAGCTCAGCCAAAATGGGAATATCATCCTTACGTTCCCGCAAAGGCGGAACCTTGAGATAAACCACATTCAAGCGATAAAACAGGTCTTCACGAAAATTGCCCTTTTTCACTTCACTCATTAGGTTGCGGTTGGTGGCCGCAATAACACGTACATCAAAAATCCTGGAATCCTTCCCCCCCAGTCGGGTAACCGTTTTATCTTCCAGCAAACGCAAGAGCGATACCTGCATGGGAAGGGGCATTTCAGCAATTTCATCAAGAAACAGGGTTCCCTTATGGGCCAGTTCAAACTTCCCTGGATTCCCGCCTTTCTTTGCGCCGGTAAAAGCACCCTCTTCATAACCGAAAAGCTCACTGTTCCACAACTCTTTGGGAATGGCGCCACTGTTAACAGCAACAAAACGTCCGGGACGTGCGCTCTGGCGATGAATCGCCTGAGCAATCAATTCCTTGCCGGTTCCGCTTTCCCCCTCAATCAGGATGCTGCAATTCATAATTGCTGCCTTGCGAGCTGTCTCGATTACTTTAAGAAAATCTTTATTTCTGCCGGCCAAAACAGCAAAAGCGTCTTGCTCACCAACCGATTTGTTAAGCAGATATTGGTACATCGGCTTAATAGTCAGCATAAACAGGGTCTCTTGGGGTTCGATCTGAATTATCTGCCTGTCCACCCGGCAAATTCGGTTGGAATGGCGACGGCTGCTGTCATGGTTTTTAATCGGCACATAGAAAGTATCGTCTTTAGCTGCCAGGGTTGACAGCAAGTCCTGGTTATTAACGGTCGCCAGGTATTCTGACAGAGCATTGCCAAAAAGCCTCTCCGGAGTCGTTTCCAGGAGATTCAAACACAGTTCATTGGCACACACAACTATTCCCTGTTCATTAACCAGCATGGCGGCATTGTTTAATGCATTCATGACAGTAGATGATACATCCATCAGCAATTTCTGGCGGTGCAGACGGGAATCAATTATGGAAGCGGCCAACGAAACGATTTGCATTGTAAGAGGGATGTACTGACCTGTGGTATTAAGTAAAGCAATAACACCAACCGTTTGCCCGTTGCTGTCATGAATAGGAACTCCAATAGTATGCCAGTGATGGGCGTTGGGGTAAATATGCTCATAACCGATTACTTCTGTTCCTACATTATTAGCAATTGCCAATGCCGGACCGCTTGTGCCGCGATGCCTCTCATCGCACAGATGCCCCAGGGTCACAATGTTGTTATTATAATTGATCCGGTGAATAACAACTCCTTCGGCGTCCAGCAGCATAACGGAAAAACTATCAAGCTGCTTATTAAGCATATTAAACAGATCGTGTAGCACCGGCTTTGACACTTCTATTAAGAGCTCATTGCTTTTTTGGTGCTCTTTCAGTACACTTTGCGGAACGATTCCACTTTTCTTGCTCTGTTTGTAACACCGGCGCCAGGAATTAGCAATATCGGGTCTCACTATGCTGCTGTCGATAGTGCCATCCCGCATAAATGAAAGCCACGCTCGCTCCATTCTATCCGCTGTTTTCAATGGTTGTTTTTTCGTAGAGTTATCCCATATTGGTATTACATCGTTCTGCATATCTGGTCATCTCCATTCACAAACAACGGTTTCGACAGATTAATAAATGAAAATATAAATTTCGTGTTTTTCTGTCATAATTGTATTATAGATTTTAGTCTCAGTAAACCAATAGCGCTCAACCAATGTTTTATTAACATGCCAAGTCTCTCAACAACGCTTCATGAAGACGACCGGCCCGAGCAATATATTGTTGATAAATTCGCATTTCCTCATATATGCCCGTTGAATTTGAGTGTATGAAAATTTAAAGCCTGCCCCAAACCGACTGGCAGCAGGCCAAAAGCACCCTTTTCGGGTGCTTTTTATTCAGCCATGCATGCGCTGTTTGCACTACTCCTTCTTGTGTTCATCCTGTCTGGCAAGGTACTCTCTTATAATCATGCGCACCAATGCACTGCGCGAGATCTGGTTGTCTTTTGCAAGCTTCTTGATTTGATCAACCTGGTTTTTTGTCAGATAGAAGGTAGCGTGTTCAAACTTATCCGTAGCCATTCTGACCCCCTCCCCTGCTCTTATTGACACCTCCAAAGCTGGAAGATTATCCAATTCGTTACCTAAATTATATGTTGGAAATCGGGGCCGGGTTACTGAATACGGCGATAAATCCCTATTTTTACTGCTTTTATGCTCATTTAACGTGATTTTATTGGCCGTTTGCTGCCGGCCTCTTTCTCTTCTCGGCCTGCAGCATGCAAGTAATTGGATCACCCCGGCAAGCGAATTCCGGCAATCATTCCGGCAAGGAAGTCTTTACGTCAGTTAAGTCAGGGGGAGCAGGTTAAGACTTTTTTTCAATAACCCTCCACCAGAGGGTTTGCCTACCTTCAAGTGGCGCATTTTATGGCCAGCAATCTACATAGTCGGTTAATGTTTTCAAGGCCCCGGTCGGCGATTTCCCCCAAGATTCGCTGCACTTCAGGGTCGCTGATCTCCCGGCGAAACTGGTTTACCTGTTCGTTGAATTCCCTCTGTGAGTTAATCAGTCTTCTAACCCGGTCCCTGACTTGGGTCCGATTGTCTTGCCCTTCCAAACAACTCATTCCTCCCAGGCTGATAGGGGAGACTCGCCAAAAGTCCCCCCTTTTTTTCTAAATAAACGCCCGGCATACGCCAGGCATAGGGGGTTAGCAATCGTCGGGATCAAGCTCTGCAAATGCGACTATGTCATGGAACTTGGTGAGTTTGTCAATGATATCTACGAATACCTTGAGCGAAATGCAGGTTCCGGGTACAGGGGTAACTGTGAAACATGGGCTATTGGGGTCCTCGCAATTACCCAGGATCTCTCCTTCAAAACTCCAGTTTTTGAGGATTATCTGAGATCTCTCAACCTCTTCCTTGAATTCTTGCGGGCTCAAGGGAGGGTTAAACTCATCCAGGGGTATGCTCTTGCTGAAGTTGAACCCCTCAAGGGTAACAATCTCAAAAACTCCTGGGTCTTCGCCGACAACTACAATGAGTATCAGGTTGAAAGCCAGGCTCACCTTCACTCTGTGGTTGCCAACAAATGTTTCCTCTGCTGATATCAGCTGCACCTTAATATCATCAATCTGGGTGATTCTTCCTCCGACATCCTCGGCTGGAATACAGATGATTTCGTCGAGCACTTTTTCCTGACGCTGAATATTTTTGGCTTTGACAACCTCAGCAAATAGATCGAGCCGGCAGGGGTATTCACAAATCAAACCCATTCTTCTTCCCTCCTTTTATGTGTAATCCTTGACCTCCTTACTGCCGTCGCGGAAGGGAAACGCTTTTTTGCTTGATTTCTAGGATATATTATGAAAGGCAGGAATGAAGTGTGCTTAGGTTGCACCTCCTTCTTTTAAAAAGGCCCCTGTTTTGTGTTTCTTATGAACATCCGGCTCGATCATCACATGGTTGCCTTCCAGCCCGGTGTGACACCATATGGAGATACCTCTCCCCCGGGCATCTTCACAAAAACCTACATCTTCTCCCTGCCGGCGAGGGTGATACCTGACCCCCGCCTCGATTACCCAACGTTGAATCAAATAAGCAGCTCCGGTGCAATCAACCGGTATGACACAGCCGCGGGGAAAATCCTGAACCGGCCGGTAATGGCCTCCCTGCAATTTTGATATGTTGTAATACCCCAGATCCCCAAGATGGTGGTCGTTGCGCACCAACAGCGAAACTATCGGCAGGTTCAGCCGGAGCAGCTCTTTCAGACTCCCGGGAGGCAGAAGTATGTCGCTGTCTACGGAGAAAAGATGGCTGCATTCGCTGTTTAAAAGGATTTGCAACAGGATATTGCGCAGAATCGCCAGGCTTCCGATATTATAGGCTCCCCGCGAAGACGGACGGCGGTTGCCCATATTCTTGATGGTGATATGTACCGGCGAAATAGAACTGCGTGCAAATTCCTGAAGGATGGTAAGGGTGTTATCGGTGCTGTCATTGACAATAAAGGCATATTCAACGCAGTCCTGCGGGTAGTCCAATTCCA
>JAKOVY010000106.1 GCA_029781825.1 Bacillota bacterium | reverse complement strand
ATAGAGAAAGAGAGTGATGCGCATGAGAGAGAAAAAGGCTGTTGATGATATCAGGCAGCAGGCTTTGATAAGAGCTGAACAATTGAGCCGGGATGCACTGTCGTATATGAGGGAAGCAGAAGCTGTGGAAACCGGCTTGACAACCTATGAAAGAGCAAAAGTCCGCAAGCAGCAGATCCTGGATTATTTGGGCGGCAGCCTTCAGGATTGGGATGACTGGCGCTGGCAGTTAAGGAACCGAATTAAAGATGCCGGGGTACTGGCTGATATCCTGGGTATGGGAGAGGTGGAAAAGAAACGGGTAGAAAAGGTTGGCAAACTGTTTCGTTGGGCTATATCTCCTTACTACCTGAGCCTGGTACCGGATGATTACCATAACAATCCCATCTTCCGCCAGGCGGTTCCCGATATACGGGAGCTGGATGAAGGGGGAAGCCTTGATCCCATGAACGAGGCCTTGACTTCACCTGCGCCCTGCGTTACCAGGCGCTATCCCGATCGGTTGATAATAAATGTTACCAACCAGTGCGCCATGTTCTGCCGCCACTGCCAGCGGAGGCGCAACATCGGCGAGAAAGATCGCCATGCAAAGAGCAGCGATATAGCGGAAGCCATCGCCTATGTTGCGGAGAATCGCGAGATAAGGGATGTGCTGATTACCGGAGGGGACGCACTGCTGCTGAGTGACCAACACCTGGAATGGATACTTGGTGAACTGCACCGGATCCCCCATGTGGAGATCAAGAGGATAGGCACCAGGACACCGGTGACCCTTCCCCAACGGGTGACGCCCGAGTTGTGCGAGGTGCTTCGTCGCTATCCGCCCATATATATCAACACCCAGTTTAACCATCCCCTGGAGGTTACTCCGGAAGCGCGTGACGCGTGCAGCCGGTTGGCAGACGCCGGGGTGGTCCTGGGGAATCAGGCGGTGCTGCTTAAGGGCATAAACGATTCGCCCACGGTAATGAGGAAGCTGAATCATGAACTGCTGCGCATTCGGGTTAGGCCGTATTACATCTTTCATGCCAAAGATGTACGGGGTACCCGGCACTGGCAGACCAGCATCTGTACCGGGTTGAGCATAATGGAGTCCCTGCGGGGCCATACTTCAGGATTGGCAGTGCCCACTTATATCCTGAATGCTCCAGGCGGCTACGGGAAAATACCGGTTATGCCCAACTATATCCTGGATATGCAGGAAGACGTGGTCACGCTCAGGACCTGGGAGGGGAGAGTTTTTGAGGTTTACAATCAACCGCCCAGCAACGAAGAGGAGTTCCTGCCAGATCAGGATGAGATGACCGGCTGATCGGTCAAGGTTCGGCCCTAACCGGAAAGAAGACTTTAATACAAAATTTGATTTATAATAAATAAGGTGGGACAAAGAAGACCCTACTGCCAGATAACTGGGGAGGGCCTTCTTTTTTGCCCTGCCCGTCGCCTGGACCCAGGTAGGGCTGTTGATTAATGTAAGCACTTTTTGTTAATTGGCAGTTGTTTTTGTAAACTGAGGAAGAAGGAGTTGTTGGTTTTTTGATGTTTTGGCTGTCAATTGGTATTTTTGCTGTTGCCTACATATTTATCGTGGTGGAAAAGATTCACCGTACCATCATCGCCCTGGTCGGCGCCGCGATTGCTATTGCCCTGGGTGTAATCTCCCAGGAACAGGCGGTGGACGCCATTGACTTCAACACCATCGGGCTGTTGGTAGGTATGATGATTATCGTCGGTATAACCAGGCAGAGCGGGGTTTTCGAGTACCTGGCCATTAAAGCCGCCAAGGTAGCGGGGGGCAGACCGTTGGCAATCCTGGTAGCCTTGGCTGTAATAACCGCAGTTGCTTCTGCGTTGCTGGATAATGTTACTACCGTGCTGCTGATTGTTCCGGTTACTTTTGCCATTGCCGACCGCCTGGACGTCTCGCCGGTTCCTTACCTGTTTACTGAAATTCTGGCCTCCAACATAGGAGGGACAGCAACCCTAATCGGCGACCCGCCCAATATAATGATCGGTGGAGCCACCGGACTGGGTTTTATAGATTTTCTGGTCAACCTGGCCCCCCCGGTTATCGTAATATTTGTTGTCATTACTGCCATACTGCTCTTAATTTTCCGGAAGGATTTGGAGGCCACCGAGGAAGATATTAAGCACCTGATGAGCCTGGAAGAAAAGGAATACATCAAGGACTGGAAACTGCTTAAGAGGTCGCTGGCGGTTCTGGGCTTAACCATAGTAGGATTCCTGCTGCACCAGGCTTTACACCTGGAATCGGCAACGATCGCCCTGCTGGGAGCTTCTCTCCTGATGCTGATAGCGGGTGAGGATCCTGAAGAATCTCTGCTATCGGTGGAGTGGCCGACTATTTTCTTCTTTGCCGGATTATTTATTATAGTTGGGGGATTGGAAGTAAGAGGGGTTATTGAGGTTGTGGCGGAGAAAGCCCTGGAGCTGACCGGCGGGAACCTGCTCCACACCGGTATGCTGGTGCTGTGGCTGTCGGCTATCGCCTCCTCCTTTGTGGATAACATTCCGTTCGTAGCTACTATGATCCCTTTGATACAGGCCATGGAAACCATGTCGACCATGCCGGTGGAGCCGTTATGGTGGACCCTGGCCCTGGGGGCCTGCCTGGGTGGAAACGGGACCCTGGTAGGGGCAGCCGCCAACGTCATTGTGGCCGGGATAGCTGAACGATACGGGAATCCCATAAGGTTTATTGACTTTCTGAAGATCGGCTTCCCCATCATGCTGCTTACGATAGTTATGTCCATGGTTTACCTCTACCTGTTCCAGTGGACCTAGAGGCGGTGGTGTGCTGTCGCGGGGATAAGTTGCTGCAAAGTTTTTTCGGTCCGTAATACTGTGCCGCAGGAAATTGAGTGAGGTTTCTGAGTGTGAGATTTAAATATGGACTGGATGAGATGCCCCCCTGGGGGCAATGGCTGGCCTTTGGCTTGCAGTGGTTTATATTGGCGGTTCCACCGCTCATCATTATGGGCAAGGTGGTAGCCGGCCTGCAGTTGGCAGATGTTGAGGCCGAGATCTTGTACCTGCAGCGGCTGTCGCTGGTGACCGGATTGACCCTGATGGTGCAGATTCTGTGGGGACACCGGCTGCCGTTGATCCTTGGACCTTCATCCGTATTGCTGGTGGGGATGATAGCCAGTCAAACCCGCGGCATCGATGCCATTTACTCCTCCATTCTATTGGGAGGAGTATTTATCGCACTTCTAGCCGTTACCGGTTTGTTTGGGAAGCTGGTCCGGTTCTTTACTCCCCGGGTAATTGCCGTCATCCTCTCGCTGGTTGCGGTAACCTTGGTGCCGACTATTATGAATCTTATCATCGGTGAGGGTACGGAAACATCCACACTGACCAACCTGGTTTTTGCTCTGGTGATGCTCACCGCTACTTTTTTGGCCCACCGGTTTTTATCGGGTTTTTGGAAGTCCGCCTTGATGCTCTGGTCCCTCATCGCCGGATGGGTGGTATATACAGCCATTTTCGGCCTGCCGAATAACCTTTTAACCGGTATTGAATCGGGGGTAAATTATCCCGGGTATCCGGAGATTCGTTTTACTTTCGATACGCCGGTATTTACTGCTTTTCTCATCTGTTTCCTGGCTCTTTCAATTAACGACCTGGGCTCAATGCAGGCGGTGGGAGAAATAATCAAGCCTCCGGGGCTTAAGAGAAGGATCACTCGGGGGCTGTCTGTCACCGGTTTCGGGAATATCATATCCGGGCTCATGGGGGTTATCGGCCCGGTAAATTTTTCGGGGAGTCCGGGGGTGATAGTTTCCACCAATTGTGCATCTCGCTTCACCCTGATTCCTGCGGCCCTGGGGCTGATAGCAGCCGCCTTCATTCCGGCTTTCATGGCGATTATAAGCATTATCCCTTCGGTGGTGGTCGCCGTGATCCTGATCTATATCATGTCGGTGCAGCTGGCAACCGGATTGCTGGTGGCTGTTGACTCCATGGAGAGTTCGGATCTCGAAAGTTTGCTGGTGATAGGACTGCCGCTCATGCTTGGCACCGTTATCGCCTTTTTGCCCGCAGAGGTAGTCGGCACTTTCCCGGCTGCCATAAGACCGCTGCTGGGGAATGGTTTTATAATCGGGTTGGCGGCAGCGTTATTCATGGAGCATGTGGTACTTCCCCGGAGCAACTCCCGAACCCCGGATCCGAATGATCCGCCTGCAGCCGCGGATGCGGAACATTGCGGGGAATAAGTGCCTGCGTTAGAAGCGGCCCCGGTCCCGCTGGGTGCCGGGCACCATGGGATAACTGGCCGTATTTTACGAAGGAGTGATCCGGAGGATGGCAAGGATTTCGCTCTTTGCATGGCGAAGCCAAGACTACCTGAGCGATACGGAGGGCATAAATTGAAGATCCTGGTAGACGCTGACGCCTGCCCCAGGTCCGTGCTGCAGATCTGCAGGTCGGTGGGACAAAGATTCGGGATTCCCGTGTGGACGGTGGCCAGTTTTAATCATAATATCATCTCGGACCACCATGTGGTGGTGGGCGACGATCCCCAGGAGGTTGATATCAAGGTGATCAACCTGACTGAGGCCGGCGACGTGGTGGTAACCCAGGACTGGGGACTGGCGGCCATGGTTCTCAGCAAAGGTGCCCGCTGTTTAACCCCGAACGGCCGTGAATATCGCCCGGACCGCATTGATTTCCTGCTCGAGGAGCGGGAGGCCAAAGCAAAAATTCGCCGCGCGGGAGGCCGAACCAGAGGGCCGAAAAAGAGAACCGGTGAAGATGATAAGCGTTTTGAAGCCTGCCTTTTGAGGATTATCGCCGAAACCTTTACCAATACGTAAGTGCGGACCACATGGGCCCCGTATTAAAGCAACCCGTTACCAACTGCAGGAAGGGCCCCTCCCTTAGCAGTAATCAGAATACCAATCAAATTAAACAAATCGTTACCGACCGCAGGAAGGCCTCCATTTTCAGCTTGCTTAATATTTGGCGGCCGGTTTTTCACTCCGTATTACAGTTTCTCGTCCTTGATGCCATATATTGACAGCAGCAATCTCATACTATTAACCTCTAGTTAAGCGGTCATTTTCTCATTTAGGGGAGAGAAGGAAGGTGATGGGATGGAGCTGCCACGCTATGCTGAGGTTGATTTGTCAACCGGGGAGGTAAAGGATTACCCGATATCCAGGGATTACTTTGAGCGTTATCTTGGCGGGAAGGCTCTGGCGGCCAGGATACTCTATGATGTGCTCCCACCCGGAGTTTCTCCCCTGTCGCCTGAGAACGTCTTGATAATCAACACCGGACCGCTTACCGGAACCGGAGCACCCTCTTCCGGTCGTTTTAACGTGACCACCAAGAATGTGCTGACGGGAGGGATTGCTTCTTCCAACTGTGGGGGAGCTTTGGGGGTGAGGCTTCGCCGGGCCGGCTATGAAGGACTTATAATCCGCGGCCGGGCTCCGAGCCCTTCCTTTATCGAGGTAGTCGACGGCCAAATCAGAATCAGGGATGCGTTGGACCTGTGGGGGCTGAATACCGAAGAGACACGGTTGCGCTTTGGCCGGGAATATGGGACCCTGGTGATTGGCCCCGCCGGGGAGAATCAGGTCAGGTATGCCTGTGCCGTATCGGGGGAGCGGGTGATCGGGCGCTGTGGAGTCGGAGCCGTGATGGGCAGCAAAAACTTAAAAGCGGTGGTTGCATCCGGGAAAAAGAAAATCCCATTGGCTGAACCCGAAGCTTTCAGGGAGTTCAGCCGCAGGTGGGTCAAGCTCCTGCAGGCGCATACGAGTACGGGAGAAATCCTGCCCCGCTACGGTACCGCCAACTTTGTCCTGAAAATGAACCGGGCGGGGATTTTGCCCACCCGGAACTACCAGCGGGGAAAGTTTGAGCAAGCGGACAAGATTTCCGGTGAATACCTGGCGGAAAAGCATCTGGTCCGAAACTCAGGGTGCCCCGGCTGTCCCATCCGCTGTGAGCGCAGGGTGATGTTGGGGGATAAGGAAGTCAAGGGACCGGAGTATGAAACCCTGGGGATGCTGGGTTCCAATCTGGAAAATTCGGATCTGGAAATGATAAAGCTATGGAATCACCAGGCCGATCTTTTAGGGCTTGACACCATATCACTGGGGAGTGTTCTTGGTTTTGCCATGGAACTGCAGGAACGGGGCATTAAGGATTTCGGCCTGCGTTTCGGGGAGACTGCCGGGATCGCCGAAGTCATAAACAAGATAGCCTACCGGGAGGGTGAGTACAGCGATCTGGCTGATGGAGTCAAGGCCATGGCCGACAAGTACGGGGGACGGGAATTTGCCATTCACAGTAAGGGGCTGGAACTCGCGGCTTATGATCCCCGCAAGGCGGTAGGTATGGGTTTGGGTTATGCCACCGCCAACCGGGGCGGGTGTCATCTGAACGGAGGTTACCTGGTGTTCCTGGAAGCCCTGGGACCGCTGTTTATTGACGCGCTGACCGATAAAGGCAAACCGGCCCTGACCGTACTCTTTCAGAACGGGATGGAGGCCATATCAGCCGCCGGCTCCTGTCTGTTTACATCATTTACCCTGGTACCCGATTTGATTTACAAAATGAATCCCGGCGGAGCGGTACTCAGGCTTTTGGGGAAATCGATGATTGGCAGCCGCTTCCTGCTGGAAAGAACAGGAGGACTTCTGCCGTGCCTCCTGCCCTTCAACAGCCTTTACCTCTTTCCTCAGGCTCAGGCTGTACGGCTGGCTACCGGGATTAAGATGACCACCGGTAAGTTCCTGCAGCTGGGCGAGCGTTCTTTTAACATGGAGCGGGTGTTTAATATCCGGG
The DNA here is from genome assembly GCA_029781825.1 of Bacillota bacterium. GTDB lineage: Bacteria > Bacillota > Syntrophomonadia > Syntrophomonadales > DTU052 > DTU052. The sequence goes on along the minus strand of JAKOVY010000106.1, from coordinate 10,159 downwards.
AGGGGCTGAACGGCGCGGAGGATACTTTGCCCCTTCGGCTTACCAGTGAGACCATAGATCCGGCTCGCGCTGACACCAAGGTAGACCTCTCTTCAATGCTGCCGTTGTATTACAAGATCAGGGGATGGGATAAAGCCGGGCAGCCTACCACCCAAAAACTGCAGCAACTGCAGATCGTGGTCTGAACCTGCGGGAAGGAAGAGATTAAACCTTGGCCGTACTCGGTTCCAATGCGCCCCGACCGGTGCTGTTTCGCCTGCTCGTGTTTTGCAGCCTGCCATCATAATGGCGGCGTAATTAATTAAACCCGCATCCGGTTTTTCATTTGTGCCGCCGCTTTATATTATCCGGTGTTGAGGACACGGCATCCGGATCACGTTTTTGTCCTACCATTATTACTTTGGTTGTCCGGCACTTTCGTGGTTGCTGCCTTGTTGGGATTACTTCACTGCCCAACCATTATTATTTCGATCTCGGTGCCTGCTGTTACTTGAGATATCCCTCCGGGGATCTCGATCAGCGCGTTATAATCCAGGAGAGAGCGAATCATGCTGGCTTTTTGTCCGGGAAGAACCTCTACTTCCCATCCATTACGGCAGCAGCGGGCTCTGCCTCTTAAGAAGCGCGGTGTTCTGCGCGCGGTTACCGAAACGTCATTTACGCAGGTAGCCATGAGGCGCAGCAGGTCGGGCTCCATTCCCTGCAACCGGCGCAGGACCGGTGATACCAGTAATTCATAACCGACCGCACAGGCCGCCGGGTTTCCCGACAGACAGACAGCCGGCGTTGAACCGATGACGCCGGCTCCATTGTGACCGCCCGGTTGTATGCTGGTTCCCCAGAACAGTATGGTGGCCCCCAGTGTTTCCAGCAGCGACTGCGCCTCACTTTTTCCTCTGGCGTAAGTACCGCCGGTAGTAAGCAGCAGGTCGATCTCCGAAAGGTTTTGGTCAAACTGGTCGGAAACCCACGCCACCTCTCCCCGGTCACGGGTCACCAGGGATGCCAGCAGCGGGCCGTTGCTGTCGGGAAGCAGATCGGCGAAATAGGTTATCGGCCTTATAGTGTGGTAGGGGCTGAGGTTCAGAATGCCAACCCGGGGTTTCCGGTACACGTGAATACTGGTTGTCCCGCAGGCGGCTGCGGCGGCGATCATTCCGGCTGTCAGGCGTTTGTTCGCCGGAAACAGCAGTTCGCCGGGCTGAAAGTCTTCGCCCGGCAATCTTATATTGCTGCCCGCTTTTACAGGTTTTCCGGCCAATAGGTACCCTCTCTCCATCTCGACCCCTTCATGAGGGATCACTGCTGCCGTATTCCGGGGAACGGGGAAACCGGTGTTTACAGGAGCAGTTTCCCCTTTTTGCAGTCGGTATTGAGCAATATCAAGAAAACTCAGGTTAACAACCCGGAGGGGACCTGCAGCGTCAAGATCAGCCGGGTGGAGGGCATAGCCGTCCACTGCCGAACAGGGACCGGAGGGAATGGACAGCGGAGCCCTCAACCCCTGGTAGGGTACACGGTCGTAAGCGTTTATCAGTGGAATCTCCTCGACGGCCAGCGGGGTGGCCTGCTGGAGGAGGAGACGCTGGGCGGTTTGGTAATCAACGTTGATCAGCATCAGCTTTTAACCTCTTACGAACCCTTGCCGAACGCACAGACGGGGTAATGGCATTCCGGGCATTCCAGGCACAGACCGCCGTGTCCGAGGCCGACGGCCCATGAGCGATTCAACCTCTCGCCGGCGAACAGGAGGGGAAGAATAAGATCCAGACTGGTTATACCGTTAAACATCACACACCCCGGAATCCCACAGACCGCGATATCCCCGTGATAAGCCAGCATAAACATCGAACCCGGCAGAACCGGTACCCCATAGAATACTACCTCGGCTCCCGACTTGCGGATTCCGCTGGGGGTTACATCATCGGGGTCCACCGACATCCCTCCGGTAACCAGGACCAGTTCGGCTCCATCGGCAATCAGTTGTATTATCTCGTTGGAGATTGCCTCCGAACTGTCGGGCACTATTACCTGACGAATCAGAGACCCTCCAAAATCGGCAATTTTTTGGCTTATCACCGAGCAGAACCCGTCTTTGATGCGTCCCTTGTAAACCTCGTTCCCGGTGGTTACCATACCGACCCGGAGTGGTCGAAAAGGCTTGATGTTCAGCACGGGCCCTTCGTCGGCACAAACCTTTTCGGCCAGGGCGAGCTTTTCTTTTTCTATGGTCAGGGGAATGATCCTGGTTCCGGCTGCCACCATACCGCGCTTAATTACGCGGTTGTTATGCAGTGTGGCGAGAATTATGCCGTCAATATCGTTTATGCGGTTAAGGGAATCCGCCCGCACCTGCAAAAGGCCGTCCATATCGGCAACGATGTTAACCTTACCCTGGTTGGGTTCAGTGAAAATCAGGCCCTCCCCGGCCGCAGATTTCGCCAGGGCCAAAGCCGCCTCGTCCTCATGGATTAGCTGCTCGTCATCCTGCCAGCAGTAGATGTATTCCTTTCCCAGGTCGAGCAAAACCGATATGTCTTCGGACCGGATCACATGTCCGCGTTTGAAGGCTCTTCGCTTCACCTGCCCCGGGACAATCTCGGTTATATCATGACACAGGGTTAGTCCCACTGCCTCGATTGTCGGTATCTTGCGCATATGTTCCTCCTTCGTTTACCGGGGATGATGCTACAGCGCTTCCACCCGGCAGGGGACATAGCGGTGCAGCGGAGTAGCAGCAAAGCGATCCCGGTGCGTGTTCTTGGTCAGGCGATTGGCGTTGGCCCCGTACTTTTTCCCCTTGTACACCAATCCGAAGCCGTGCGGCATTATGACCTGCCCTTTACGGGTGGCATCCGTAACCTCCAGTTCAATCTCCTCCGAACCGGCTTCCGTGACCACCCTCACCATCTGACCATCCACAAACCCCAGCTCTTCTGCATCCTGTGGATTCATGGCCAGGGTGCAGGCTCTCCGCCCCCGGTTCCACTCCGGATTGCGCATAAGGGTGTTGGCGTTCATATCCATGTGGCGTCCCGCCTGGAGAATCAGAGGGTACTCCGGATTTGGTTCCAGGGCCTTCTTTTCATTCTCAGGAGTTATAGACAGCAGCCAATCTTTCATCTCCGGGATGTAAACATGGATCTTGCCGTCGTCCGTCTTCAGCTCTTCCATGTTTTTATCTGGGTCAACCCGACCTATCCATAATCCTTCCGGGTGATCCAGTATGGCCTGGAAGATCTCCTCGCCCATCGTTGGGCCCGGCTTAAAGCCAACCCGGGCTGCATTTTCCCGGCCTGATTTGGGCATGGTCTGCAGTATGCCCCACAGGGCAGCCAGATGAACGGAACCCAACACCCGTCCCAGGGTTTTGGCCAGGATAAAGGGCATCATACCGGCCGCTTTCGGATTGGCCTGCACGTATTTCATCAAGGCCTGGCCAAACTCCAGCCGACTTCGGGATGCCGCCTCGTGCAGTTCATCGGGAATAGGCGGAATCAATCCCATTCGATCGGCCAGCCGTACCCAGACCTCGCCCGCTTCAATCGGTTCCCCTTCAGGCTTGATTATCGGGCGGCGCATCTGGAAGAAGACCTCCGGGAAGGTATGATGGAAGAAGGTCCCGTCCCACGATTCATAGGCTGACCGGGCGGGAAGGACATAATGGGACAATACCGCAGTTTCGGTCATCGCCAGTTCGACGGTGACCAGGAGGTCAAGCCGGCTGAAAGCCTGCTCGTAGGCGGTGGTATCGGCATACGAGCGCAGCGGATTGGCGCCGCAGATTAAGACTGCGCGCAGGCGCTCCGGGTGGTCGCTCATGATTTCTTCCGGCATGACATTGGGGGGGTAGGATCCCAAAACAGCGGGAAAATTAGTGGCCAATGTTCGCCAGGCTTTGGGATCACGCTCGTCGGAATGGGAACCCAGAGGCATCAGCCAACCGGGCAGTACATTTCCTCCGCGTACGAACCAGCGCCCGCAGATGGCCAGCAGAATCATGTGCAGGTAGCTGGTCAGGGTACTGTGACGGTTCATGAAAATACCGAGATCCGGGTGCATAGACGTCTTGCGGGTAGCGATCAAGCGGCAGACCTCACGCACCTGCTCATAGTCCAGTTCACAGAACTCCACTGCCGAACGGGTATCAAAATCCTGGAACCAGGGTTTGATAAGTTCGAAGCCGTTGACGTATTTATCGATGTAATCCTGGTTTTGCCAACCTTCCTGCAGAATGATGGCGATCATGGCCCGGGTCAGGAGGGCATCGGTTCCCGGCCTGATTGCCAGATGGATATCGGCCCGCTCCGCCGTCTCCGACCTGCGCGGGTCAATGACTACCAGGAGCTTATTCGGATTGCGGGAAAACTCGGTGAGAACCCGGCGGGTCTGGGGGATCTGATGGCTCATCCAGCCATTCCAGCCAACGGCCAGAAGCAAATCACTCTCATGGTGGTCGGTCCCGGTAAACATGTACTGGCGGCCGAAACTTCTTCCGGCCACCCACTGAACCCCGCCGAATTCCTGGGCGGCGGGACCATAAGTCCATTTCGACCCTAATGCCCTCAAGAGCCGTACTCCAAAACCTGCCTCAAAATGGCACCCCTGACCTCCGGCTCCCATGTAGGCCAGCGAACGGGGGCCATAGGTATCCAGTATCTTACGCAGTTTCTCCGCTATCTCGTCAATCGCCTGCTCCCAGGAGATGACTTGGAATTCACCGTTTACTTTCTTCAATGGGTGGGTTAATCGATCAGCGTGGTGCTGATGAAAAGGAACGTTCAGCCCTTTGCGGCAGACATACCCTTCGCTGCGCAAGTTATCTTTATCCGGTCTTACCTTGACCATGCGATTGTTCTCGACCAGGATCTCCAGGCCGCAGTTCTGGGGACACAATACACAACCGGTTTTATACCATTCACCCACTTCTATTCCCCCTTGGTTCCAACATCTTTATTTGTATACTAATATTACGGAAACAAGTTGTCAACGTAAAAGCTTCTCCATTAAACGTTTGCTGAGCCCAAGGAAAGAGGGGACTACGAACGCAGGATTGCTCCCAAGGGAAGCCGCTGCTCAAGCTGTCGTAACGCAGTGAGGAAACCCTTGTAAAAACTATGAAATCAGAGAATACGAGGTATGCTCATACTGTCGTAACCGGGTGAGGAACTGCGTACGCAGGATGGGGCTTAAGATGTGACCCGCTGAAGCCGACCCGGAACCGAGGCCCGGTTTATTCCAACCGGGCCCTGGCTTCGACCAGCATCTGGTTAATCGGCAGGTTGTAGGGACATTTGTCCTCACACTCTTTGCATTCCGTGCAGGCATCGGGTTGGACTTTCATTCCCCGGTACCGCTCTTTGGCCCATGCGGTCAGGCCATAACGGGTGTAATAGCCGTCGAGGAGAAAAACCAGGGGAATATCAATGCCCTGGGGACACGGCTGGCAATAGCCGCACCGGCGGCAGAAGGTTGCGCCCTGTTCCTGAATCTCCCGGTCGAGCTTATCCCTTTCCGCCGGGGTTAAATTCTCCGACCTGGAGCCGACCGAGGCATTCTCTTCCACCTGCTGCAGCGAGTCCATCCCGGGGATAACGGTGGACACCGGGTATTCCAGGATGTACTGCAGGGCCAAGGCGGCATGTTTAATAGCCCCGCCGGCCAGGGGTTTCATAATAATGACTCCTGCACCATGTGCAGCGGCCAGGTCCAGGATTTCAGGAATGCCATCAGATTCGAGCGGGTTGAAAGGGAGTTGGATGGTTTCGAATACCCCGGTTTTAAGCGCGTCTTTGAACAGCTCTTTAATATGGCTGGTAATCCCGATGTGCTTAATGACCCCGCTTTTTTTGGCGTCGAGCAGAGCATCAACAGCTCCGCCCGGATTCAAGACCCGTTCCAGGACGGAAGGGTGTTCCACATTGTGAACCTGATAGAGGTCGATATACTCGGTTCCCAGGGCCTGCAGACTTTTTTCGATATCCCTTGCCATCTCCTCCCGGCTGCGAGCCATTGACTTGGTGGCGATGATTGCTTCCTGCTGTCTTTCCCGCAGCACCAATCCCAGCTTGGCTTCGCTGTCGGTGTATCCCCGAGCGGTATCGAAGAAGTTAATGCCCAGGTTCAAAGCCCGGTTGACCAGCTGAATTGCCGTGTTGTTATCGACACGTTGGATTGGTATGCCGCCAAAACCGATTGCCGAAACCCATAAACCGGTTTTTCCCAGCTGCCGATAGCGCATGGAGATCCTCCCTGTAATTGGGGTTGATTTTCCTAAATTATACCCGATATGTTATGGGTTTCGGCACCGGTTCCAATTCGCGCCGCAGCCTCTCAATTATTTGAAATGGCCGAAATAAGAAGAAAAACAGAGGAGAAGCCGAAGGAATTGCTGAAATGCCACTAATGGATATGGCTGGGAGCTAAACTTTACGCGGCAAATTCTCGATACATCTCTTGATATCCTATTGACATTTGTTTGGGGGAGGATTGCCCGAGTATGCGCCGACGCCTATCGTTTCTGCTGCTGGCCGTGATGGTAATAACCCTGTTTCCCTGCCCGCCGGCTCAGGCAGCCGTTCCGGTAATAGAGGGAGTAAGCCCATCCATCGTTCCCGCGGAGGGCGGGCAGATCATGATCCATGGGAAGGATTTGGCGGGGACGGATATAAGGGTCATACTGCAGATTGGTGCGAAAATCATTATTTTGGAGGGCAGTGACATAATGCTGGCAACTCCTAACCTGGTTATTGCCAGGGTTCCGGCACAGGAGGTTGACGCTACCGGGGTCAAGCAGGTGGACAGCCTGGTGGTGAGCAACAGCAGCGGGTCCTCCAGCAGTTGGGCGAACCCCTTCAGGTATATGGCGAACCCGACCATCACCCACAGCTACCCGTTCACCACGGTTGAGAAATACGATGATAACGGCAATCCATCGCAGGATGAGGCGGACAAGAAGACCTACCTCAAGATTGAAGGCGGGTATCTTGATTGGGTGGACAAGGTTTACCTGAAAGAAAAGGGCAGTCCGGACGGTTCCGCGATAAAATTCGGCAATTTCCCGGATGCCGTAGGTCCGGTATACAAGGATGCTGCCGATGGCGGAATCTATATCGAGGTAACCAACGTACTGCGGGGCAAGGAAGTCGAGGTTAAAGCCGAGAACATAGGAACATATTCAAGTCCCTGGACCGAGTCCATATATTATAATGTGCCCGGTCCCTATGTGAACACCTTTTATCCCAATCCGAACCCCATATATGTAGGAGCTAACCTGGAATTGAGCGGGGCCAATTTCCTTAATGACAGTGCGGCCAACACCCGGGTATACATAGGCGGGGTGGAGGCGGAAAAGATTGAGGTCAGGAGCGATTACATTAAAGTCAGGGTCCCCAGCCCCCAGCCCGGAAACCGGGACCTCAAGATTGAGGTCTGGGACAACGGCGTTCGTCGGGGGGTGGCGATCTACAAAAAGGCGCTCACAGTTAAAGTTCTGCCCACCGGAATTGTCGTCGAACAGGTCTTGCCCAATCACGGACCGCCGAAGGGCGGCAACCAGGTAATCGTGGTCGGGGAAAAATTCGACCAGACCATGACGGTTGCTTTTGAGATCGGGGGACATACCACGGTTGCTACCAGCTGCGAGACCATTGAGCCTCCGGCCTACCTGCCCGAAGGCAAGACCGCCTTCAGGGTAACGGTTCCCCCTTCCTATCAAGAGCGACAGGGAGGTGCCATCGTCAAGATCGTGGACGCCAACCACCCGGACATAGTGTATGACCAGAAGCCGAATCTATACTTTTACTCCACCGGCGATCAGTACCTGGATCTGCAGTCCGTTTCCCCGACGGAGGTACCTTTTGACCAGCCTACTGACATTCTGCTGCGGGGACAGTATTTCAGCTATTTCCGGGAGGGGAGCTCCACAAAGAAGTACGAACTGCCAAACGGAACGGTAGCGGTTATCGGGGACCCCAACAGTATTGACCTGGGGGAAACCGGAGTTAACAAGCTTAAGCTGATCGAAGAGATACCCGGCTACTACAACGGCAAGACGTTTCGTATTGAAAGGATAATCCAGGTAACTACCGGGGGGGTGACGGCGGCTATCAAAGCCTTGAACACGGTGGACAACATCCAGTACATCACGGCGGTAACCGGGTTCTACCCCCTGGGAGACAAGGCCAGCGACACGGTCAATGTGGAAGTCAACATCAGTGAAAGCACCTACTACGAAGATAACGGGGAGTGGAAACCCTGTATCGACGAGGAGTATTTCCCTCTGCAGGAGGCAGACACCCTCCTTGACGCCCTTACCATAACCCGGGTTTATCCGGAACCGGTGATAACGGCAATTACCCCTGATTGGGGACCGAATCTCCGTTCCCAGGAGGTGCTCATTCAGGGTTACCACTTCTATGAAGGGGTCAGTGTAACTTTCGGGGGACGGCCGGCCACCATCCTGTCCGTTGAGACGGGAGCCTTTGACCCCCAGAAGGGATCTTTAATCAACCTTAGAGTCGCCGTCCCAACGACGCCGGAACGGGGCGAAGTCGATGTGGTGGTAAGGAATACCGACAGCAAATCGGCCACTGCCAAATACACCTATGTCAGCAGCCCGGAGATTTCGGCAGTTACCCCCAACCTGGCGCCTCTTACCGGCGGCAACCATGTTACCGTCAGCGGGCAGCAGTTTATGTTTGGCTCGGCGGTGGTGATCGGCAACAAGGTCATATGCAGTAATGAAACCCGCGAGGTGATGGAAACCTTGCTGGCCGATCCCGAATTTAAGCAGACAGTATTCGGGAGTGACCTGACCCTGAGCCTGGTGGTTGATCCCGGCTATCGGGTAATCGGAGCTGATGGCAGCGAGCTCGGTTCACACATCACCCAACCGGAAGGGGTCAGAATAATATTCCAGGTGCCTGTTGGGGATACAGCAGGCAAGAAAGATGTTTATGTGATCAATATCGACAGGGGATGGGCCTACCTTGCGGAAGGATTCCAGTACCGGAACGCTGCCGGTGCCCCGGCCGATATCACCATACAGCCGAACGAAGGTGATGTAGCCGGAGGCGAGGAAGCCGTGATCACCGTCATCAACAACAGCTTCCTGCCGCAGGTCTATAACCCGGCCACCGGCTACGGAGTTGTCGTGACTATAGATGGCGCAATCGCTGATATTAAGGCCATCTCCGACGGCAATCGCAAACTGACCATAACCACCCCGCCGGGCACCCGCGTCGATGAGTGGACCCCGGTGGAGGTTATGAATATATCGCCGGAAGGCATCCGGCTGGATGTAATAGAAGAGGGTTTCATGTACCACCGGGTATTAACCCTCCCTGAGATAACCGATTTCTTCCCCAAGCACGGGCAGAGCGGCACCCTGGTGACCATTTTTGGAAAGTACTTCTTCATTGATTCCGCGACCCAGGTGATCTTCGGGGACCAAGTTCTTACCCAGGCGGAGCACGGGGTAAAGGTGATTACCAGCGAAATCATCACTTTCCCGGTGCCGGCCAAGGATGCGGCAGGGAATCCCCTGCCTCCCGGTTTATATGAGATAAAAGTCAGGAACCCCGATACCGGTACCGCAACAGCGGCTGAAAAGTTTGAACTGCAGATCCCCACCAGCCGTCCCCAGATCAAGGACATCGACGGAGACGGCATTGCCATTCGCCCGGCCGAAGGCTCAGTCAACGGCGGGGTGGACATCTTCGTCGAGGGTTACGATTTTCACCGGGAGGGGCTGGAGCTTTACATCGGTGGACGACCGGCAATCGGAGTCCAGGTGGAATTGATAGAGTACGACCCGGTGATCGGGGTATGGACCCGCTGCCTCATAAGGGCCAAGACTCCTGCATTGGCGCCGGGGTTGGAACCGGGTCCGGTAGATGTGATGGTGGTCAACCCGGATGGAGGTACGGCTATTGCCGAGGGGGCGTTTACCTATGTTGTGCCTTCCAGCAAACCGGTGATAAACAGTGTGCAGCCGGCCCAGGGGCCTTCCACCGGGAACACCGAAGTGCTCATTACCGGCAGTGACTTTCAGGTAAAACGGGATAGTGAAAACAACATTATCGCCTGGCCTACCGTCACCTTCGGCGGTTACCAGGCTGCCATAATAAAGGACGATACCATAACCAGGACTCAGGGC
>JAKOVY010000089.1 GCA_029781825.1 Bacillota bacterium | reverse complement strand
TCCGCATGCACTTGACCGAAAAGCACCGGGAGGAGGCCAAGAAACATCATATCAATATTGTCGTGGCCGGACACATGGCCAGCGATTCGCTGGGGTTGAACCTCTTCCTGGACCGGCTGGAGGAGCGGGGGATCACAATTATCCCGGCTTCGGGCCTGATTAGATACAGCCGCATCCAGAACAACGCGGATAAGGGCGATTCCGCAGGCCCCGGTCCCGGCGAGCAATAATCAGGTCTTCCGGAAAGAGGTTGTGAAAACGGGGCATATGAAATCTGCTTTGACGATTCGAGCAACAACCTGAGTTTAGTAACGGGATGTAATCCAATCCCGAATTAATGTGTATGGAATAATTACCTTTAAAAATGCTATTGGAGAGCCATCCATGAAAGAGACTTTACGGAGACTGGAATTTGAACGGATAGTGGAGATGCTTACGGGCCACACCCGCTCGGAGGGCGGGAAAAGCAAAGCCTTGTCCCTTGAACCTTGTTTTGACATCGATATAGTGAAGATGCGGCTCGATGAAACCGAGGAGGCTTTGGAGCTGCTGCACCGTGCAGAGCCGGCATTCTTAAATGAGGTGCCGAATATCAGGCCGCATATAAGCAAGGTACGAGCGGGAGGCATGATTTATCCCGCAGAGATTCTCGAGGTTCTGCAGGTTCTGCAGTCTTCGAGGCGGGCCTTGGATTTCCTTGCTCCCGGTCAGGGAGTGCGAGCCCGACGGCTCAGGGATGGCCTGATGGAAAACAGCAGCCTGGAGCGTTCAATAAAAGCGGTAATAGACGAGGCCGGGGAGATTAAGGACAGCGCTTCCCCCAAGCTTCATTCTATCAGGAGCAGCCAGAATACCCTGCGCAGCCGTATTAAGGATTACCTGCGCGATTTTATCAGATCGGCTCACAACCAGAAGTTTCTTCAGGAAAGCCTCATAACCGAGCGGGGAGGAAGATACGTGGTGCCGGTAAAGACTGAATACCGGCACGAGGTAAAAGGAATTGTCCACGATGAATCAGCCAGCGGAGCCACTGTTTACATCGAGCCCGAACTGGTGGTGACGTATAATAATGAGATTAAGAAATTGGAAGCCGAAGAAGCCAGGGAAGTGGCCAGAATACTGCGCGAGCTGTCAGGCAGGATAGCTGAGTTTGCAGATGACCTGCAGAGCAGTCTGGAGAGCTTGGAGACTCTGGACTTCTGGGTGGCCAAAGCCAGGCTGGCCCTTGAAATGGAGGCTTTCCGTCCCCATCTGAATGCGGAAGGGAATCTGCGGCTTATACGCGCCCGCCATCCTCTCCTGGGTTCCAGGGCGGTACCGATTGACCTGGAGCTGGGGAGCAGGTTTAACATCCTGGTGATTACCGGGCCCAACACCGGGGGGAAAACGGTGGCCTTGAAGACCGTGGGATTGCTGGCCGTTATGACCGGCTGTGGTTTGTTCATCCCGGCTTCCTCGGAGTCGGAGATGCCGGTATTTGATAAGATCCTGGCAGATATCGGCGATGAACAGAGTATTGAGCAGTCATTAAGCACTTTTTCCGCGCATATGACCAATATCAACCGCATTCTGAACCAAGCCGGACGCAAATCCCTGGTTATTCTCGATGAGTTGGGTGCCGGCACGGATCCTCTGGAGGGGGCTGCGCTGGCCAGGGCCATCCTGGAAAGGCTCCTGGAGCTGGAATGCAGAGTGCTGGTGTCCACCCATCACAGCGAGCTCAAGACCTTTGCCTACCAGCACGACGGGGTGGAGAACGCCTGCGTGGAGTTTGACCCGGTTTCCCTGCGGCCTACCTACCGGCTGACCATCGGCCTGCCGGGCCAGAGCAATGCGTTCGAAATAGCCGAAAAGCTAGGTTTTGATGCCCGGCTGGTCCAAAGGGCTCGTCAGTACGTACCGCAGCAGGAACAGGAGATTTCCAGGCTTTTAACCGACTTGAAGGAACAGCGCTTTAAGGCCCGCGCAGAAAAGGAAGCCGCCCGAAATCTGCAAAAACAGCTGGAGGAAGAAAGGAACCGTTTGCAGCAAAAAGCCCTGGAAATGGAACGGGAAAAAGAGCAGTTTATTAACCGGATACAGGCTGAAGCCTCGCAATACCTGAACTCTGTTCGCCATGAGATTGAAGACCTGCTGAATGAATTCAAGCGGCGGGCTCGCGAGGCGGAAGCCCCCAAATGGCATGAGATTGAGGAAATGAGGAAGCGCTATCAGCAGGCGGTACCGGACCTGAGTTTACGGGTCGATCAGGAATCACAGCCGGTTAGTGCCAAAAAGCTTATACCCGGGGATTACGTGGAAATCAAGAGTGTAAAGCAGAAGGGGTACGTTTTGGAGGTAAACGGTGACGAGGTGGTGGTTCAGGTCGGCATAATGAAGCTGACTGTACCCAGGAAAGACGTTGTTGTTCGTTCTTCACCGGAGGAGGTTGCGAGCAGGCAGAGAAACCGCAGCTATCTTGAAAACCGCAAAAACATCCCTGCGGAGATCAACCTGCGCGGGATGCTGGCCGAGCAGGCTTTGGACGAGACGGAAAGGTACGTGGAGGAAGCCTTTTTGGCGGGTCTGGACAAGATCCGTATAATTCACGGCAAGGGAACAGGGGCCCTGCGCCGGGCGGTTCGCGAGCACCTGGCCGGACACCCCTATATCAAGGAATTTCGGGATGGCGAAAACAGTGAAGGCGGCAACGGAGTAACTATCGCCTACTTGAATACGTAACTCATTGGAAACCCCGTGGCAATAGGTTTAAGCATTTATTGACGGAAAGTCCTCGGTTGTGATGGAAACCCAACCGAGGACTGTGTGATTTTAACCGGATTCATTGATTATTATTGGAGCCGCCCGCTCTCATTCGTGAGGAATTTGTTGCGTTTGGTGATCGACCAGCGGACAGTAATCCAACTGCTCGGGATTATTAATTTCAATCTCGGCCAAGTATTCCCTGGGACAGCCTCCGACTTCACCTTCCTTGGATTTATTGGCCAGGTACATCCGGCCATGATGACGGGGGTCGGTGCAGATCGTTACCTTCTGCGTGCTTACATAACCTCCGTGAATCGGACAGTATTCTTGAGGTACGGCTCCGGGAACACCTGGGGCCAGGGTTCTATCGAACCCCTGCTGTACCGGTGCCGGACACCCCGGTGTGGCGAGCAGCCCGGTTTCAGAACATATATTAGTCAGGACATGCACATCGCAGGATTCCAGTGGTACGTTGCCGGAGCCGATATAACTGGCAAGGATGTGTTCATCCGGGCAGGCCGAGGTGGCCAATTTGTTTGATACCTTGCAGATACGTACGCTTGTAATCCCGGAGGGAACGGAAAACGTTCCTTTGGAAATGGCCACTGCCTTGGTCATAGCCGCTTTCCATATGCGGGCGGGATAAGAACCGCCATAAGTGTTCCTCATGGTCTCTCTCTGATCGTATCCCATCCAAACCGCACAGGTATAGTGTGGGGTATAACCCACAAACCAGGCATCATTGTCGTTCTGCGTAGTTCCGGTTTTACCGGCGCACTGAACTCCCGGTATTTGGGCATTGGTTCCGGTACCGGCCTGGACCACCGTCATCAGCATATCGGTCATCAACCAGGCTGTTTCCTCTTTCATCACCCTGGTGTATTTGGGGCGGTATTCATAAATGGTGTTGCCCAGGTTATCCTCAATCTTTTTGATTATATGGTGCTGGGCCAGGATTCCGTTATTGGCGAAGGCCCCATAAGCGGAAGCCAATTCCAGGGGCGACACCCCTTTGGTGATACCGCCCAATGCGGTTGCGAGATTGAGGTCATTGACGCGTCCGGACTTGACGAGCGTTGTAATACCAAGCCTTTCCGCAAATTCGATTCCGTTCTTAATGCCGATCTCATTGGCGAGCTTGACTGCGTACACATTGACTGACCACTGTACCGCCGTGCGCATGGTAATCATGCCCCGGTACTTACCGTCGTAGTTTTTGGGTGAATACGTTTGTCCTCCGATCTTGAATGTTACCGGAGCATCCTCCAATTGATAATCCGGGTGGTAACCCATTTCGAGTGCCGGTCCGTAAACAACAATCGGCTTGAAAGCCGAACCCGGCTGCCGCAACATATCAACCGCCCGGTTGAAGCCTCTCTGGTAGGTGTAACTGCGGCCGCCTACCAGGGCAAGGATTTCTCCGGTGCGGTGATCCAGCAGTATCATCGCCGACTGGATTTCCTGACCGGTCTTGCTCTTAATGTTGGGAAAAGCATTGGGTTGAGCATAGGCTTCCTCGGCGGCTAATTGAATCGAGGGTTCCAAAGTGGTATAAATCTTTAATCCGCCCTTGTAGATGGCGTCCTGGGGGTTGTCGTACAGCCCTTCCTCCTCCAGTATCCGTTCAGCTTCGTCAACCACGTAATCGACAAAAAAGCCGTACTGGCTGCGCGACTTTACCGGTTCTTTATAGTGAAGCTCCTGTTCATAAGCCTCGTCAGCCTCCTGCTGGGTTATAAACCCGCAGTCCACCATACTGTTGAGAACGACTCGCTGCCGCTTCTTTGCCAGGTCGGGGTTCTTAAATGGCGAGTAGGCATTCGGCCTGCGAACCACACCTGCCAGCAATGCGGACTCAGCCAGGCTTAGCTGATCCACGTCCTTGCCAAAGTATGTCTGAGAAGCTGTCTGCACTCCCCATGCTCCGCTGCCGAAATAGATACGGTTAAGATAGAATTCCAGGATTTCGTCTTTTGAGTACTTGCTTTCCAACTGAAACGCCAGGATCATTTCCTTGATTTTCCGTTCCCAGGTCTTATCCGGGTAGAGAAAGGCATTCTTGGCCAGCTGTTGGGTAATGGTACTGGCGCCTTGAGCTTTTTCACCTTCCCTGATGTCAACTAAAATAGCCCGGACAATAGCAATTGGGTTTATGCCGTGGTGTTCGTAGAATTTCTGATCCTCGACTGCAATAAAGGCTTCTTTCATGTGTTGTGGGATTAGGCTTAACGGAACTTGAATGCGGTTCTCTTCGGCATGCAAACTGTAGAATGCTTTGCCGTTTCTGTCGTAAAGAGTGGTAGTCTCCGAGCCGTACAAGGTTTCGGGACTCCACGCAGGTATATTAAGGATGGCACCAATAACCGTTCCCAGCACTGCTCCCATGAGGATCACGGCGGTAATCGCGAGGACTGACAATATCCATTTGCGCGCGTTGCGCTTGGATATCTTTCTAGTGCGCTTAGACATACCTTTGCCTCCCCAAGGTCGATCTAATTAGAATTATATCAGTAAGAGCAAAGTCCTGCTTTGAAAAGTTCTTCCTTACCGTAAAATGCTGATGAAATCTCAATTCCGCCCAATTGTGAAAAGGCGGTATGACTGTCCAACTTTCTCCCTGAGCAGAATACGCACAAACGCTTCCGGGGCTTACCTCAGCGGTTCGGCGAAAAATACGATCCGATGGCGGGCCAAGTATCCATGGACCATAGATGATTGAACAGATCGGATCTGCAGGATTATGAGAGTTCAATCCAGACACAGCTCATAAGGGTGATTTATTGAACCGGTCTTCTAGTTGTGGTATGATTTTGTGGTCAGGGAGGTAATAGCTGTGGACAAGAAGACTCGGGAAGAAGCCGTTAGACAGTTGGAATTGCTCAGGCGGGGAACAGTAGAGATCATCCCTGAAGATGAGCTTTTGCGAAAGCTTGAGCAATCCATCAAGAATAAGAAGCCGCTGAATATCAAGCTCGGACTCGATCCTACCGCTCCCGACATTCATCTGGGACACACCGTAGTACTCAATAAGCTTCGGCAGTTTCAGGAGCTTGGACATCAGGTGCGTTTAATCATCGGGGATTTTACCGCCAGAATTGGGGACCCCAGCGGCAAGTCGGAAACCAGGAAGCAGCTTACTGAGGAACAGGTAAGGGTTAACGCCCGAACTTACGAGGAGCAGATCTTCAAAATCCTCGATAAAAGCCGCACCACGGTATATTTCAACAGCGAGTGGCTTTCCCCCATGAACTTTGCCGATGTTTTGACCCTGGGAGCCAAATACACCGTGGCCCGCATGATGGAACGGGACGATTTTGCCAAGCGCTATAGCGAAGGCCTGCCAATCGGTGTTCATGAGTTCTTTTACCCCTTGATGCAGGGCTATGACTCTGTTGTCCTTCAAGCTGACGTTGAGTTGGGAGGTACGGATCAGAAGTTTAACCTCCTGGTCGGACGCCATCTGCAGAGGGAATACGGACAGGAACCGCAGATTGCCATGATGATGCCCATCCTGGAGGGTATCGACGGGGTCCAGAAGATGAGCAAGAGCCTGGGCAACTACATCGGCGTGAATGAAGACCCCAACGAGATATTCGGCAAAACCATGTCGATACCGGATGAGCTCATAACCCGCTACTTTGAGCTGGTTACCAGGGTTCCCATGGAAGAAATCAAGCGGCTGGAGAAGGCCATGAAAAACGGGCAGGTCAACCCCCGTGACGCCAAAATGCGGTTGGCCCGAGAGATAATAACCATGTTTTACGATGCCGAGCACGCCCGCATGGCGGAAGAAAGATTCAAGCTGATCTTCCAGAAACACGATATTCCCGAGGATATTCCCGAGATAACGATTTCTTACCGGGAGGCCTGGCTGCCCAAACTGCTTCACGATACCGGTCTGGTTTCCTCGACCAGCGACGGCAAGCGCATGATAAAACAGGGAGCCGTCAAGATCAACGGCGAGAAGTGCGAAAATGACGAAGCGGTGGTTGGCATTGAGAACGGCATGGTAATACAGGTGGGCAAGCGGAAATTTGCCCGTCTCCTGGTTGAAGAATAAACTGGTTCTTTATAAAACCGTGCAGCAGGTGACAATCAGAATGATACTGACCCAATGAGTCGTAAAAACATCCCTGGATTAGCCGGGGTGTTTTTTATTGGTCTCGATGTTCTCTCACTTCATTCTCTGACAGAAGCCTTAATTAATAATTGATAGCTGCAGCAGATATGCAAAAATGAGTGTGCCCGGTTCGCTTTTCAAGTAATATCAATACTGTTTATTACAGACTGCTTAAGTTGATTATACTTGATAATAATTGGCAGGAGAATTATAATTGAGATGGAAAGTGGGCGTTGAAACAGCTCCGTATTGTGCAGAGAGGGCATACGCCCGGGCTAACTCCATAAGACCTCGCGTTAAAACTAATTTCGCATTATGCGGGAGGAGGCAAAACAGCGTGAACAAGGAGCTGATTACAGCCCAGGCTCTGGCTGAGATCCTGGATCTTTCAGTGGAAACGATTTGGAGGTATACCCGGGAGAACAGGATACCTTATATAGAGCTGGGCAGCAGACAATACCGATATAAACTGGATGATGTGATCAAAGCGCTCAGCGGTGACGTCGTCAGGGAAAAACCCGCCCCGTATGAAACTAAGCCGCCAAAAAAGCTTACTTACCAGGATTACCTCGATATACCGGAAGAACCGGGCTACCGTTTTGAGATCCTGGAGGGCATGCTGATAAAAGAACCTTCGCCAAGCGTTATCCACCAGCGTGCTTCCCGCAAGCTGCAGAGGATCCTGGAAGATTACTTTGCGGAGGTTGATCCGGAAGGCGAGGTTTTCAATGCCCCGCTGGATGTTACCCCGCTTGATTACAACGTAGTCCAGCCGGATCTGTTTTATGTATCGGGTGAACAGAAAATGATGGTGAAGGATGAACGGATCGACGGTGCCCCGACCCTGGTGATTGAGGTTATATCTCCTTCCAGCGGACGTAAAGACCGAGTGCAGAAGATGCGGATGTACCAGAAGGCAGGGGTACAGCATTACTGGCTGCTTGATCCCCAGGAAAAAACCCTGGAATGCTTTGCCTTGCGTGATGGCTTATACGCCGTGGTTGCCTCCGGTATGGACGAAGACGTTGTGGAACACCCGAATTTTGAGGGGTTGTCAATTCCCCTGAAATATGTGTGGTCCAAATAACGAGTAATGCCGGAGTTGCTTCATCAGCGTCCTGCCCAGGATCCTTATCCCCTGCTCATACAATCATTTATTTCTCGATCCATTCCTCTCCGTTGAGATACGCCAAATACCCCCTATCATTCCGGGGTTTTCAGCAACAACGTTAACGGAGCAGCACTGTTGCCGGGCCCAAAGAGCAAACAAAATTCACTTGAGCAGCCGGCCGCAATGCCGCTGGCAGGCGGGAGACTGCATCCGGCAATACCTCCTTAATTACGGCAATCACTTACCCGTCAGCTTTGTTGACAACATTTTACATATGCTCAACAATATAAAAAACATCGGCAGGGG
>JAKOVY010000085.1 GCA_029781825.1 Bacillota bacterium | reverse complement strand
TAATAGTCCCGCCCTGGACTCAGAAGAACTTCGTTGAGGGATGTAACGGCTCGTCACAACGTAGCTGGCTCGCAAGCCGTCGAATATGGTGTCGAGGGGACGGTTCCTTAACACCCGCTGTGAACGAAACTCTGGTCGTTCTACGGCCCGGAATTCGGTATCTATTGACAAGCGAACTTTGAACTTGTAACATAAATAAATAGCGGAAAATCGCCTGATCCCGCCCCGTGTCAGGCGTGTTGAACGTAGGAGGGAACTACTTGAAAACGTACATGGCTAAACCCCAGGAACAGGAAAGAAAATGGTATGTTATCGATGCTACCGATCAAGTACTGGGTAGATTGGCCGCTGAAGTTGCGGCGATTCTGCGAGGAAAACACAAACCAACATTTACTCCTCATGTGGATACCGGGGATTACGTTATAGTTGTCAATGCTGAGAAGATGAGGCTCACCGGGAAAAAACTCACCGACAAGAAGTACATCTATCACACCGGTTACCCGGGCGGGCTCAAACAGGTAGACTACCGGACTATGATGGAGAAGAAACCGGAAAAGGCCCTGGAGATAGCGGTCAAGGGCATGCTGCCCCACAACAGTCTTGGTCGCAATATGTTCAAAAAGCTCAAGGTCTACAGGGGAGCTGACCATCCTCACCAGGCCCAAAAACCGGTAAAGTGGGAACTGAGAGGATAAGGGGGGTAGAGCGGTGGCTACAAAAGTGCAATACTATGGAACCGGACGCAGAAAGACAGCAGTTGCACGGGTACGGCTTCTACCCGGAGATGGCAACATAACCATTAACGGCAAGTCGTTCGAAACTTACTTTCCCAACCGTACGCTGCGGCTTATTGTCATGCAGCCCCTGGTGCTGACGGAGATGGCCGGCAGATTCGATGTGGTAGCACGGGTTCATGGCGGAGGAGTATCCGGCCAGGCCGGTGCGGTAAGATTGGGAATTGCCCGAGCCCTGGTAAAATCCAACCCGGACTTGAGAAAGCAATTGCGCCGGGCAGGTTTCCTAACCCGCGATCCGCGGATGAAGGAAAGAAAGAAATACGGCCTGCACAAGGCCCGCAAAGCTCCTCAATACTCCAAGCGTTAACCTTGGGATTGCTTTGAGCTTAAAAGGAATAAGAAAAAGGGAGGATGATTCCTTCCTTTTTTGTTTTTCGGCTCTCAATCGGTTTCATTCTAAAAAATAAGAACCTGCAGTAGTCAACTGCTTAAGCAATTGTGTTATAATAAATAAAAATTGTGAGTCATTTTTATCGGTTGTGGGACTAATTTGTCCTGGTGGGCCATCTACTGGGGGTGAAGGGATAATGGATAGGTTGATGGCCAACCTTGAGAGGCTGATTCCTCAGGCCCTGGCAGAGGCCCGGCTTCGTTATCGAGCCTTAAGAGAGATACTGTACAACCAGCCGATCGGACGCAGACAGTTGGCCATGCGGCTTGACTGCTCGGAACGGTCAGCCCGTTCCCTGGTTGCTGCGTTTAAAGAACAAGGCGTATTGGAGATAACCCCCGGTGGAATTATCCTGACTGACTACGGCCTGGAATTGGTACATATGGTTGATGAGGTGATTCCCTACCTGGACGGGCTCCATTCGCTTGCGCTTCGCCTGCAGGAGAGGCTCAACCTGGATAAGGTACTGGTGGTGCCGGGCGATTCATATTACGACCCTTACTCAAAAAAGGATTTAGGGAGGGTTGCAGCCAGGTATTTCCGGGAGGTGCTGCCGAAGGTCAGGATTGTGGCGGTTAGCGGCGGCACAACCCTGGCGGAGATGGGCAATGCCATTCCCTCGGGAGCGGCCAGACCTGATGTGCTGGTGCTCCCTGCGCGCGGAGGTCTCGGAGAGAAGGTTGAGGAGCAGGCCAATACCATTGCCGCGCATATAGCCGAAGCGATTGGCGGCCATTACCGACTCCTGCATATTCCCGACAACCTGGAAGAAGAGACCATGAAAATACTCCTGGCTAACCACCAGATTGCGGAGATTGTAGCTCAACTCAAGCAATGTGACCTCCTGATTCACGGGATAGGGTCGGCCCTGGAAATGGCCAGTCGTCGCGGACTGGTGGAAAACGCCCTGAAAACACTGGAGGAAAAAAAGGCCGTGGGAGAGGCCTTCCGCTACTATTTCGATGCCAACGGGGATATTGTCTACAGTGTCACCGGAATTGGCTTGGAATTGTCCGATATTAAAAACATCCCAATAGTCGTAGCAGTTGCTGGAGGAAGCAATAAAGCCCGGGCCATTGAAGCGGTCTTGAAAAACCGCGGGCGCGGGACCCTGATTACAGATGAGGGTGCAGCCCGGGCCATTTTAGAAGGGAGGCAATGATTGTGTTGAGGGTTGGAATCAACGGTTTTGGACGGATTGGACGGCTGGTTGCCAGGGTCATTCAGGAACGTGATGACGTTGAGCTGGTGGCCGTCAACGACATAGGGAACGCCAAAACCGCGGCTCACCTGCTCAAGTATGATTCGGTACACGGCACTTTTGACCAACCGGTAGAAGCCGGAGAGGGCTTCATCCAAGTGGGTGCACATCGAATCCGGTACTTTTCCGAACGGGAACCATCCATGATAGCCTGGGATGATGAGGGGGTGCAAATAGTAATCGAAGCCACCGGCAAGTTTACCAGGGGGCAGCAGGCCAGGGCCCATATTCGCGGCGGGGTTAAAAAAGTCTTGATTACTGCTCCGGGCAGCGAGGTTGACTTTACCATGGTTATGGGGGTTAACCACGACAAGTACGACAAGCACAATCACCATATAGTGTCCAACGCGTCCTGTACTACCAACTGCCTGGCACCGGTGGCCAAGGTGCTGAACGATAATTTCGGTATCGTTAAAGGGCTTATGACCACTATCCATTCCTATACCAATGACCAGCGCATACTGGACCTGGACCACAAGGACCTGCGCCGGGCCCGTGCGGGAGCATTGTCCATGATACCCACCAGCACTGGAGCCGCCAGGGCTTTGGGACTGGTTCTGCCCGAGCTTTCCGGGAAGCTCAATGGTATGGCTATCCGGGTACCCACCCCCAACGTATCGATAGTCGACCTGGTGGCGGAATTGGAAAAACCCGCTTCCGCGGAAGAGGTGAACGAGAGCTTCAAAGTGGCAAGTCAAAGTGCTCTGGCCGGTATTCTCGAATATTCCGATTTGCCCCTGGTAAGCAAGGATTTCAACGGTAATCCGGCTTCGGCAGTGGTCGACGGACCTCTAACCATGGCTATCGGCGATAATATGGTAAAGGTAATAGCTTGGTACGACAATGAATGGGCTTACTCATGCAGAGTTGTAGATGCTGTCTGCTATATGGCGGTTCAAGGGATATAATGGAGGTGCATTTCGAGTGCAGAGCTTGAGAGAGGTGGATGTTCGGGACAAACGTGTCCTGGTGCGGGTTGATTTTAATGTTCCCACCGACAAGAAAGGAAATATAATCGATGATACCCGCATAAGAGAGTCGTTGCCCACTTTGCGTTACCTGATTGATCAGGGTGCCCGGGTAATAGCAGTCAGTCATCTGGGACGGCCCAAAGGAAAACCGGTTGACGAGTACCGGATGGATAAGGTGGCCGAACACCTTAGTCACCTCTTGAAAAAACCGGTCGTTAAAGTGGACGATTGTATAGGCCCCAAGGTTAAAGAGGCGATTGAGGCCATGAAGCCGGGAGATATTATAGTCCTCGAAAACGTCCGGTTTCATCCTGGGGAAGAGAAAAACGACCCCGAATTCAGCCGGCAATTGGCTGAGCTTGCCGACATTTACGTAAACGATGCCTTCGGAGCAGCCCACCGTGCCCATGCGTCCATATCCGGCGTCGCCACCCTGCTGCCTTCGGTTCCCGGATTTCTGCTGGAAAAGGAAGTCACCATGTTGAGCAAGGTAATCAACGGCGCGGAGAAACCCAAGGTGGCCATCGTTGGAGGTGCCAAGGTTTCCGATAAGTTGAGCCTCTTGAAGAACCTGGTGAAAAATATAGACGTATTAATAATCGGAGGCGCAATGGCGAATACTTTCCTCAAAGCTCAAGGGTATAATATCGGCAAATCTGTATTTGAGGAGTCGCTGGTGGGCAAAGCCCGGGAAATAATAGATTATGCCAGGGCGTGCAACACCCAGCTGCTGCTGCCGGTGGATGTGGTGGTTGCCGACCATTTTGCTGAAGACGCCGAGCACAAGACCGTACCCGTGGACCAGGTCCCCGAGGGCTGGATGATACTCGATATCGGACCGGAAACAGTCAAGAAATACCAGGAGTATATCGACCAAGCCCGGACGGTGTTCTGGAACGGGCCCATGGGAGTTTACGAGTTTGAAGCCTTCAGCTCGGGAACCAACGGAGTGGCCCGGGCGGTTGCATCCGCCGCAGCGATTAGTGTCGTTGGCGGCGGCGATTCTTTGGCTGTGGTATACAATCTGGGTCTGCAGAACGGGATTACCCATATTTCCACCGGGGGCGGCGCCACCCTCGAATTCCTGGAAGGGAAGAAACTGCCCGGTCTTGAAAGCTGCGATTGCAGGCAACAATTGGTGGGGTGAGGCTATGCGTCGGCCGCTTATAGCGGGAAACTGGAAGATGCATAAGAACATCCGGGAAGCCTCTGAATACATAAGAGAGCTGAACGAATTGCCGTGGGATGACAGTGTAGAGGTAGCCGTCATTCCCCCGTTTACCTGCCTTTTTGCCTTCTGGGAGGCCCGGTCCCGCAGCCGGATACGTTATGGTGCGCAGAACATGTTTTGGGCCCGGGAAGGGGCGTTCACCGGAGAGATCTCTCCCCTGATGCTGTTGGATCTGGGGTGTGAATATGTATTGATCGGGCACTCGGAACGCCGACAGATTATGGGAGAATCCGACCGGATGATTAACGACAAACTTAAATTGGCGCTGGAAACCGGGCTCTCTCCCATTCTCTGTGTGGGTGAGACCCTGGAGGAACGGAATGCCGGGAATGCCAAAAAGGTGGTGGGAGAGCAGGTCCGGCGGGGACTGCAGGGTGTCGGCCCGCATCCGGGCGTGGTGATAGCTTACGAACCGGTCTGGGCCATAGGAACCGGTGTTAATGCCACCGCTGCCGACGCCCAGGAGATGATCCGGTTTATTCGTGATATCGTTGGGAAGGAATGGGGAGATCAAGTCTCCGAACAGATGCGAATCCTTTATGGCGGCAGTGTAAAACCGGACAATATTGGCGAATTTATGGTCCAGGATGACATAGACGGGGCTCTGGTCGGGGGGGCCAGCCTGGATCCCAAGGTATTTGCAGACATTATCAATTTTCGATCGGCATGATTTCCCTGATTAGATAGGAGTAATATTTATGGTACCTAAACCGCTGACTTTAATTATTCTCGACGGATGGGGAGATACGGAATTATGCAGTAAAAACGCCATTGCCTTGGCTGATCCCCCGGTATTCAAGGCCCTGAAGCGAGACTACCCTTACACCGTTTTGGAAGCTTCGGCGTTGGAGGTGGGCCTTCCCCAGGGCCAGATGGGGAATTCAGAGGTGGGACACCTCAACATCGGGGCCGGCCGGGTAGTATATCAGGAAATCACACGCATTTCCCGGGAGATCCATGAAGGGAGTTTCTTTGAAAACCGAGAACTGAAAAAGGCCATGGAATATGCCGTGGCCAATCGGGGTGCCTTGCATCTGATGGGTCTGGTTTCGGACGGCGGGGTTCACAGCCACCTGGAACACATCATCGCGCTTCTGGAAATGGCTCACCGCCAGGGTTTGACTCGGGTATACCTGCATGCTTTTCTCGACGGACGTGATGTTCCTCCGGTCAGTGCCCTGGAGTACATAGAGGTCCTGGAGGATACCATGCACCGGTTGGGGACCGGAAAGGTTGCCACGGTGATGGGGCGCTATTACGCCATGGACCGCGATAAGCGATGGGAGCGAAACCGGCGGGCTTTTGAAGCCATGGTCTTAGGGCTCGGCAAACAGGCTCGCAGTGCCCGGGAGGCCATTGAAAACTCATACCGGGAGAATGTAACCGATGAATTCGTGGAACCGACCGTGATAGTTGACGAAGCGGGAAAGCCGGTCGGCCTGGTTCAGGACGGAGACGGGGTTATATTCTTCAACTTCCGCGCCGACCGGGCGCGGCAGATTACCAGAGCCTTCGTAGACCGTGACTTCAATGGTTTTGAGCGGGTTCGCCGGCCCGAGATTTATTATGTGTGTTTCACCCAATATGATGTAAACATTAAAGCCCCGGTAGCCTTCATGCCGCAGAGCCTGAAAAACACTCTCGGCGAGTATCTGTCCCAGCAGGGTTTGCGCCAGCTGAGGATAGCGGAAACCGAGAAGTATGCACACGTAACCTTCTTTTTCAACGGCGGGCGGGAGCAGCCTTACGTTAACGAGGATCGAATCTTAATACCGTCGCCCCAGGTAGCCACCTATGATCTGCAGCCGGAAATGAGCGCTTACAAGGTAACGGAACGGGTGATTGAGGAGATCAAAAAAGGGATATACGACGTAGTGATCATCAACTATGCTAATCCCGACATGGTTGGTCACACCGGCAACCTGGAAGCGGCAATTGCTGCCATCAAGGCGGTGGACGAGTGTGTGGGGAAGGTGGTGAACGCGGTCCGGCAAGCCGGGGGAGTAACTATTGTAACTGCAGACCACGGTAACGCTGAGATGATGGTGGATGAGGAGACCGAGCAGCCATGTACGGCCCATACCACCAACAAGGTGCCGTTCATTTTGGTGGGCGACGCCTTCCGCGGAAAACACCTGCGAGAAGGGGGCAGTCTCAAGGACATTGCGCCCACCATGCTTAGCATTTTGGGTTTACCGATTCCGGAAGAGATGACCGGGATTAACCTTATTCTCGAGTGATTGAAGCAGAAAACAATTAAATGGAAGGGATGTGTCGTATGAGCCTTATAGCCGATGTCTACGCCCGCGAAATCCTCGATTCTCGGGGCAACCCAACTATTGAAGTTGATGTGGTGCTGGAAGATGGGAGCATGGGAAGAGCCGCGGTTCCCTCCGGTGCGTCCACCGGTGCCTACGAGGCGGTTGAACTGCGTGATGGTGACCGGCAAAGGTATATGGGAAAAGGAGTATTGAATGCGGTTGAAAATGTTAATACCATAATTGCCCCGGAAATTGTGGGGATGGACAGCATTGACCAGGCGGGGATCGACCGACTGATGATAGAATTGGACGGCACACCCAACAAGTCTCGGCTTGGCGCGAACGCTATTCTGGGAGTGTCCCTGGCAGTGGCCAAAGCCGCCGCCAGTTTTCTCGCTCTGCCTCTTTACCAGTATATTGGGGGTGTCAACGCCAGGGAACTGCCGGTTCCCATGATGAACATATTGAATGGCGGGAAACATGCCGATAACAACGTAGACATCCAGGAATTTATGATTGTCCCCGCCGGGGCCGGGAACTACAGGGAAGCCCTGCGTATGGGGGTCGAAGTTTATCACGGGCTTAAAAAAGTCCTTAACAAAAAGGGTTTGGCAACTTCGGTGGGAGATGAGGGAGGATTTGCTCCCAATCTACCTTCCAATGAAGCTGCGGTCGAAGTAATATTGGAAGCCATTGAAGCGGTTGGTTTCAAACCGGGACAGGATATATACCTGGCCCTGGACATCGCGGCCACCGAACTCTTCCGCGATGGATTCTACTGGATGGGAGGTGACAAAGAAAAGCTTACATCCGAAGAAATGGTCGCCTTTTGGGAAGGATGGGTCAGCAAGTATCCCATCGTCTCCATTGAAGACGGGCTTTCGGAGGATGACTGGGAAGGTTGGAAGCTCTTAACCAGGAAATTGGGCGAGAAGATCCAATTGGTCGGTGACGATCTCTTCGTAACTAATACCCAAAGACTGGAACAGGGTATTAAATCCGGTGCGGCCAACAGTATTCTGATCAAAGTCAATCAGATTGGAACACTGACGGAGACACTGGATACCATTGAGATGGCGAAACGTGCCGGTTACACCTGCGTGGTGTCTCACCGTTCGGGCGAAACGGAGGACTCCACCATTGCCGATATCGCTGTGGCTACCAATTCAGGTCAGATTAAGACCGGAGCTCCGGCTCGAACCGACCGTGTAGCCAAATATAACCAACTGCTTCGAATCGAAGAAGAGCTTGACGCCTTGGCAGTATTTCGAGGGAAACATGTCTTTGTGCGGTCCAGGTAGGTGGAAAGGTTATGGTTTACTGTATGCTCGGGCTATGTTAAAATTTTATGTGGTCTTTAGGGAGATCCCGTGCGGGAGGTGAGGCTTTGGTTAAGACGCTGGTCACAATCCTGGACGTGCTAGTTGCCTTGGGATTGATATCGACCGTGCTGCTGCAGTCGGGCAAAAGTGCCGGGTTATCAGGTAGCATAGCTGGGGGAGCAGAGGCGATATTCGGAAAGAATAAAGCCGCTAATGAACTGTTTGAGAAACTATCCACCGTCCTGGCGATCCTGTTTATGACACTTACATTGCTTCTCGCCGTGTTATAGATTGAAGTAAAATATGCTGTCATAAGCACAATAATATGGGAGAGGATGATACAAGTACCATGGAACTAAGTATAATGAACTACACCAATGTGGCACCGGTCGGCTTGGTTCTTTTCATCTTGACCTTTATGGCCTGGTATCTTGGTCGGCAGTACCGGACCGTAGTCAAGGTAGTGCTGAGCGGAATTGCCGGTCTGTTTGTATTGGCCCTCACACCTGCTGCGGCTTTTGCCAGTGAGGCCGATCTTGTTATCCCGCACCTTTCGGCGGAACAAAACACCCTGCTGTATTACGGTATAGGGGTTTGCGTACTGGGAATGCTGTTCGGGGTGTACCAGTACATTAAAGTCAAGCAGCACGTGGCTCACCAGTCCATGCTTGATGTGGCTGAAACCATTTATGAAACCTGCAAGACATACCTGATTCAGCAAGGGAAACTCCTCATGATACTGTTTACCTTCATTGCGGTGTGTATCGCCTTCTACTTCGGATTCCTTTCAAAAATGCCAGTTGGTTCGGTATTGTTCATTCTGATGTGGACTGTGATCGGTATCATGGGTTCCTACAGTGTTGCCTGGTACGGAATCCGCATGAATACGCTTGCCAACAGCAGGGTAGCGTTTGCTTCTCTGGAGAGAAAGCCTCTCAAGATTTTGAACATCGCCCTTGATGCCGGTATGAGTATCGGTATGCTCCTGGTGTGTGTGGAGCTTATCATGATGCTGATCATCCTGCTGTTCGTTCCTCGTGAACTGGCTGGAGCAAGCTTTATCGGATTTGCCATCGGTGAATCCCTGGGCGCAAGTGCCCTGCGTATTGCCGGTGGTATTTTCACCAAGATAGCCGATATCGGATCCGACCTGATGAAGATCGTCTTTCATATTAAAGAAGACGATCCTCGGAACCCCGGTGTTATTGCCGACTGCACCGGAGACAATGCCGGTGACAGCATAGGACCTACCGCTGATGGTTTCGAAACTTATGGTGTTACCGGTGTTGCCGTTATTACCTTCATCGTTTTGGCAGTAGGAAACGCTCTCCCGGCAGCAGATCAGATTGCGTTGCAGACCAGCTTGCTCACCTGGGTGTTCGTAATGCGTGTCTTGATGGTAGTAGCTTCTATGGTAGCGTTCTATATCAACCGCGCCTTCAGCCAGAGCAGATTTGGCAATGCTGACGACATGGATTTCGAACAGCCGCTGACCAGCTTGGTTTGGATTACGTCCATACTGTCCATTCTCGGAACCTTCGGCGCCAGCTACATCATGTTGGGCCCCAATTCCTCGGCTCCTGCTGAGCTGCAGTCGATTTGGGCGGTGCTGGCAGCCATCATCAGCTTCGGTACCCTGGGTGCAGCCCTGATTCCCGAGGCTACCAAGATATTCACCAGTCCCAATTCCACTCACGTAGCCGAGGTTGTTAAAGCATCCCGTGAAGGCGGACCTTCGCTTAACATCCTGTCGGGTATGGTGGCCGGAAACTTCAGCGGGTTCTGGATTGGAATGGTATTCATTTTCCTTATGTTCGGTGCCTACTACGCAAGCACCCTGGGCCTGGAGGCTATCATGATTTATCCTTCCATCTTTGCCTTCGGTCTGGTGGCGTTTGGAATGCTGGGTATGGGACCTGTAACCATTGCAGTTGACAGCTACGGCCCGGTTACCGACAATGCCCAGTCCATCTATGAGCTTTCCTTGATCGAAACCATCGAAAATGTCGACAAGGAAATTGAAAGGGATTTCAAATTCAAGCCTGACTTTGATAAGGCCAAGCACTATCTGGAAGCACAGGACGGAGCGGGCAATACCTTTAAGGCAACCGCCAAGCCGGTGCTGATTGGTACCGCCGTTGTCGGTGCAACCACCATGATTTTCTCGCTGATCCTGGTTATCCAGAAGGTTTTGGGCGTGCAGCCGGAAGCAGTTCTCAACCTACTTAACCCCTACACCCTGCTGGGCTTAATCGCCGGCGGTGCTGTAATCTACTGGTTCACCGGTGCTTCCACCCAGGCGGTTACCACCGGTGCCCACAGAGCGGTTGAGTTCATCAAGAACAACATTGACCTCGGTGAAGCTGCCAGCGTCAAGGCCAACACCGAAAACTCGAAAGAGGTTGTCAGGATCTGTACGCAGTATGCTCAGAACGGAATGTTCAACATCTTCTTAGCACTGTTTGCCTTTGCTCTGGCGTTTGCATGCCTGGCGGCTCCGAGCGGCGGCAACAACGATGCCGTATCCTTCTTCGTAGCATACCTGATTGCCATTGCCATAGTCGGTCTGTTCCAGGCGGTGTTTATGGCTAATGCCGGTGGTGCATGGGACAACGCCAAGAAGGTTGTCGAGGTAGACCTGAAAGAAAAAGCGACTCCGCTGCATGAAGCCACCGTGGTCGGTGACACTGTCGGTGACCCGTTCAAGGATACTTCCTCAGTTGCCTTGAACCCGATCATCAAGTTCACCACCCTGTTCGGTCTCCTGGCTATGGAAATAGCCATATCTGAGGCGTTCAGAGACGTGGCTCCGATATTCGGGCTGGTACTCCTGCTGTTGGCCCTGTACTTTGTATACCGCTCCTTCTTCGGCATGAGGATACCGGATATACACCTGGGTGAATAGTGAAGTAATAGCCCATTCAAATTGATACGCCGGAAAGCCCTGCATTCGAGAGAACGCAGGGCTTTTTATCGGCGGCACGAAGGGCCGCACGCGTGTGTGCCCCATGACCGGTTTTGTTATATAAAGATGTGCACCTACAATCGATCACAGAAAAAATGAATGCATCTGGATAGCAGAGAGCACGGCGGAAGTTGCGAGAGGCAGAGTAATGAATTCTATGCGTGATCAGTGTCCGCTTCTGTAGTAGAATCTGATCAGAGCGACTAAGGCTCCGTACAAAATTGTAAGCCATTATGCAAGGAGATTCTATGGAAGCAATACATCCTCAGGCTAGGCCCTTTGAGCTGGTCGGAGGTCAAGTCAACTGTCTTCTCATCCATGGACTGACTGCTTCACCGTCGGAGATGAGACTCATGGGAGAATACCTCCATGAGCGAGGGTGTTCGGTTTATGCGCCCTTGCTGCCCGGTCACGGGAGAACCCCGAAGCACTTGAACCAAACAAGTTGGCCGGAGTGGTTTCGGGAAGTGGAGGCATGGGCCGAAAAACTGCGGCAGGAACCATATCCGCTGGTGGTGATCGGGCTGTCCATGGGAGCGCTGCTGACCCTGGAATTGGGCCTACGGGTAAAAGGGATACGGGGTCTGGTGTGCATAAACCCCCCGTTGGTATTGCGGGATTGGAGGAGCAACTGGGCCCGGCTGGCTAAGGTCTTCCGCAACTATATACCCAAAGCCTTGAGTGACGAGGACCGCCAGCTGCAGAGCAGAGGCCGATTTGCTTATGACTGCATACCTTTGAAGGCCTTTGTCAGCATGCAGGCTCTGGTTAAAGACGTCATTAAAAACCTGGACAAGATAGACGTTCCTGTTCTCGCGGTTCAGGGCGGCCGGGATGAGCTGGTGGATGCGCGCAGTTACAAGATCTTGGCTCAGCGGTTGCCGGCCGGGAGGCTGCGGAGCCTTTACCTGGAGAGGTCTCCCCATGTAGCAACCATGGGAGAGGAACTGGAGCAGCTGGGCGCCGCGATTGAAGATTTTATTTCCAGCCTGCTCAGCGACTGACGGGTTCTTTGTTTAAACTGTAGCTGCCCCCTTTGCTGTAAACGATATTGGTTTATATTTTTCGGGCGGCGGGCAAAATCTTATATATTATGAGGAAACGGCCTTTACTGCATTTAGTTGAAAATCGGTGGGGCCGGTCAATATATTTGGCAAGCATTTTGTCAGGAAGGTGACTGAATGGTACTTACCCGGGAAAGCATCCTGAATTATATGAAACAGGACTCTTACCGACCCCTCACTTATCAGGAATTGCTGTCGGCCCTGGAAGTAGAGGATGAAGCCGAATTTGCGGCCTTGCTGGGGCGGATGGAGAAGGACGGGGATATCGTTGTAACCCGTAAACACAAATATGGGGTTCCGGAGATGATGAACCTGGTACGAGGGTCCCTGCAGGTCAATGCCAAGGGGTTTGCTTTCCTATTGCCTGATGACCCCAGCCAGCCGGAAGTATTCATATACGAGCGGGACCTGAACGGGGCCATGCACCGGGACCGGGTGATGGTGAGGATAAACCAGCGACGGAATCACGCGGGGCAGAGGCCGGAAGGCGAGGTTATACGCGCAATCAAACGTGCCAATCACGAAGTGGTGGGCACCTACCGGAAGAGAAAGAACATATCCCAGGTAATCCCGGATGACCCCAGGTTGCTTTACCCCATCAACGCCCGCAAGAGCAGCAAGGTTAAAGTTGCCGAAGGACAGAAGGTCGTAGTCAAGATAACCTCCTGGCCGGAGAGGGATAAGCTGGCCGAAGGAAGGATCACAGAGGTACTGGGGAGCAAGGGAGATCCGAGAGTCGATATCCGGTGTGTGGTCAAGAAATACGGACTCGCCGAGGATTTTCCCAAGAAGGTCGAAAAAGAGGCCATGGCCATGCCCTCCTCGGTGCAGGCCCACGAAATTACAGGACGCCGCGACCTCAGGGACCTCAAAATGGTGACCATCGACGGGGATGATGCCAAGGACCTGGACGATGCGGTCAGCATCACCCGTCTGGAGAGCGGGTACCGCCTGGGGGTCCACATTGCGGATGTATCTCACTACGTCAGGGAAGGGACCGCCATTGACAAGGAGGCCTACCGGCGCGGAACCAGCGTCTACCTGGTTGACCGGGTCTTGCCCATGCTGCCGGTCCAGCTTTCCAACGGCATCTGCAGCCTCAACGCCGGAGAAGACCGCTTGGTGATGAGCGTTATCATAGATATCGATGCCGAGGGGAACATAATCGATTACGAGATATGCAAGTCGGTAATCCATGTCAACGAGCGCATGACCTATAACAATGTCAATCGGATCTTGAAGGAACAGGAACCGGAACTCATGGAGCGTTACCGCGATTACATCGAGATGTTTACGACCATGCGCGAACTGGCGGAAATCCTCCGCCGGCGCAGATTCGACCGCGGTGCCCTCGATTTTGAGTTCCCGGAGACCAAGGTTATCGTAGACGACGAGGGCATTCCGCTGGCTATCGAGAAGCGGGTTCAGGACGTGGCGGAGTCCATCATCGAAGAGTTCATGATCTGTGCCAATGAGGTGGTGGCTCGGCACTGCCATGAAATGCAGCTGCCTGTTTTATATCGGGTGCATGAGAAACCGGATGATGAAGACCTGCATACTGTTCTTCGCATCCTGGCTCTGTTTAACCGCAGGATCAAATTAAAAGATATAACGCAGCAGGTACTGCAGCAGGTTCTAAACGATGTCAAGGGCAAGCCGGAGCAACGGATAATATCCACCATGATTCTCCGCTCCATGAAACACGCCCGGTATTCACCGGTTCCCTTGGGACATTACGGCCTGGCATCCCCTTATTACCTGCATTTTACTTCTCCTATTCGTCGATACCCGGACCTGCTGGTTCACAGGGTCCTCACTCACCTCTTGGAAAAGGGCTCTTTGTCCAAGAAAAAGAAAACCGAGTGGGAAAGCCTCATGCCGCTGGCGGGCGAGCACTGTACTCTGTGCGAGATACAGGCCGAAGAAGCCGAACGTGAATCGGTGAATATCAAGGCGGCCCAGTACATGAAGCAGTTCCTCGGCGAAGTATTTCCGGCCGTGATTTCATCCATAACCGCCTTCGGTTTCTTCGTCGAACTGGAGAACACGGTGGAGGGCCTGGTCCACATATCATCCCTGGTTGATGATTACTACGTCTTCGATGACCAGAAGCTGATTTTGGTGGGCAAGCACACTAAAAAAGTATACCGGATTGGTGATGAGGTTGAGGTGGAACTGGTCAAGGTAAACGAGGAGGAGGCCAAACTGGATTTCGAGCTGACCGAGCAGCGGGCCAGGAATGGAACCCGGCCGCGCCGGAGGCACTAAGGCTTAAGAAGCGCCGGTTCTTGACCGGCCACACACCGCGTTATATAATGATGTTGATAATGGTGACAGTCAAAGATAGCAGGTATCAAACCCTGGCTGCAGGTGGATTTTAACCATTGGGGCGAGGGTTTATTTTTCGGGGTGACCCTGATGAAGGAGAAGGACAAGAACGTCAAAGTAGTGGTTGAGAACCGCAAGGCCCGCCATGAATATCATATTGATGACAC
Organism: Bacillota bacterium; assembly: GCA_029781825.1. Classification (GTDB taxonomy): domain Bacteria; phylum Bacillota; class Syntrophomonadia; order Syntrophomonadales; family DTU052; genus DTU052. The sequence goes on along the minus strand of JAKOVY010000085.1, from coordinate 748 downwards.
CCTGGAGGCGGGGTTGGTCCTGCAGGGTACTGAGGTTAAGTCACTGCGCGCCGGCAAGGCAAACCTTCAGGATGCTTACGGCGAGATTAAAAACGGTGAAGCCTGGGTCCTTAACTTTCATATAAGCCCGTATGAACAGGGCAACCGCTTCAATCACGAGCCCAAGCGGCCAAAAAAACTGCTGCTGCACCGCCGGGAAATCAACCGGCTTTACGGTCTCACGCAGCAGAGAGGTTACACCCTGATACCGCTGCGGGTTTACTTTAAGAATGGTTTGGCTAAAATGATTTTAGGCGTGGCCCGAGGCAAGAAGCTGCACGACAAGCGGCAGGACATTGCTGCGCGGGACGCCAAACGGGACATTGATCGAGCTATTAAGGAAAGAGCCTATAGATAAGGGGGCGTAATGGTTTCGACGGGGGAATAGGTGGAAAGAGCAGCGAGCCGAGTTGGTGCCATCTCGTTAAAACGGTACAAAACTATAACTGCCAACGAAAATTACGCACTAGCCGCTTAATTGCGGCTCGTCCGGCCAGGTTTCCTAACGGCCTGGTGCAGGGCGTCATCTAGTTAGGGTACCCTTTAAGCCCTTCTCTCTGGGGGCTCTAAGGGGAAACTGACAGGGATAGCTTGAAGGAAGCCTGTTCGTGGGCGTCCGGATAGCGAAGCTCAAAACACGAACTGCGCTCGGAGATACTGTTTCCGTCGTTCTTTCGGACGGGGGTTCGACTCCCCCCGCCTCCACCAG
>JAKOVY010000061.1 GCA_029781825.1 Bacillota bacterium | reverse complement strand
CCTGTCGAACCACATGGTGATCGTCGGCCTGTTCATCGGCGGCATGGTGCCGTACCTGTTCGGCGCGATGGCGATGGAGGCGGTCGGCCGCGCGGCCGGCTCGGTCGTCGAGGAAGTGCGCCGGCAGTTCCGCGAGATCAAGGGCATCATGGAAGGCACGGCCAAGCCCGACTACTCGCGCGCGGTCGACATGCTGACCGGCGCGGCGATCCGCGAGATGATCCTGCCTTCGCTGCTGCCCGTGGCGGTGCCGGTGCTGGTGGGCCTGCTGCTCGGGCCGGCGGCGCTCGGCGGCCTGCTGATGGGAACGATCGTTACCGGCCTGTTCGTGGCGATCTCGATGTGCACCGGCGGCGGCGCCTGGGACAACGCGAAGAAGTACATCGAGGAAGGCCACCACGGTGGCAAGGGCTCGGACGCGCACAAGGCGGCGGTCACCGGTGACACGGTCGGCGACCCCTACAAGGACACGGCCGGCCCGGCGGTGAACCCGTTGATCAAGATCATCAACATCGTGGCGCTGCTGATCGTGCCGCTGATGGGGATCCTCTACGGCGCTCATTGATGGGCACTCACTGAGCGGCACTCACTGAGCGGCAAGCCGGGCCGCGTCACGGCCGGCTCGACGTCACGAGGGCGCCGGAAGGCGCCCTCGTCGTTTCCGACGGCGGCGTGCCTGCGCCCTCGATCAGCGCCTTCGGTCAGCGCCGTCGGTCAGCGCAGCGGATCGGCCAGCACGGCGAGCCGGCGCTCGACCGCTTCGAGGCGCGCCGCGTCGCCGCGTTCGGCGTGGATCGCCCGCAGGTTGCGCAGCATCCGCGCCAGGATCGCCCGCGGCGTGGCCGCTGCCAGTTGCGCCGGCAGCAGGCGGCTCGCCTGGCCGCGGTCGCCGGCCGCATACGGCAGCAGCCGGTACTCGAGCTCCTCCTGCGACAGCACGCGCGCGCCGGCGAACACGTCGACGACCAGCGCCCCGTCGGGCAGGTCGTGCCGCACCAGGAAGTGACCGGGAAAGCCGATGCCGCTGGCCGGCAACCCCACCTGTTCGGCGATCTCGATGTACAGCACCGACAGGCTGATCGGGATGCCCAGGCGCCGCTCGATCACGCGGTTCAGGTAGCTGTTGTCGGGATCGAAGTAGTCGTTGGCGTTGCCGCGAAAGCCCAGCTGGTCGGCGAAGTATGGCCGTCAAATACTCCGACAAGCCAATTGTGGTTGCTCCTCACGGCAAAGCACTGGGAAGCGGCTGCGAGCTGATCATGCACGGAGCGGCGGCACAGGCGGCAGCGGAGTCGTTCATTGGTCTGATTGAATTCGGCTTCGGGCTGATACCTGCCGGGGGCGGTGTAAAAGAAATGACATTGAGAGCCCTCGACAGGGTTAAAGGAACAACAGCTCACCCGGTAGACTTCTTACAGGTCTACTTCCAGAATATAGCTCAAGCCTCTACATCCTCGAGTGCGAAGCAGGCTGTAAGTCTGGGATACCTTAAACCTACTGACGGGATTACCATGAACCCCGACTTCCTGCTCGGTGATGCCAAAAAGCGGGTCCTCGACATGGTAGAGGCCGGATATGCGGCACCTGTCAGCAAGCCCATTTTAGCCCCGGGCAAGAACGAGACCGCACTACTCAAGGTTGGAACCATGGGTATGAAACTGGCGGGAGTTATCAGCGAGTATGATTGGTTCGTCTGCTGCAAGCTGGTCGATGTTATGTCCGGCGGAGAAGTTATGAGAGGCACACCGATAACCGAGCAGTACCTCCTGGACCTGGAGAGAGAAGCTTTCCTGAGCCTGTGCGGCGAACCCAAGACCCAGGAGCGTATAGCTCACATGCTGAAAACCGGCAAGCCTTTGCGCAATTAAGGTTTTTGGCAAGGTATTAAAAAATCGGGGAGGTAAGACAAGTGAGAGAAGCTGTTATCGTTTCAGCAGTACGTACCGCTGGTGGCAAGGCTCCAAGGGGGAGCTTAAGAGACGTTCGGCCTGAGTTTCTCGGGAAACTCTGCATGGAAGAAGCAATTAGGAGATGCGGGCCCAACTTCAAGCCCGAGATGATAGACGACGTGATTTGGGGATGCGCAACTCCGGAGCAGGCGTGCGGGATGAACACCGCCCGGATTACCGCCCGGTATGCCGGGATTCCCGAGTCGGTTCCCGCCTGTACGGTAAACCGGTTCTGCTCCTCGGGCTCCCAGGCCATAGCCTTTGCGGCGGAAGCCATCATGGCCAACCGCTGTGACGTGGTATTGGCCGGCGGGGTTGAGCACATGAGCATGATTGCCATGGGCGGCATAACCAGACCCAACCCGGACCTGGTTTTGGACCCCGAGATCTCCAAGGTGTATACCAGCATGGGCCAGACCGCGGAGAATGTGGCCAAACGCTTCAATATAACCCGGGAAGACCAGGACCTTTTCGGTTACAACAGCATGAAGAAAGCTGCGGCTGCCATGCAGGGCGGCAAGTTCAAGGACGAGATCGTGCCGGTACCGGTTAAGCAGACGGTTCTGGGACCGGACGGCAAGCCGGTGACCAAGGAGTTCATGTATGATTACGAAGAGGGCATCCGTTACGATGTATCCCTGGAAGCGATGGCCAAGCTGCGTCCGGCCTTCGTGCCCGGCGGGACGGTAACGGCGGCCAACTCCTCGCAGACCACCGACGGAGCGGCAGCCGTAATGGTAATGTCCAAGGAGAAAGCCCTGGAACTGGGGATCAAGCCCCGTCTGAAATTCGTGGGCTTTGCGGTAGCGGGATGTGATCCTGCGATTATGGGAATCGGTCCGGTATATGCGGTGCCCAAGGTACTGAAGCGGACCGGTCTGGAACTGAAGGACATCGGTTTGATTGAGTTGAACGAGGCCTTTGCATCCCAGGCAATCTACTGCATTAGAGAGCTGGGATTGAATGAGGAAATCGTGAACGTGAACGGCGGCGCCATTGCCCTGGGGCACCCGATGGGTGCGACCGGAGCCAAGCTGACCGCAACCCTGATGTATGAGATGGAGAGACGTGATGTCAAGTACGGTATGGTAACCATGTGCATCGGCGGCGGTCAGGGCGCGGCTACCATTTTCGAACTGATAAAATAAAACGGTCTTATCCATTGTGCATCAATCATTGCCGGGGGACCTGGTAGACACCAGGTCCCTGGCAATGAATTCTGTTTTGTTACCGCGCCAAATCTTATAAAAGACTGACCGGCAGAAAGACTTTGGTCCCTTCAACTGAAACCGAGGTTTCTGGTACGGATTTTGGCAGGGCAAGCCGGCCGATTCCTCCAACCGGGGATGCGGATGTTTTGCATGTCGGGAATTTGGGAAAAAGTAACGGACTTAAGGGAAGACAGGGATGGTCAGTGTTTAAGGGAGGTGGTTAAGGAGGCCTTGGAAGGGGAAAACTGAATAACAACCGCACGAGTTGCAATTCAGGTATTTTAGAAGGGAAGGTTGAGAAACGCATGGCATACAAGTATTCTTACAAAACGCGCGATCATAAGTTTATTCTTAACGAGTGGCTTCCAGTAGACGAAATCCTGGCTTTTGACAAATTTAAAGACTACTACAGCAAAGAAGACTTCGACACCATCATCGACCAGGTTCATAAGATAGCGGCCGAGGTTATAGCCCCCACTGCCGAGGAAGGCGATGAAGTCGGGGTTCGTTATGAAAACGGTCAGGCCTATATACCCCCTTCGTTCCATGGAGTTTACCGCTTCCTGCAGGAAAACGGCTGGGGAACCAGCAACGTCGACTGGAGTGCTGATGGCATAATGCCCACAATTTTGAATGGGCTGTTGATTGAGATTCAGTCAGCGGCCAACCCGGCATTCATGCCTTATGTAGGATCGGGTTCAGGGGTGGCACAGGTTATCCAGCTATATGGAAACGAAGAGCAGAAGAAGAGATTCCTGCCTAAGCTCTTTGACGGCACCTGGTCCGGAACCATGTGTCTGACCGAACCCAGTGCCGGTTCTGACGTCGGCGATCTCCTTTCCAAAGCATATCCTACCGATCAGCCCGGGATCTACAAGCTAAAAGGCCAGAAGATATTCATTACCTGCGGCGACCGCGACGACGTGGAGAATATCATCCACCTGTACCTGGCCCGGGTAGAGGGTGCAGCACCGGGAACCAAGGGACTTTCTCTGTTTATCATGCCCAAGTATTGGGTTAATGAAGACGGAACCTTGGAAGACAACGATGTTCAGTGCGCCGGGGTTGAACACAAGCTGGGTCTGAAAGGATCGGCAACTGCTCAATTGGTTGTAGGCGAAAATGACAGATGCCGGGGCTGGCTATTGGGCAATCCTCCCGATGAGAACGGTATCGGTGAAGGGATTAAGCAGATGTTCCACATGATGAACGAGGCTCGTCTGGATACCGGACGTCTATCCACTGCCGTGGCCGCAAACGCATACTGGAACGCTGTCGCTTACGGACGCGAGCGGGTACAGGGCCGTCCAATGACCAATCCCAAAGAGGGCCGGGTAACCATCAACAAGCATGAAGACGTAAAGCGCATGTATCTGATGAACAAAGCCACGACCGAGGCTTGCCGGGCTCTCCTCGCCAAGGGATATTACTATGAGGACATTCGGCATTGGTCTCCGGATCCCGAGCGGAGAAAATGGGCACAGTCCATGCTTGATATGATAACCCCGCTCTGCAAAGCCTATCCCAGTGACGAGGCTTGGATCCTGACCGCCGAGTCCCTGCAATCCTATGGCGGATATGGCTACTGCGAGGATTATCCCGCCGCTTCAGCCACCCGTGACTGCAAGATCTGGTCCATCTGGGAAGGAACCAACTATATTCAGTCCATGGACCTGATTGGCCGCAAGTGGAGACAGAACAAGGGTCAGGACTTTGCCAGACTGCTGAAAGAGATTGCTGACTTTATTGCCGAATACAAAGGCAAACTGGAAGGCCTCGATCAGGAGATGGCTCATCTGGAGAAAGCTCTTAACAGCTACTATGAGCTGCAGAAGACAGTACTGGGTTACGTCACTTCCGGCAAAGCCGGCTTGATGGGAGTTTATGCCCGTCGCATACTGACCGCTACCGCACAATTGTACTGCGGTTATCTGCTGATGGATCAGGCCAGGATTGCCCTGAAACGGATGGCCGAACTGGGCAAGGATCACTATGACTACAACTTCTACCTGGGCAAGGTTATTTCCGCCCGCTGGTATCTGAACAATGCGGTTCCCAATGTCTGGTTCATAACCGAACTGATCAAGATCGGTGATATGTCGGTAATCGACGCACCGGATGAAATCTTTGATTACTAAAAAGCGTTCCGGTCCAGATACCAATGTAACGGCAAGGCCCGCCCCTTTTAACGGGTGCGGGCCTTTTAATTGACCGGCATTCTTGGTGAGCAAACGGTTGAAACTCCCTAATTGATCGAGTATTTTTTAATCTTTCGAAATATCGTAGCCCTGGAGATCCCCAATTCTTTGGCAGCCAGATTGCGGTTGCCGTTATGCTTTCGGAGGCAGTCCATTATCAGACGTTTCTCAATTTCGTCTTTATTAAGGCTTTGTTCCCAGATAAGAGGTGATTTTAAATTATCCTCTTTGATGTCGGGTGGCAGGTCGTCCACTGTTAACACATCACCGCCGGCGATGTTAACGGCTCGTTCAATAACGTTCTTCAGTTCCCTGACATTGCCCGGCCAGTCGTAGTTGAGAAGAATCTCCATGGCTCCGGGGTCGATACCGGTTATTTTCCTGCCCAGCCTGGATCCGATTGTTTTTACAAAATGCTCAACCAGTCCCGGGATATCGTCTTTTCGCATGCGCAAAGGGGGGATTTCGATGTCAATTACTTTGAGCCGATAATAGAGATCCAGACGAAAACGCCCCTTCATGACTTCATCCTTAAGATTCTTATTGCTGGCGGCGATTATGCGGACATCCACCGGTATAACCTCCCGTCCTCCAAGACGCATAATGTTTCCTTCTTCCAGGAATCGCAACAGCGAACCCTGCAAATCAAGGGGCATTTCTCCGATCTCGTCAAGGAAGAGCGTACCCTGGTCGGCCAGTTCAAGTTTGCCGGGATTGCCTCCTTTGCGGGCGCCGGTAAAAGCACCTTCCTCGTAGCCGAACAGCTCGCTGGAAATCAGTTCGCGGGGTACGGCGGCGCAATTTATGGCAATGAAAGGTTCATCACGGCGTCTGCTGGCGTTGTGAATAGCCTGGGCGAACACCTCCTTGCCCACACCGCTTTCACCGAGCAGAAGAACGTTGGAGTCAGACTTCGAAGCTATTTCGGCGAGCCTGAGCGCATAATTCAGTTCGCTGCTGTTTCCGATTATGTCATTAAAGGTGATCCCGGCGCGAGCACCGCATACCTTTTCCAGCGGACGTTTGTACTTTTGAATGGGTTGAAGAATGACCACGGTTCCCAAAACCTGATTGTTTTTGCCCACGAGCGGGATGCAGCTTACCGTTGTTTTCAACCGATCATACTTGCGGCGAATCTCCAGAGGTTTGATTAGCTCCCGGTTTTCCGATATAGCCTGAAAGAGGGGCTCGTTATACGGCGGCATCAATTCTTTCAGGGTTTTGTTCAGAGTGGAACCCGGATCAATCCCCAGGATTTGAGCCGCCAGCTTATTCATAACCATGACCCTGCCCTTGCGATCCAGGGTCAAGACCCCGTCGGACAATGACTCCATGACAATTGTCTTATAAAGGTTTTCCATCTCACTTTGTTCAAAAGCCGTCTGCAGAGCAAGCTGTCTTTCAAGAGCCCGAGACGCAGCCACCACCATTCCCATGGTGTGGCGATTAATGGGATGATATGGTCCACCGACGGACAGCACACCGATAACCTTATCTTCTATGTCCAAAATGGGGCACGATGAACTGATAACAAAGGGATTCATCAGGCACCAGTACTCATATCCGACCAGTTGGACCGGTTTGTTCTCAACGGTGGCTACCGAACCCGAAGTTGTACCCATTACCTTTTCCGACCAGTTGGACCCCTCGATCAGATTTTGACCATCCGCATAATCGAGAGCCTCCCGGTCACCTGTCCTTGCCAGAATACAACCCCGGCTGTCTGCCAGGCTGAAAAGATATCCCGAACCGTCGGTGTACCTTCGCAGATTGGCCATCATGGCGGATGCATGGGTAAGCAGAGCTCGATTTCTGGCTTTTCGGATTTCCAACTCCATTTCGGTCAGTACCACATCACAGCGGGTCTTATAAGGGTTGACCCCAAATTTTTCACTGCGCAGCCATGAGTCGCGAACTTCAGGGGAAATCGAGATTCCCTCACATTCTCCTGTTTCTCTGAACGATCTCCAGATACGTATCCCTTCCTCAACACTCTTAATCATAGCTGCACCCCTTTTCTGCGACGCAGGTTTCAAATACTTGTTCCTTCTGATTGTCGATACAGTCTCATATTGATACTTTACCGTTTAATTAACGAGTTCGCCAGTAATTCTTTCCCATATACAATTGCCAAACAAAGGGTGACACCAGTTGTGGTCCCGGTCTCAATCCGATACCGTCAACAGCATACGGGGTATCATAATGAGATTCACCGATAAATATTTTGAATCTGTCGGCAATTCGTTGTTATCAGAAAATCGGATTTTGGCGGGGTTATCCAATTATTCTATTCTGTCATAAAACTTGGCATAACAATTGCATTTAAATATATCCGGAACACCAGGACTCGTCTGTTCAGGAGAGTCCGCAGCGCCCTGTCTATTCACAGCAATGGTACAAGCGTTAACCGCCGTACCTCGAAATTGTTCGAAGGAGGTGGTTTTTCAGCGTAGTTTTTGCAGCATTGAGACTATCACAAGGGGATTATTGATATCTTACTGTTGGAGGTATCGAAATGTCATCTATTTACGAAACCCGTTTTTGGACTAAGTCATACAACTGGAAGGCACAAAAGACCATCAATTATCCAAAAACATTCGCGTATTTTATCTTCCGCGACGCCGCGGCGTACCATCCTGACAAGGTCGCTACCTGGTTTTATGGTGCGGAAATGACCTATCGCGAGCTATATCGAAAAGTTTGCCGCCTGGCAAATGTTTTTGTGGAAAAGGGGATAAAAAAGGGTGATCGGATAGGTTTACTGATGCCCAATTGTCCTCAGTTCGTCATTGCTTACTGGGCCACTCTCATGGCGGGGGCAGTAGTCGTTAACCTCAATCCCCTGTACACTAAGGAAGAGTTAAGATACCTTTTTAATGACGCCGATCTGAGCTGCGTAATTGCCTATGATCAATTGGTTCCGGTATTAAAAGAACTTAACCAGGAATTTAAAATCCCTCTCGTTATCATAACCAAACTCTCTGACTTCATGCTGAATACTCCGGTCAGCACCCCGGAAGAGCTGGGATTGGAAGAAGGGTGGCTGCACTTCTCGCAGTTACTGGAAACTGACAGGCGATGGGCCCCGCCCCTTGTCGACATCAAATGGGATGATCCGGCGGTGATCCAGTACACCGGCGGAACTACCGGTATTCCCAAAGGCGCGGTATTGACCCAGTATAACATAATTGCCGGTACGATGAGTTGCGTTCTCTGGAGCCAGGCCTGTGTGGACCATGTTCCCCTGGAAAAAATGAGCGTATTAAGTGTCTTGCCCTTCTCGCATGTGTACGGTGAGATCTGCTGCCTCTGTTGGGCTGCTTGGTGTGTCGGCACCATGATAATCCTTCCCAGATTTGATGTAGATGAGATGTTCGACGTCCTTAATAAATTTGATACCATTACCTACTGGCCGTGTGTCCCCACTATGATCCAGGCGCTGTTCTATCACCCCCGGGTCAACGAAATCGACTGGCACGAAAAAATCCTTTATACCGGAACCGGTGCGGCTCCGGCTCCATTGGAACTAATCAAGAAATGCCGCGAATTGGACTTTTCCTTCCATGAAGGATATGGAATGAGTGAAACCACGGCTCTCGCTATCAGCACTCCCTACAACGCCTTCAGACCCGGCAGTTGCGGGGTTCCCTATACTGACGTGGAGCTCCGCCTGGTAGATGAAAACGGTAACGACGTTCCTCTAGGACAGCCGGGAGAGATCTGGATGAAGAGTCCTTATGTCATGAAGGAGTACTGGAGGAATCCGGAAGAAACAGCCAAGGTGTTCACTGAGGACGGCTGGCTTAAAAGCGGTGACGTTGCCTACATGGACGAAGATGGCTATGTTTATATCGTGGACCGTACCAAGGATATGATAATCGCCGGTGGATTCAATATCTATCCGCGCGAAATTGATGAAGTGCTGGTTAAACATCCGAAAGTTGCCGATGCAATGGCTGTTGGTGTACCTGACGAATACCGCGGTGAAACGGTCAAAGCATTCGTTCAGCTTAAACCGGGAGTCGAAGACGTAACCGCAGAAGAACTGATCGCCTTCTGCCGGGAACACCTGGCTCCCTACAAGGTCCCAAAATTGATCGAGTTTCGGACCGAGCCGCTGCCGAGAACAACTACCGGTAAAGCCTTGCGCAGGATCCTGCGCGATGAGGAGATCGCCAAACAGAAAAAGAAATAAAGTAATTCGAATTAAAACAAGGCACCTGTGATTTTCGGGGTACAGGTGCCTTGTTTTTGTCGTTAACAAAAGATCTCCCGGCATCCCTTTTGTGGCTGCCGGGAGATCTTGTTTGGTCATATCCGGAGAGGTTTTGGAAACAGCCGCTTTAGACAATCCTCGATATCGCATCCAGTTCCTGAGCCAGGGCCAGGATTTCTTCTATGCTCGCATTCAATTCCTGGGTAGCAGCCGCCTGTTCTTCGCTGATGCGGACTGATGCTTCGGATAAGGATGAGGTTTCCTCGAGCTTATCGTTAATTTCACGGGTGTAATCGCGTATTTTTTCAACTGTTTGCCTGGAGTCATCGGACAGCTTGCGGATCTCCTCCGCAACCACCCCGAATCCCCGGCCGGTATCTCCGGCTCGGGCGGCTTCTATGGCCGCATTCAGCCCCAACATTTTCGTTTCATCCGCTATTTGTTTAATAAAGCCCATAACCTCGTTGATGTTATTGGAGAGCGTATGTACGGCACTGATATTGGAATCGACCTTATTGTAGCTGGAGGCGACTTCCGTTGCCGAAGCGGCAACCTCTTGAACCACCCCCGCGATTTCTTCCAGGGCCTGAGTCAAGTTGTTGGACATCTCACGGAGTTTAAGGGCTGTGGTTTTCGGCAACGCCAGTCCGAAAGTACCCGTAAGCTTTTGTTTGCCGTCGCTGTCTTCTTCGAACAGGGGATAGCTCATCACCAGAACCGGAACCCCGTACTGGCTCGGATCCAACTCGCGCGACACCGGTCTTTGAGTATTGAGCACCTCCCAGGGAATACTGCCCTCCGGAATTGGCGCTTCCAACTGTATATCCGGCATATCAAACTTTGCCGATGCCTGGCGGTGGCTGTAACGGTGACGACCGGTCATATATATAAAGGCGCCCTCAGGGAACATCTCGGAAAGCATGGGGGCGAGGTAGGGAAACGCCCGAGCCACAACCGGTTCCGCCGGATAAATAATGCTGAGGGTGCCCACGATGCTTTCGGGCTGTTCATCATCGAATATCGGGAGCACTTCGGCGTGAACGCGTACTCCGTACTTGGCCCTTACGAAATCCATGCTTACCGGCTTTTTTTGCTGGATACAGGTATCCGCCATCCCTTCTTTCTCCAGGGGAGCACCGACTTTCATCACCGGCAGGTCAAAATTCTTGGAGTGGTATTTTGCTACCGTCTTTTCCAGATCGGAAATGAGAAAAATAACACCTTGTTCGTAGGTTTCTACCAGATAAGGGGCGAGCCTTTCAAATGCTTTCAAATCACTGTAGGTTAAACAATCCAAACTGAACCTCTCCTTTGGTGTGGTATTCTCGGCAAATGTGAAAAATCTTCATGCATTATGGGACTGCTTTAGGAAATTATAACAGATTATCCAACGTTAATTAATAGAATTTGTAAGTTTTCTAGACTAAATTTTTGAAAGAATGACTTTCAGTTGATAATAAAGAATATTCGATTTAAACCATATAACCGGAGATAAGGAGACGGTTCTTAACTTTGTCGAATGAACGCCTGCCGAGTTGTGAAACCCGCTTATGCAGTTAAGTAATACTTAATCTCATATGAACTCTGATTATGTTTAACCTTACCCAGGGCTTCCAGGTATTTCAGATGGGCGATTACCTCACCGGTAGCAAACCACTTCTGGGAGATGGGGAACTGATCCCAGTGTTCATAACTCAGATCCCATTTAAGTTGCGAGGCGATCTCAAACGCATTCTGGGGTCCCTTTTCCAGAACGTTCAGGATGGCCGCCGCCCGTCGATTGTGGTGTTCTCTTAACTGGTTGATCCTGCCCCGGCAATCGGTAAAGATCTGGCGGTGCGCCGGCAGCACTTGTTCCACCTCCAGGGCGTAGGTTTTATCAAGGCTTTGCAGGTACTCGTCCAACGGATTCCGGTCATCGGCAAACAAGGAGATATTGGGCGTAATCTTCCCCAGAATGTGATCTCCGGAAAGCAGGATTTTTTGATTCGGCTCATACAGGCAGACATGACCCGGGGTATGTCCGGGGGTGGAGATGCACTGGAAGGTGTATTCACCGATGTTGATGGTGTCTCCGTCCTTTACGATGGTGAAGTCGATTATTTCACGGACACCGTATTTGAATCCCGGATGCTGTCTTATCGCTTCCTCATCGTGGGGAAACCCGCTGCGGTTGGCGAAAAGCAGCATGGGGCGCCAATTGTCTTTTGAGTTTATGATATCGGCGTCCGCTTGACTGCAGAAAACCCTGGAGGTTTCCGTGGCCAGATGGCTTATCAAACCCGAATGATCGGCGTGCATATGGGTTATGAACAAGTCGGTTTTGGAAAGGTCAATATCCAGTTCTCTGAGCCCGTTCATCATGGCTTCCAGGCATTCCGGGCGGTTCATTCCGGTATCCACGATTAGATTCCGGTCCGGGGCCTTAAAGACATATGAATTTACTGCTTTCAGGGGATTGCCCGGTAAAGGAATCTCCAGTCGAAAAAGTCCGGGGCGAATAGTATCAAACATGCAAGCTTACCTCCTTATAAATAAATAGTATACTTTTACAGGAACTGCGACAAGCAAATCAACCGCGGGACGGAACTTAGGCCGTAGTACCTGCCTTTAGAACCACAGTTATTCCAACCCCCTACTTCTTTGCTTTAGGGGGATGGGGCTTTAATACTTACCTTCAGAGAAAAACTGGACCGGGCAGAAAGTGTTCTGCCCGGTCCAGTTTGCTCGGTTCGAGCAGTCAATTATTGACAACGTTTACAACAACGATGCATAATGGTTCGTTGTATTTACAAAAGATTGTACTCTTTCAAACGGCGGTACAGGGTACGGCGTGACATTCCCAGGGCTTTGGCGGCTTCGGTCTTGTTGTATTTGTATTTTTCCAGATAACTTTCGATCATCTGTTTTTCCATCGCCGATATTGTAAGGTTTTCATTCTCTGCTTTGATCAGTGTTTCCGAAATCCGGTTGCCCGATTGATTGAAGTAATCCTTGACCAGGTCGTAGGTGATCAACGGCCCCTCTGCCAACTGAATGGCCCCTTCCAGCACGTTTTGCATCTCTCTGACGTTCCCCGGCCAATCGTACTTCAAAAACGCGTCGATGACCTCGGGAGCCAGTTTCATAGGCGGTTTGTTGATGCGTCTGCATATGCTTTCCGTGATATGTTCGGCCAGCAGCCGGATATCCTCAGGGCGTTCTCGCAATGGAGGTATGGTAATCCTGATGACTCCCAGCCGGTAGTACAGATCACGGCGAAAGCGATTGCGGCTGATTTCCAGGTCCAGGTCTTTATTGGTGGCGGCAATGACCCGGACGTTGACCGGAATGAGTTTATTGCCGCCCAGACGCAGCACGCTTTTCTCTTCCAGCACCCGGAGGAGGGATGCCTGCAGGTCCAAAGGCATGTCCCCGATTTCATCGAGGAAGATCGTACCCTGGTCGGCCAATTCGAATTTGCCGATATTGCCTCCTTTTTTTGCTCCGGTAAAGGCTCCTTCCTCGTAACCGAAGAGCTCGCTGGCAATAAGTTCCCGGGGCAGGGCGGCGCAGTTTATGGCCAGAAAAGGATTGTTTCGCCGCGGGCTGGCATTGTGCATGGCCTGGGCAATGATATCCTTGCCCGTACCGCTTTCACCCAACAACAGGACGTTGGACGATGAAGAGGCGGCGGCTTTGGCGATGTTGATAACCTGCTGAAACTTGGGATTGACCCCGACAATATCCTGGAAGGTCATTTTGGCTCCCCCGCCGATCCAGTTGCGCACCAGCCGGTTTATACGCTGGATTTCACGGATAATAACGACGGTCCCGCCGTTGGATGGGTCGGGATTGTTGAGAGGACTGCAGGTGATGTTACACTGAATCCTGTCTTTGCCTATGGTAAGCAGAACCGTTTCATCGGTAATCACCCGGCCCTGGGTGACGATATTGATAAAGTACTGGTTATCCGGGGTATGGCCCAGCAGGTCGTATATATTGCGCCCGATAACCGCCTGATTCTCCTGCTGGAGAAAGCGGGCACAATTGCCGTTCATATAGGTTATTATGCCATTGTAGTCGACGACCATTACTCCTTCGGACATGGATTCCATGATTACTTCGTGGTAACGGGTAGTACGCTCCAGATTCATTTTCGATTGAATATGCATTACGGAAGCGACCACCATACCCAGCGAGTGGTGGCTTACTTTGTCGTAAGGAGCAACCATCCCCAGGCTGCCGATAATCTTGCCCTGATCAATAATGGGAGCAAAAGAGCTCGTTGCAATATGAGAAAAGAGCGTGAAGTGTTCATAACCGTAAACCGAGATGGGGCGGGCCAGGGCGATGCTGAGGGCACAGCCGTTAGTCCCGACCAGATCTTCCGACCACATGGAACCTTCAACCAGGAAACCCCGGTTGGCCCATTTAACGATTTCGTCGTCTCCCAAGATTTTTAACAGGCAGTGATTGGCGTCGGTCAATAATACTATAAAACCGGTTCCCGCCACGAATTCGGAAAGGGTATTCATTACCGGCAGCGAGGTTTCAATCAGGTGAGCGGCATTTTCCAGGGCTTGTTTGAAACTGGAACCGTCAAGCACATGGGGGTTTTCCTTCAGGTAGGGGTTGACACGGTATTGAAAGCTTCTTTCCCACGAGTCCCGGATCTCCGGCCGCAATGTTTCACGAGCCCGGGGATTGTGATGGAGTTCCTCCCACCTGCGGCGCAGTTCCTTCCTGTTCATGGTTTCCTCCTTAATTGACCACCGTACTTGCTCCCTTGATGATTTCAGTATAACGCTAGATTCAAATCGACACAATATGAGTCAGGATTTGAGCCAGCTATGTCATTATTGCACAAAATTATGGGGATACCACGGTCGCACCAGCGTGCACACTTAAGGTGGAGGCATTACCTGTGCCAAATTCGATCAGGGGTATGCAGTTAAAAGGCCTAATCGGCCTGGTAATTGTTTTTCTGGTGTTTTGGAAACAATCAAGTTATAGTTTAATTGTACCCAGACCTATGGAATCGTTTTATGAAGATTTCTGCCTTTACCGCGGATTGATCTGTAAAGGAGTAGTTTATGGATTTTCAGCAGGAGATGAACGCAAGAAAGAAAAAGGTTGAGTCCGCCCTGGAGGAATTGCTTCCGGGCAGCGAAACCGAACCGGTCACCATTCATCAGGCCATGCGTTATGCGGTTCTCAACGGGGGAAAGCGCCTGCGCCCCATACTGGTAATGGAAGGCGCCAGACTGGGGGGCATGGATATGGAGAAGGTTTTGCCTCTGGCCTGTGCGGTGGAGTTGATTCACTGTTTTTCCCTGGTCCACGACGATCTCCCGGCAATGGACGATGACGACCTGCGCCGGGGCAAGCCCACCTGCCACAAAGTATTTGGAGAAGCGATGGCCATACTGGCAGGTGATGCTCTTTTGGCACGCGCTTTCGAGCTGTCCGCGTACATGCTTCAGGATTCCTCGCTGCCCAAGGAAAACGTCCTGCGGGCCTGGATCGAGCTGGCCGCGGCCACCGGCAGTCAGGGCATGATAGCCGGACAGGTAATTGACCTGGAGTCGGAAAACAAAATCGTTGACGGTACCACTCTGCGGAACATGCACCGGAAAAAAACGGGGGCGCTGATTAAGGCGTCCTTGAAATCCGGAGCCATTCTTTCCGGAGCCGGTGAAGAACAACTGCAAGCATTGGAAGAGTTTGCCGATCATCTCGGTCTGGCTTTTCAGATCACCGATGACATACTGGATGTGGAAGGGGACGAAAAGGTCACCGGCAAGAGAGCGGGCAGTGATGCCGCCGGCAACAAAGCCACCTACGTGTCTGTTTTCGGTTTGTCCCGAGCGAAAGAGATGGCAGAGGAGTGCATTGAGCAGGCCGTCAGGTCACTCGACATTTTTGGTGAGGAAGGCTGGTTCCTGAAAGAGTTGGCACGGAGCATCCTTGGAAGGCGGAGTTAACGCGCGCCTTCCTTCGGGTTATTAGCCTTGACGGTACGGACCGTTTTTGCTGAGCTCACCGCGATGGTTCAGAAACCGCCCCGATGCATCGGTTGCCTTGCCGTAATCACTACTACTGCTGCCGGAACTGAGTGCCGGATTCAGCCAGTAATTCTACCGGGTGTTTTACCGGCGCCGCATAGCCGTAAAGGTTGGTACCGTGTTTAAGCTGCATGGTGCAGCTGGGGCAGCAGGTTGCGATCACATTGGCTCCGGTTCGGGCGATGGAGTCCATCTTCTTGCCCAGAACCTTCATCGACAAATCGTAATGCGTCATACTGAAGGTGCCAGACCCGCCACAGCAACGCTCCGAGTCCTCCATTTCCACCAGTTCCAGTCCCGGTATCATTCTCAGGATCTCGCGCGGTTCCCGGCGAATACCCTGGGCCTTGGCCAGGTGGCACGGATCATGGTAAGTAACCTTCATGTCAAGGGATGACAGTTCCCGGGGGCTGATCTCCAGTACCTCGAGCAGGAACTTGTTCAAATCGTAAAGCCGGGAACAGAACTTCTCTATTTCTTCATCGTATCCCTGATCAACCAACAGAAGCTTAAGGCTCTCTTCGGAGAGAGCGGATGAACAGGAGCCGCAATCGGTTACGATGTAGTCAAGGTTGAGACTGTTGAACACCTTGAGATTCTGTATCATCAGATCACGGGCACTGTCTATCTTGCCGTTGGCCGCGTGAGGCAACCCGCAGCATTTCATGTCCCGTGGGATTATCACCTCGCAGCCCAGCGAGGTCAGAACCTTAACCGTGGCCACCGCCACCGACGGGGAAAAGAGATCGGTTCCACAGCCTAGGAAGTATCCTACGCGCAGTTTCTTTTCTCCCCGGGGAGGATTTATTTCCGGCAGGATGCTGCGCGCCGAGCGACGGGGAACATCCTGCATGATCTGTTCAGCCTGCGACAGGTCGCCGGGCAGGAGTTTGGTCAGCCCGAGGCTGCGGGCCGCTTTTTGCAATCCGGACTTATTGAAGGTCCACAACGCCAGGCCGCCCAGCCTCATCAACGTAGGGTTGGTCCAAACCCTGTCCAGAAACAGGTCCTTTACCATCGAGGGGTTCTTTTTATAAATGAATGAACGGGCCGCTTTATTAAGTTCGTGTATATCGATCCCCGAGGGACAGTTGATGGAACAGGTTTCACAGAGGAGGCAGTTGGAAAGCCGGTCATATACCTGCTTTTCCGGCAATACCTTATTGTCCCGCAGGGCTTGCACCATGAATACGTGGCCCCGGGGAGCTACCGTTTCGTTCCGGATTTCGGCAAAAATTGGGCATACGGTGCGGCAGCGACCGCAGCGAACGCACTTCTTAAGTTGATCTTTTACCAGGGGAAATTGTTGCAACTCCACAAATAAAATCCTCCTCCGCCGCTTCAGCAATTAAGCAATTATAAAATAGGCCTTGCCGGAACCTGCCGACACCGGCACCGGCTCCAAGTCCGACTCGATTTGTCCGACTAAAAGAGTTTTCCCGGATTCATAATGTTGTAAGGATCCAGGGCTTTTTTAATGCTTTGCATAACATCAACGGCCGGCCCGTGTTCCAGACGGGCGTATTCACGGCGAACTGCGCCCACCCCGTGTTCTCCCGTAGTGGTTCCCTGCAGTTCAATGGCCAGCAGGTGGATGTCATGAACCAGTTCCATGACCTTTTCTACCTCCGCCGGATTCTCAGGATCGATAACGGGAGCCGTATGCACATTACCGTCGCCAATATGACCGTAGTTAACCACCTGAATGCCGTGTTTTTCACCCAGGGCGCGAATCCTCCTGAGAGCCTCGGCAACTCCGGACAGGGGAACGGCAATGTCTTCACCGGCAAAAATCCGGCTTCCATCGGGACGAACTCGGGCCGCCGCCGCAGCCGTTACGCTCCTGCCTTCCCACAGGGCTGCCATCCGCTTGGGCTCGGTGGACCACTCCACCTGGCGAGCCCGTTTCTCGGCAATCTTGACAATGGTGGTTCCTTCCCACTCAACGCTGGGAGGATTGCCGTCCACTTCAAAGAGCAGAATCGCTTCCGCATCGGGAAGGTTTATATGAGGCTTAAAGGCGTTAACCGCCCTGATGGCTGACGAGTCCAATATCTCAATGCCGGAAGGCAGAATACCCTCTCGGTACACCTCCAGGACGGTAGCCGGAGCATCGTCAAGGTTGTCGAAGACAGCCATTACAATCCCGCGAGATTTGGGCTTGGGGAAACAGCGCAGACGGATGCGGGTAATAACGCCCAGCACACCTTCGGAACCAACAAAAAGCTTGGTCAGGTTGAGCCCGGACACGTTTTTTATGGCCTTGGACTTCATACCGCCGGTGGTAATCACGCGACCGTCGGGCAGAACGACTTCGAGCCCCAGGACGTACTGCTCGGTGCACCCGTATTTTACCGCCCGGAGTCCGCTGGCATTATTGGCCACCATCCCGCCGATGGTGCACATCTTGCTGCTGCCAGGATCCGGAGGGAAAAACATGTTATACGCTGCCAGGTGGTCATTCAGGTCGGAATGGATCACCCCCGGGCGGACGGTAACCTGCATGTTGGCGGCATCCACTTCAACGATCTCATCCCACGCGGATAAATCCAGGACAATACCGCCGCTCAATGGTGCACTGCCTCCGGTTTCTCCGGTTCCTGCTCCTCGAGGAGTAACTGGAATTCTGTGTTCAAACGCAAACTGCATGACCTTCTGCACGTCCTCGGTGGAACGCGGCAGGACCACCACATCAGGGGACACCATCTGCAGCTTGGTCAGGAAAGAACTGTCGTAAGAGTAATAAAGGAGATCCAGGTCCTCGGTCAGGACCTTGTCGGGTCCCAGCATATTCTTCAGATGACTTTTTAACGCATTTCGCTCCATCGCACTCTCCCCATCGCAGGAATTTACATACATTCAACGGCACTATTATATCACAAGTGGATCAAAGGGAAGCAAGGGAAGAGCCTTCCTGCTGGCGGGAGCGTTTTATTTGTTGCCGAGTAGGTCTCTGGTATAATAGGGGGATGAAGGGTGGGGAACCATGGATTTTACTTGGAAATTTGCCAAAGGCTCAATATCTTTTACGGTGCCGGATGAGAATATAAAAGCGGTTCTTGAGCGCCGGGGCTTTCCCCGCGTGGACAGTTCGCTTACGTCAGTCGAAAACGCTTTGGCCCAACCGATCGGTACCCCGAGGTTGGGTGAGATTATTGTCCGCAAGGATGCAAAATCGGTATTGATAGTGGTGAACGACATAACCCGACCAACTCCCTATAAACAGATGCTGCCGCCCCTTCTGGATGAAATCCGGAAGGCGGGGATAGCCGATGAACAGGTTTCGCTACTGATTGCCAACGGCATACACCGCGAACAGACGGATGAGGAAAGCCGATTGATATATGGTGAGGATGTCTGCCAACGCTGTCGGGTGGTTAACCACAACCCGGACCGTGACCTGGTCAGTCTGGGGACCCTCAAAGGCGGCTTCGAACTGCGGATAAACCGGCTGGTTAAGGAATCCGATGTGGTGGTTACCACCGGACTGATTGGCCTCCATTATATTGCCGGGTATTCCGGAGGTCGCAAGTCAATTATTCCCGGTGTTGCCGACCGCGCCGCCATCAGTGCGACCCACTCCCTGATGGCCGATGAACGGGCCTGTCTGGGGAATATTGAGAATAACCCGGTGAATGAACTGCTGATCGAGGGTGCGCGCCGGGCGGAAGTGGATTTCATACTGAACGTGATTACCGACGACCGCGGGGAAATAGTGGCGGCGGTGGCCGGGGATTTGGAACAGGCGTGGCTGAAAGGGGTAGAGATTTGCCAAAAGGCCAGCTTATGTTATATTGACCGCCCGGCTGACATAGTCATTGCCGGTTGTGGAGGCTATCCCCGGGATATTAACCTCTACCAGGCCCAAAAGGCCCTGGAAGCGGCGGTGCAGGCGGTGCGTCCCGGGGGGGTAATCATCCTGGTGGCCGGATGTGAGGAGGGGCTGGGAGAGGGCACTTTTGCCCGCTGGCTCAACGAAGCCCGGACACCGGCGGACATCAAGGAACGGTTTGTCCGCCGCTTTGAACTGGGGGGACATAAGGCTTATGCTATCTGCCGCGTGGTTGAAAAATGCCAGGTGGTCATGGTGACCAAACTGGAACCGGACGTAGTGGAGAAAGCTTTCATGATCTGGCGTTCCACGGTCGAAGAAGCACTGGCATACGCTTACCGGCGGGTAGGGGATAACCCCGCCGTCGTTGTTATGCCGGAGGCGCCGGCCATAGCGGTTCAGGTGGCCGGCAGTGCCGCATAAGAAACCGGGAGTAGGTACATATGAGATTAGAAAACCTGATACCGGCGGAAAGGATTAAATACAACGAGCCGATGCGGGACCACACCACCTTCCGTATCGGCGGACCGGCCGACATTATGGTGATGCCGGAATCGATACCGGAAATCATCGGGGTGTTGGAGTGGGCTCGGAAACAGGGCCTGACCTATCTGGTCATCGGTGAGGGCAGCAATCTCCTGGTGAAAGATGGGGGCATCAGAGGAGTGGTGATAAAGCTTGGTGCCGGTTTCAGCCGGGTTGAGTTCAGGGGCACCGTGGTTGAAGCCCAGGCCGGGATAAAGATATCCCAGTTGGCTGCCATGGCGGCAGACAGGGGCCTAAGCGGCCTTGAATTTGCAGAGGGCATTCCCGGGTCACTCGGGGGGGCGGTCTACATGAATGCCGGCGCCTATGGGGGAGAAATAAGCCAAGTAACAAAAGAAGTAACCGTCCTCAGTGAAGCCGGAGAAATAACGGTTTTGGATAAATCGGCTCTGGAGTTTGGCTATCGCACCAGCAGCATTCAAAAAAAAGGATATATAGTGCTCCAGGCCAAACTGGTTCTTCATCCCGACGAACCGCACCTGATTAAGGAAAGGATGCAAGAGCTGTCGCGACAGCGGAGGGAAAAGCAGCCCCTGGAGTACCCGTCGGCCGGCAGTGCATTCAAGCGGCCTCCCGGCAGGTTCGTCGGCCCCATGATCGAGGAACTTGGGCTCAAAGGGTGCCGGGTAGGGGATGCCGAGGTTTCAACCAAACACGCCGGATTTATCATTAACCGCGGCCGGGCTGCGGCGCGGGATGTGCTGGCCTTGGTTTCGCTGATTAAACGGCGGGTGAAAGAGAAGTACGGGATTGAACTGGAAACCGAATTCCTGATTGTTGGTGAGGATTGAAAACCGCACAACGAAGGGGATTATATGTTTGAGATACTGGAGGCCTTATACGCCCTGGCCGTAGAATACATGGCTGTGTGGGGCTACTGGGGTTTAATCATGGGGATGGCTCTGGAGAGTGCCTGTTTTCCCTTGCCTTCGGAAATAATCCTGCCTTTCGGGGGCTATATGGTATCCCAGGGGATCATGAATTTCTGGGAAGCGGTCCTGGCCGGACTCCTGGGGGGAGTGCTCGGATCGACAATAGCCTACCTGGTCGGTTCATACGGGGGACGCCCTTTTATTGAGAAATACGGCCGATACATATTGATTAGGAAGCAGGACCTCCAGCGCGCAGATGACCTGTTTGCGCGCTATGGGAATAAGATAGTTTTCTGGGCCCGTTTGATGCCGGTTGTGCGTACCTTCATCTCACTTCCGGCGGGGATCGCCCGTATGAATTTCTCTTCTTTTTTGGTCTACACCATTGCCGGGTCGTTTCCCTGGACGGTGATTTTCGTTTATGCCGGGGTGAAGATGGGAGACAACTGGGACCGGATACGCGCCATTTTTGAAAAATTCGATGTTATTATCATTCTGACCTTGGTTGCCATCGTGGTTTTCTGGGTTATCAACCGGGTGAGGGAAGTGCTGAAGGGTGGTTAAATGCTGGTTCTGGCAACCCTGAATTCTCAGTATATCCATTCCAACCTGGCACTGAGGTACTTGGCCGGTGTCGCCCGAGAGATTGGGGAGCGCCACCAGGTTATGGAGTTTACCATCAATGATTCCCTGGACCATGTAATGCGCAGCATCGTGCGGGCACAGCCGGATTTGCTGGCCTTTTCCTGTTATATCTGGAACATCGAGGAAACACTAAAACTGGCTAACAACCTGAAAAAGGTTTTGCCGTCGCTGACGATTGTGGCAGGAGGGCCGGAGGTTAGCTTCGAAACGGTTAAGCTCATGCAGGACCATCCCTTCATCGACATGGCGGTTCGGGGGGAGGGAGAGGCAACTTTCCGCGAGCTTCTCCTCGCCCGGCGGCAGGGTGGGGATTACCGGGGAATTGCGGGTCTTACCTGGAGACAGGGGGATTGCATCCATGAAAACCCGGACCGCGAGTTGGAAGAGGATTTGAGCCGCATACCCCTGCCTTATGGCGATGACCCGATTATAACCGATCAGCGGATCATCTACTATGAAACCTCGCGGGGTTGTCCCTTCAACTGCAGCTACTGCCTCTCCTCCACCATCAGGGGAGTGCGTTACTTTCCCCTGGAACGGGTACGTCAGGAGATTTCGGCCCTGGCAGCCCGGGGGGTGTCACAAATCAAGTTCGTGGACCGCAGTTTCAACTGCCATCCTCGGCGAGCCCTCGAATTAATGAGGTTTCTTGCCGACCTGCCGGGGGAGACCAATTTTCACTTTGAAATCGTGGCCGATGCTTTAACCGATGAGATGCTGGAGCTGCTGGCGGGGGTAAAAAAAGGCAGGTTCCAGTTTGAGATTGGGGTGCAGTCCATTAACCCCGACACCCTGGCGCGGATCAACCGTCGCCAGGACCTGGGCCGGATGGCTCAGAACATCAAGTTGTTGGTGGAGAGGAGAAACATTCACATCCACTTGGATTTGATTGCCGGTCTGCCGGAAGAAGACTACCAGTCCCTGGCAGAATCCTTCAACTGGGTCTATGGTTTGCAGCCTGACTACTTCCAGCTCGGCTTCCTTAAACTATTGAAGGGAACCGCGATTCGGGAGGAGGCGCCCCGGTGGGACTATGTCTACAAGGATTATCCTCCGTATGAGGTTCTGGCCAACCGGTGGCTGAGTTACGACGAGATCAGCACCCTGAAGGTAATCGACGATCTTCTGCACCGGTATTACAACAGCCATGTGTTCGACTATACCCTGGCCTACTGCATACCAAGATTGTTTGTCGGCAATGCCTTCAGGTTTTATGAGGCCCTGGCCCGGTTCTATATGGCCGAAGATTTGGCAGGCCGCCCCTTAAGAAGGGAACGGTTGTATGTAATCCTGGCGGACTTCCTGTCCCGCGTGGACCCGGAGAACTCGGAGCAGTATAAGCAGCTTCTGATACTTGATTTTGTTGTCAACAACCGTCACCTCAACATTCCCCATGAATTGGGGAGAACCACGGTTGAAAACCAGAATACCCGAATCAGGGCCTTTCTGGAAAAGAATAAAAAGGAACTCGCTGCCCGAGGAGCAGAGAAGACAAGAATAGAGGTTTTCCCGCTTGACATTTTGTTTCTGGCAGGAATCAACCAACCTGCTCCGCCGCAGCCGTGGTACCCGGTCCTTTTCTGTTACGAAAAGGAAAAGACCACCCTTGAATACATAGAACTGTGAGGAGTTTGTATGAAGAAGCACCCGATTATCATAATAGGACACAAAAACCCCGACATCGACTCAATAGCCTCGGCTATTGCATATGCTCGGTTAAAACAGCTTGAAGGCGAATCCAACGTTATTGCCGGCACTGCCGGGGATTTGAATAATGAAACCGTTTATGTCCTTAAGAAGCTGGGTATAGAGCCCCCGGAGCGGATTAAGGACGTCAGAGCCCGGGTTGTAGACCTCCTGGCGGACGAGGAACCGGAGGAGGTGCTAAGCCCGGATATGCGCCTGCAGGAAGCGGGCAGCCTGCTCCGGAACCGCCGGGCCAAAACTCTGGCGGTGGTGGATGCGGAGAGACGCCTGCTGGGATTGGTTACTATCGGTGACCTGGCCATGATCCTGATGGACGGGCTGGCGGATCTTAGCTCGCCGGAGGAAGCCGGCACCAAAGTGCAGGCACTATTTGATACCCGCTTACGTGAGATAATGAAAACCGACAACCTGGTTATCTTTGACGACGATGACCCTGTGGCCGTGGCCCGGGAAATGATGCTGAAAACCCGTTACCGCAATTACCCGGTAACCGATGATGATAACCGTTTTCTGGGCATGATATCCCGCTATCACCTCCTGAGCATGAAGCGGAAGCAGGTAATCCTGGTTGATCACAACGAGAAATCCCAGGCGGTCGACGGGGTGGAGGAAGCCGAATTGCTGGAGATAATCGACCACCACCGGGTGGGCGACCTGGAAAGCATCACCCCGATATATTTCCGTAATGAGCCGGTGGGTGCTACCTGTACCCTGATTGCCGAAATGTATCGGGAAAAGGGTCATGTGCCTGACCGGGCCACGGCCGGACTGCTGCTGGCGGGGATCTTGTCGGATACCATGATCTTTCGTTCTCCCACCACGACCGATAAGGATCGCAAGATGGCGGAGTGGCTGTCAGCACTGAGCGGTCTGGAAATTGAAACCTGGGGAAGGGAGATCTTCCGCGAAGCCTCTCCCATGAATATTGAAGATACTCGGCAGGCGATAAACGAGGATCTCAAAGAATACCGGTACGGGAATATCACCTTTGCGGTAGCCCAGATTGAGACTGCCGACATGTCGCTGCTGCAGGGGCATATCCCGGAAATTAAGGCGACCATGGAGGAAATCAGCAAAACGCGTGGATATGATTTGATGTTTTTAATGGTAACTGATATATTTGTAGAGGGAACCCAACTATTGATTGCCGGGGAGAGAAGAGACCTGGGGGCAAGGATATTTGGAGATGACGTTGAGGGAGAGGTTTTCCTGAAAGGGGTCCTGTCCCGCAAGAAACAGATTGTTCCCCTGATATTCAAGGCCCTGGCCCAAAACGAAATGGTTTAACTCAGTGGGGGCGTAGCTCAGTGGGAGAGCACTGCGTTCGCAACGCAGGGGTCGTGGGTTCGAATCCCATCGCCTCCACCATTTTTGTGTTTGGAAAAGGCGAAATATCGGCGTTTGCCGCGCACTCGAGAGTATTGCAGAGCTGCTTACAACTCTGCAAGAGTTCGTAATACCAGCATGTACCAGAAAGCACGGTAGCGAGCGGTTAGCAAAATGGGTAGAGGGAAAAACGATCCCCAATCCAGATGGTTTGGGGATTTTTGTTTTTCGCAGTTTTATGGGCCGGCTTTAAAATTTGTCCTGCAGAGAGGGATTTGGCAAGGCTCGTTGGGAAAGAGGTAAAAAGCAAAAGCCAGTATTTTCCTTGCCGGGCGAAAGAAAAGAAAGTATTGTTAAGTAACAAAAGAGAGAATACCCTGGACAAAAGTCGTGATTTCCTCGCTCTCTTGTCGCAAGCTGGTAATGGAGGGGGATTGTTTTACTCACAGGCGAAACATTCGTCAAGAAAACCAGTGCAGTTGTCGATAAATGAATTAACAGAGGGATACCACGACTTGGTCGGACGTTGCTGCAAATCGTATTTTGCAAGGGAAAGCACCGTGACGCTCGAGGGCAACCACTCCAGAAAGAGCCGCTCTTAAAAAAACTGGGAGGCAATTTAGAGGAAAGGCGGGAGGAGAGTTGGTTACTGTAAATGATTTGGGAGGATTTTGGAATGTAGTCAAGGCGATGGCAGAAAAACTACCGCTTGATGCAGTTTTTATAAGAACTGACCTTGAGAAGGTTACGGATAGAATAGGGACCAAAATTAGCAGCATACAAGACATACCGATAGGGACTCCGGTAAAAGAAGTAGGTGCCATAAGCAACTGTTTGAATACAGGGGACATTCAAGAGCAGGTACTGCACTTGAGGGATGGGAGCACAACGAGAATAGAGGTTCTTCCTGTAAAGGACAGCGGAGAAATTAAAGGGGCTGTGGGGATAATAGCAAGAAGTGTGCATCCCATAATTATGCATTTTGATGCTGTGTCCGAGATCGTGGCGGACGTTTCCAGAGAAGGCGCAGTAACGTGGATTACGGATGCTGAAAAGAATCTGGCATTTAACGCTTCTGAAGGAGTTCCGATACCGGATCATATTAAAGTTGGGAACAGGCCGGAAGAATTTGCATTGCAGACTATGAAAAAGGGAAAGAAAGATGTACTGGACG
>JAKOVY010000060.1 GCA_029781825.1 Bacillota bacterium | reverse complement strand
CGGGTGCGCTACCTGGCTACCATAATTGGGGGCATGATGGCCGGGTTGGGAGGAGCTTACCTGTCTTTAGCCTATGCACCTACCTGGCAGGAGAGCATCACTGCCGGACGGGGCTGGATTGCGGTAGCTCTGGTAATATTTGCACTATGGAACCCGCTGCGGGCTATTCTCGGATCCTATTTGTTTGGTGGTGTGGAGGCTCTGACTTTCCGCATCCAGACGGCTGGATTTCATATATCTCCTTTCTTCCTGTCCATGCTGCCTTACCTTTTCACCATTCTGGTGCTGGTGGCGGTAACCATCCGGTTGAGGCAGGAAGCCGGAGTGCCGGCGGCTTTAGGATTTCCCTACGACCGTGAGGAACGATGAGATGTAGGGGCCAATGCCCACATCGACCCGATGGATTTATCGGAAGGGTTGTAGGGGCCGACGACCCTGTCGGCCCGTATGTATGAAACGATGTCTGCATTGCCCAATTGTAGGGGCCGATGCCCACATCGGCCCGATGGGGTCAGGAACGACGACTTATGTTATCCAGTAGGTTAACCATGCGCACCTGTTCCGTCGCCACGATATAGCAACGGTTCAGCCCGATGGATTTATCGGATGGGTTGTAGGGGCCGACGACCCTGTCGGCCCGTCGTGTAGGGACCGATGCCCACATCGGCCCGAAATCATTGAATAGCGATGATAAGCAGGCGATTGCTATTAAGGTAGGGTATTTTCTCGCTAAACCTGTAGACAATAATTAGTGAGTTACTTATAGTGGTTGGTAACAACTACCTGATTTTTGACGGAGGACTGTATGATAGATCGCTTACTGCTGGGGGACATTCTGGACGAGGCATTAAAAAAAGGCGGAGATTTCGCCGAAATATATATAGAGGAAAAAGTCAGTACCAGTGTGTACTGTGAAGAGGACCGTATCGAAAAGATTAACAGCGGACGGGAACGGGGAGCGGGCATTCGCGTTCTGGCGGGAGGACGCACCTCCTATGTTTATACCACTGACCTCAGCCGGGAAGGCCTTCTCAAAGCAGCTCGAGTAGCCGGGCATGCCGCCCGGTCCCAGCAGGCGGAAACTCGTTCACCTATTAGCCTGCACAGCAAACCGGCTCCGGAACCGGTCCATTATTTCCGACTTCCTGAAGAGGTGCTGTTTGATGAAAAAATAGCACATGTACTGGCTGCCAACCAGGCAGCCCGGGA
>JAKOVY010000050.1 GCA_029781825.1 Bacillota bacterium | reverse complement strand
TAGATGATCAGCTTTGCGACGGCTGTCGAAGATGTGTTGATTTCTGCAGATTTAATGCCCTGGCCTATGTCAACAACCGATTAATAGTATTTGACGATGTCTGCCACTCATGCGGCGGATGTGTAATGTTCTGCCCTCAGCAGGCCTTATCGGAAAAAAGCAAGGTAATTGGTGAGATCCGAAAAGGTGTTTCCGGAGGGGTTTCAGTGATTACCGGGAGGTTGAATACGGGAGAAGCATCCGGCGTGCCCATAATCAAGAGGCTTTTAACGTATATTCCTCGGTCGCCAAAACCCGTGTTTATCGACTGTCCTCCCGGTAGTGCCTGTATTGTTATGGAAAGTATCAAGGATGCAGATTATTGTATTTTGGTGGCGGAACCTACTACCTTTGGGGTGCATAACCTCAACATGGTATGTGAACTGGTGAAGCTCTTTGGTAAACCTCATGGTGTGCTATTGAACAAGTGTTTGGATGCATATAATCCCGCGGAAGATTACTGCGTCAGGAATGAAATCAAAATACTAGGCAGGATTCCATTTGACAAAGCCCTGGGAAGACTTAATTCTTATGCCCGGATCCCGGTCCGGGAAAGTGAGAAGTACCGGGAGCTGTTTAAGGCTCTGCTTCACACTGTCACTAAGGAGGTGCGAGATGAAACAGTTGTTAATCCTTAGCGGCAAGGGGGGCACGGGCAAAACAACTATTGCCTGTGCTTTTATAAAGCTGTCGAATTTCAAAGCCTATGCAGATTGCGATGTGGATGCTCCCAATTTACACCTGGTGGTTAACCGGTTATCAGCACCCCAACGCACAGACTATTACGGTTTGCCGAAAGCAAAAATCGATGATGAGTCATGTCTAAAGTGTGATGTTTGCCGGTGGAATTGCCGCTTTGACGCTATATATGTGGACGGGGAAGGTCGCTATGTAGTTGATCATTATGGCTGTGAAGGCTGCGGTGTTTGTGAGGCTGTTTGCCCGGTCGAGGCCGTATCCCTCCAACCGGCAATCGCTGGAGAACTCATGCTCTATGTGGATGATGAGGTGTTCTCTACCGCGCAGTTGAGAATGGGGAATGGCAACTCGGGAAAGCTGGTTACCGAAGTGAAGAACCAGATGAGGTCTGTCGATATTGATACGGAAGTGGCTATCATTGACGGGTCACCAGGTATCG